>CAZSWI010000229.1:0-6595 GCA_964610635.1 uncultured Acidobacterium sp.
AGAGAGCTGAGCCTCACCGTGCCCACAACACCCACCACCACCGCCGGCTTGTTGTCGCACCCGAAAGAAATGTGCCGGCCGATCGGACTCTGCCCCGGCCAGTATTTCCTTGCCAGACGTTCGTCGATGACCGCAACTGGCTCGCCGGTGGCAACATCTCCCGCGTTGATCCATCTTCCCGCCAGCAGTGGAATCTGCATCACCCTCAGATATTCGGGAGTCGCCAAAGTGAGCTGGCTGTGAGGCCCCGGATCGTTCGGACCCAGGGGCCGACCGATAATCGCAAACGAACACGAATTGCCGTTGTCAGGATCGAAGGGTACCGGGTCGACCGCCGCGACCGCGCGAACTCCCGGCTGTCCCGCCAGGTTTCCAAGCACGCTGCCGATAAACGCAGCCTGCCGCGGCTGGCTGCTGCGAAAATCTCTTCCCGCGTACTGTACCGACCCCGCCAGCACGCCCCGCGGATTGAAGCCTGGATTCACCTGCTGCAGCTTTTCAAGACTCGCCAGAAACAACCCAGCCCCCGCCAGCAGAAAGAATGAAGCCGCCACCTCGCCGATCACAAACGCGCCGCGCAGCCGCTGCTTATCGCTTGAAGCCGTCCCACTTCTTCCACCCTCGTGCAGTTGCAACCGCGCATGCTGCCGAAACAACGTGAAGGCCGGACCCATGCCGGCAATCAGAGACGCAACCACCGCGGCGCCCGCGGTAAAGCCCAGAACCACCGGATCCAGATGGACGATGAAGCCGGCAGCCAGATCGTGCGGCACCATGCGCAGAAGCAATCTGCCCGTCAACGGTCCCGTCATGATGCCCGCAATCGCTGCAGCGCCCGCCAGCAGCAATGTCTCGACGAGAAGTTGCCGCACCATGCGTCCCGCACTCGCTCCCAGCGCGGTCCGAATCGCAAACTCTCTGCCGCGCGCCGAAGCGCGCGCCAACAGCAGACCGGCCACATTCGCCGACGCAATCAGCAGCACCAGCGCCACTACTGCGGATAAAACATAGAGCGGCGTGCGCAGCGGACCCGCCGCAAATTCCGTTAACTGCGTCGCGTAAACAGACCAACCGGAACTCGTGGCATATTTGCTCCCCCCGCCGCGGCGCAGCTCGTCCCATATCTTAGTCGATAACTCTGCATTGAATTGCGCTACCGAAACTCCGGGCCGCAGGCGCGCAACGGCGTTGTAATTCTCGTTGAAAACCTCATCCGGGCTGAACGCTTTCGGCGCGAGCGCAATCGGAGTCCAGAGCTCGGAACGTCGCGGCCACGCAAAATCGCTTCGCATCACCCCAACCACGCGATAAGGCTTCGCGTCCAGCAACAGTGTTTGTCCGAGGACGTCGTCCCTGCCTCCAAAATCCCGTTGCCAGATTCCGTAACTCAGGACCACAACCGGCCCAGCGTTCGGCTGATCCTCCTCCGCGGTAAATGTCCGGCCCAGAATCGGCCGCGCGCCATACACCGCGAACCACTGCGACGACACCCGCGCCGCCGCAATATGCCGCGCTACGCCGTCACGCTCGATGTTGAAGCTCGCCGGTCGTTCAATCGCGGCCGCTCCCACCTGATCCCGCAGCGATCCCGCGGTGGCGTAAGTGGGCACAGAGACATAAGGCATATCCAGTGTGAACTGCGTGTAGCGCGTATGCAGCACGGCCACCTGTTCCGGATGGTCGACTCCAGCGGGGTGACGCAGCACCGCGTTCACGATGCTGAAAATCGCCGTGTTGGCGCCGATCCCCAGCGCCAGCGTAAACACCGCCGTGACTGCAAACGCCGGCGATTTTCGTAACTGCCGCCAGGCATATTTCAGATCGCTGAGCATAATCTGTCACACTCTCCGTTACAGATGTCGCCTGTCGCCTTTTAATTGCCTTATTCGGTCCGCAGCGCCTCCATCGGATCCACCGCCGTCGCCCGCTGCGCCGGCAACGCCGATGCCAGCGCCACCATCAGCGCCGTCAGCAGCAGCGCAGCCGCCAGCGTCACCGGGTCCCACGTGCTCACCCCATACAACTGGCTCCGGAACAGCTGCGCCAGCCCCACCGTCGCCGGCAGCGCCACCAGCGCGGCAATCCCCGCGATCCACGACATCTCCCGCGCCACCAGCGCCACCAGAGTCCGCCGCGGCGCACCCAGGGCCAGCCGCACCCCGATCTCCCGCGTTCGGCTCTGCGTGGAATACGCCAGCACCCCATAAAGCCCCACCGCCGCCAAAATCGCCGCCAACACTGCGAATCCCACAGCCAGCAGCGCCAGCGCCCGCTCGTTCGAAGCGCTGATTTCCATTACCGCATCCATCGAGCGCAGATCCTCGACCACCAGAGTCGCATCCAGGTCGTGGATCGCCTTACGAATCGCCGGTTCAACGGAATCCGGCGACTGCGCCGCTCGCACGTACAGATCCAGGCCTGTGGGATGGTCGTTCTGCAGCCACGGCCGGTACACCGCCGGCCCAATTTGCGTCCGCAAATCAGTATGGCGCACATCGCCGACAACGCCCACAATCGTCGTGTCCGGCTTGTCCTCGCCGATCATCCGCCCCAGCGCATTCTGCGCCGATCCGTAAAACTGTTTCGCAAATGCCAGATTCACGATAGCGACCTTCGGCGCCGTCTTTCCATCGGCAAGGGTAAACTCACGCCCCGCCAGCAGTGGCTGGCGCAAGGTTGCGAAATAGCCCGGCGTGATCGATGGCGCCTCGTAGTCGGTGTTTTCTCCTTCTGCGGGCTTATGACCCTGGATAACATACCCGTCGATCTCGTTGTCCCCTTCCAGCTCGGGATCCGTTGTTCCCGCCGCCAACTGTATTCCAGGAATGCGCCGCAGCGCGTCGAGCGCCGCATTCAGGATCTCCGGCGCGCGCGCTTCGGTATAGCCGGACATCGTCGGATCGAGACCAAACGTGACCAGGTGATTCGTATCGAAGCCCACTGCCTGGTAGCGCAGGTTCGTCAGCGTCCGCACAAAAAGGCCCGCTCCGCCCAGTAACAGGACGCTCAGCGCAATCTGCAAGCCCACCGCGGCTTTGCGGAAGAACTGCGTCTTCTTTGACGCGGTTCCCGTGCTTTGCCGCAGCGCTCCCGCCAGATCGGGACGCAGGAAGTGCAGCGCGGGCGCAATTGAAAACAGCAGACTCACCACCATCGCCAGCCCCAGCGCAAACAGCAGGACCCGCCCATCCAGGCTGGCCGAATAGGGCTCAGCCCCCGGGTCGGCATGGGTCATCAGGCGCACCAGCGCGAGCGCCAGCACCGGGGAGAGTGCCAGCCCCGCGGCCGCGCCCGCAGCGCCCAGCATTCCCCCTTCGATCAGCAACTGGCGCACGATGCGTCCGCTCTTCGCCCCCAGCGCGTAGCGCATCGACATCTCCCGCACCCGCGCCGAGGACCGCAGCAGCAGCAGCGTGGCCACATTCAACGTGCACATCGCTATGAGCAGTCCGCCCATGCTCAGCAGAATTACAAGCGGCGTCCGGAGATCCATGCGGCTGGGCGAGAACCCCATCGAATCGTCCTTCACCAGCAACCGCGAGCGCTCGACAAAGCCCTGCCTGAACTTCGGCGATGCCGACTTGTACAGAGTCAGCTCCTCGCTCCGCAGTGCATGCCATAGTGGCGCAAGGCTCGTCTGTGCGCGCTCGGCAGTTACGCCGGGTTTCAATCGCGCCACCACCGTCAGCCAGACGGACTGATGATTATCGAGATCGTGGTTCTTCGCCCGCCCCGGCATCGCGATGGCCTCCATGGTCACGGGCACAAAGAGGGCCGGGCGATAACCGCCAATGGCCGTATGAAAATTCGCCGGCGCCACCCCGACAATAGTGAACGCATGTCCGTTGATCAGCAGCGTCTGCCCCAGCACCTCGCGCGACGCCGCAAGGTGGTTGCGCCAATAGTCGTAGCTCAGCACTACCACTGGGTTCGCATCCTTCCCTGTTTCATCGGCGGAGGTGAACAGACGGCCGGCAACCGGGTTCAGCCCCAGTACCTGGAAATAATTCCCACTGACCACTTCGGCATGCTCGTTCTCCGCCTGATTGTGCCAGGAAATTCCCACGTTCGTGCGCATGGTCCCGAGCACGCCGCTGAACACCTGATTGCGCTCGCGCAGATCCCGGTACATCGGATAGGAAAAGTAGTTGCCGGCATCGCCCCCGAAGCTGCTCATCGAGCCGGAAAAGCTTCCATGCCACTCCAGCCGCACCAGTTCCGTCGGCTTTTCCACCGGCAGCAACCGCAGCAGCACCTGATCGAACATCGTGAAGATCGCGGTCGTCGCGCCAATCCCCAGTGCCAGCGTTACCACCGCTGTGATTGCAAACCCCGGCGACTTTCGTAATTGTCGCAACGCATATTTCAGATCATTCAGCATTCTTTGCTCTCCGCTCCAAATATCGGGACGCACCAGGACCGCAAGCGTCCCAGCCGCAGTTTTCGTACCAAATGTTTTTCGCTTGAAAATAAGGCTCTTACTCAGACCGGCGCGGCCGCGTCCTGTCCGATATCGCAATCGGTTGTTCGAAAGCGGACATTCGCCGTTCTCTCTGTTCGCGTCCGCTTTTCCCTCTGAACGCCTCTGGCTAAACGCTTTTTCGCTGAGTGTTTTTCGCTCGCCTTTAGCTCAGCTACGCTCGCAGTTAGCCCCGGTCACCAGTTACTTCTTGCCCTTTTTCATGTCGTCCATAAGAATGATGGCCTCGGCAATTTCGCGCAAAGGCTTGCGCTTTTGCCGGCTCTGCTTCTGCAGCATCAGGTACGCCGCCTCTTCGTCAATGCTCAGCTCCCGCTGCAGAATTCCCTTCGCGCGTTCCATCACCTTGCGCGTCTCCAGTTGGTCGGCCAGCTGCGTCTTCTCGTACTCCATCCGCGCCAGCTCGACCTCCGCCCCCACGAGGTAGCCGATCATCGTGATCAGCTTAATCTCGCGTCGCGAATGATGGTGAGGCTCCCGATGCTGCATGTTGATCGCGCCCACCAGCTTCCCCCGGCACAGAATCGGCACTGCAAGGAAAGCCTCGAAGCGATCCTCAGGAAGGCTCGGGAAGCGCGCGAACCGCGGATCGGCCCATGCCTTCGCGGGAAGCGCAACCGTCTGCTTGTGCTCCGCCACCCATCCGGTCACGCCCTGGCCCATATCCACGACCAGCCGGTCCACAACGTCCTCGTGCGGATTTTTCGAGGCCCGCATC
Organism: uncultured Acidobacterium sp.; assembly: GCA_964610635.1. GTDB lineage: Bacteria > Acidobacteriota > Terriglobia > Terriglobales > Acidobacteriaceae > Palsa-343. The sequence continues at coordinate 5,199 of CAZSWI010000229.1, forward strand.
ACCAACTTTTCCTTCTCCAGCACATAGATAAAGCACGAGTCGCAGCGCACCGCCGCCGTCACCATCTCGATCACCCGCTGCAATACCTCATGAAACGGATCCGCCGCAGCCATCCGGCTCCCGATCTCGTGCAGCAGATCGATATCGCTCGTCTCTTCGTGTGCGCGCACGAACTCGTCCACAGTGGTTTACTCCCTGAGAAAGGCCGCTCCACCCGCCGACGTGCTATTTGAAATCCCGTTGCGGTGTGGCAAAAACAGATTGCTAGTTTTATCCTGGCACAAGATTACTCCACGCGAGCCATGCCGTCGCCCGCAAATGGGCGGTGATTCGCGCACGCACAGGATCGCGCCTACGCCGACGTGAGCGCCCGGGAGCCGGTCCAGCCCCCTTTTTTACTTCGGATGAATCTTCAGCCACAGGCGCGAGACAGCATTCTGGGCCAGCGGCTTGCCCGCCGCCGGCTTCTGCGCAGGTGCCGCACTTGACCCGCCCTGCTGCGCCCCGCTGGCAACTCCGCTCCGCTGATTCCCGCTCGGCTGGCCCGAACCCGACTGCGTCCCAGCCTGCGTCGGGCTCGCCCCGGTCCCGGTTTTTGTATCGTCCGGCTTGTCCTCGGCGTTCGCCGCCGCGCCAGCACCCGCCCCGCTTTTCGGCGCCGAAATATCCAGCCCCGGCCTCGAGCTACCCTGCCCGGAAATCCCCGGCTTCGCATTCTCGCCCGCCGCGCCCTTTCCCGCATTCCCCGGAATCGACGGCGCATCCTCCGTCACATACTGCACGATCAGCGAAATCCTCCGGTTCGACGGGTCCATCGGATTCGCCGGAACCCGCAGTTTCTGGTCCGCATACCCCCGCACCTGCGACACCTGATCCTTCCTCAGCCCCGCATTCTGCATCACCCTTCGCGCCGCGTTCGCCCGGTCCGAAGAAAGCTCCCAATTCCCGTATCCACCCGCCGACGCGTAAGGGCGCGCGTCTGTATGACCCTCAATCGACACACGATTCGGAAGGTCCCCCAGCTGCTGCGACAGCATTTTCAGTAGCTCCTGTCCGTTCTTGTTCAGAACGGCGCTCCCCGTATCGAAAAACGTCCCGTCCTTTGTCTCCAGTAGTTCGATCCTCAGCCCCTCCGGGGTAATCGTGATCTGAATCGCATTCTGCAGCGACTTCAGATCGTTCATTTTCTTAATCGTTGCCTCGATCTTCTCCTTCAACTGCGAAACATTGTCTTTCGTGATCGCCAGACTATCGTCCGTCCCCGCCAGGTCCGATCCCGTCATCGGCGACTTGCCGCGGGGATCGTTGAAGTATCCAGCCACGGCCTGACGGATCTTCACGTTCGCGTTCATCAGCCACAACACGATGAACAGCGACATCATCGCCGTCACAAAGTC
>CAZSWI010000230.1:0-6560 GCA_964610635.1 uncultured Acidobacterium sp.
GCAGCCTTCTCTTCAGGGAGAATAGTTCCAACGGAGGCAAGCCATCAGAACTTTCCTGGCGCAATACTATGGGCGTGCAGAAGGGGTGTCAAGGCCAAAACCAGGGCTGGTTTAAGCCGTTGATATCTGGTCATTTACGAAGAGGGGTCGGAGGCGGCCAAGGTTGATCGTTTTCGCTTTGTGTTCTCCTTCGTCGCCGACTCTCCCGTCGGATAATTCATTCTTTTCCGGACAGATAGAACCCCCAGCCGCAGCGATTCAAGGTTTGGGAGCAGTGGCTTCGGTCAGCTTCCAAGGTGGAGGGAGATGAATTCCTCTTCCACGACAGAGGAAGCCGGCTTTCCGCGAATGACGCGAAACAGGGCGCGACCGCCTCCGAGGAAAAGACCCAGAAGCAAGGCGCCACACATGAGAACGACGACGAGCACGGTGATGCCGAGTAAGAGCCGATACAGTTTCGCGCCCTCGGGGACGTAGCCCTCGGGATGATTGATGGTGACGTAGTCGTTGAAGTGAACGGCGTTGAGAAGCTGCTGAGTTTTTTGCGAAGTATTACTGCCGGTGACGATGGCGACAAGGGGTCCGCTGCGTTTCGTCGACATGCCGGAGGATTGGGCAATGGAGTCGAGCGCCTTGAGATGAGCGGCGGCGATCTGCGGTGTGGGGTAAAGCAGGAGTGTGAGAGTCTGCTGTGCGCCTGCGGGCCCGTAATGCGCGGTGATGGCTTCGGTGTCCTGGCTGAAATCGATCGCGGCGGGTGGGAGCTGACCGCCCATGCGCGCATAGGCGGCAGGGCCGATGGCGTATTTGACTGTTGAAGGATCGAGTTGCGGCGCAGGCAGATAATGCGGGAGGCTGGGCGGGACGCCGGCGGCTCCGCCGACCTGCGGGAGTTGGGCAGCGAGCGCGGCGATGATTGACTTCTCGGCGGTGGCCGGGGCGGTGAAGATTGCGTCGACCACGGTGGTTCCGGTCCAGAAAAGATGATGGTCGCCGGACGCGGCTCCGTCGTGGCCGATGTTCTCAGCGGACATGCCTGGCTGGCGGAAACAGGTGAAGGCTCCATAGGCGCCGGTGGCATCGGCAAAACGCCAGGCGTGGATGGTCACGCGTTGAGCACCCGACGCGTAGCTGGCGACGGAGGACTGCGCCAGTCCGTATTCGTGAAGGACGGCGGCATCGGCGGGAGTGGGGGTCGCCGTTGGGGCAGCGGTTTGGGTCCATCCGGCGAATGACTTCGGCAACAGGGCCGGGGCGGCGGGCGGCGGCTCAAGCGCGGCCAGGGTGAGCGCGGAGGTGAGGATGACGGAGGTGGTGACAATTCTGGCGATCGACATTGCTGGGAGTCTGGGGGCCTGACCCTTTTTCGATGATAGTTAGACTGACACCGCAATGGGAAGGAAGGTTTCTTCTTATTCGCTGCCGGGTACGCGGGCGCCGGCCTGGGCCAGGCGAACTCCGTTGAGGCTGGAGACGTAGCGAGAGACGCCGCGATAGAGGGATTCAGCAATGCGCTGGCGGTATTGGGGGTCGCGGAGCTCCGCGGCATCGTCGGGATTGGTAAGGAAGGAAATCTCGGCGAGGATGGACGGCATGTTCGCGCCGATGAGCACGACAAAGGGAGCCTTCTTGACGCCGCGGTCTTTCAGGCCGGGATTCCCCGGGTCGAGTCCGGCGTAGAGGCTCTGATCGACGTCGGAGGCGAATTCGCGCGACTCGTTGATCTTGTCCTGGAGTGCGATTTTCTTCACCAGGTCGGAGAGCTGGTGGATCGATTCGTCGGAAACGGCGTTTTCGCGGGCAGCCACTTCGAGCGCGTCGGTTGAGGAGGTGAAGTTGAGGTAGTAGACTTCGACGCCGCGGGCGCCGGTATCGGCACTGGAGTTGGCGTGGATGGAAATGAAGAGATCGGCCTGAGCCTGATTGGCAATGGCAGTGCGGGTTTCGAGGGGGATGAAAGTGTCGTCACTGCGCGTATAGATGACGTCGGCGCCGAGGCGCTGCCTGAGGAGGCGGCCGAGGCGAAGGGCTATGTCGAGAACGACGTCCTTCTCTTCGAGGCCGCCGGGGCCGAGCGTGCCGGAGTCGTGGCCACCGTGCCCGGCGTCGATGACGATGCGATTGATCTTGAGTCCGAGCGCCCTGACCATGGAGCTCGGGATGTGCGAACCGGTCGAGGTTGGTTCCGGAGCAGCAATACCGGAAGAGCCGGCCTCTGCGGGGGGTACGTCGTCGGCTGCGCGCGTGGCGGCGTCACCACGGGTGATGCGGTTCGGCCGCGACGGATTCGACTGGGTCACTGGAGTCGTTGCTACAGTGGTTCTTGGGACGGAGGCGACAACCGGAGCGGTGGTGGGATAGCGCGTGGCACGGACCTGGTCTGGCTGGCTGCCGAGGGTGGCTACATCGGAGAGGGCGGATCCGCTGTCGGAGTCTGTATTGGCGGCAGGCGGCGGAGTTCTGGCCGTTGCGATGCGACGAGGATGTGGAGTTCCTGACGGAGTGGAAGCCGGAGGCTGGGGCGCGCTTGCGATTTGGCGCGGCGGGATCGCTTCCTTGCTGCCGTGCACGTCGATGATGAGCCGCGGCGGGTTCTGCAGGAAGAAAGCGGAGTAGGCGCTGACACTGTTGACGTCGAGCACGATGCGTGTGGTGTTGGCTGAGGATTGGGCGGCGCGGATGCGGGTGAGAAAGCCTTCGTCGGTGACCTCGACAGCGCGGCCCTGCAACTCTGGCGAGAGGCGCGTTCCGTAGAGGTCGAAGAAGATGCGGCCGGGATCGGAGACGCGCGTCGCCTGGTAACGCACTTCCTGCTGGAGGTCGATGGCGACGCGGGTGTAGTCGGGTGTGGACCAGTGGCGGATGCCGGTGATGAGCGGAAGCGTTCCGCGGCGGGGGAACGGTGGTGGCGCGTTCATGATCCGCGCATCTTCAATGAGGGACGCGCTGACGGTCGGTTCGGGGGCCGTGGAGTTTGCCGCGAGACCGGGGGAGGGGTGAGGCGGCGGAAGGTTGTTCTCTTCGATTGCGGAGAAGCGGGATGCGGGCTGGCTTCGCGTTGCGGAGTCACGGCGCTGCGGAGCGGGCGACTGCTGAGAAGGCGCTTCGGCTGTCAGGATGGTGCTTCGAGGCGCATTGGCAGGGCTGGTTCCATGTCTGGGTTGAAGGTGCGAGGTGGAAACCTCTTCGCGGCGGATATTTTTCAGCTCGGCTTGTGCTTCAACCCGGAGCGGGCTTTGCGGATAGAGACGCAGGAAGTCCTGATAGGCAGCCTTGGCCTGTTGCGTATCACCCAGATCGCGCTGGTAGATTTCGCCCTCGGTTAGCAGGGCGCTGAAGCGGTAGCGGCTGGCGGGATACTGACGGCGGAGAAATTCATACTGGCCAATTGCGTCGTGGAGGGCTTTGTTGTCCTGAAAGATGCGGCCTTCTTCGGCGAGGAGATCGGCAACGGCGGCGACGGAGGCGTCGGCCTTCGGAGAGGAAGGATCGCTGTGGTAGATGGCGCGGTAGGCTTCGAGTACCCGTTCGTACTGTAGCCGCGTGCGTTGTTGTTCCGGACGACCCTCCAGCGCTTCACGGAGACGCTCGGCGTGCGCAAAGGCTGGGGTCCTGGGCGCGGAATATTGAAAGCCCGGCAACGGGAGGGTGGCCAGGAGCAGAATCGCGATGGGCAGCACGCGGACGCGGACGGGATTGGGAAGGGGGGACAACATCGGAGATCGGACAGCGCGCTGCATAGAAGGCCGGGCCCGGTTTCAGACGCGCGGGAGCCGTTGCTCCGTTCAGGGCTGCCGCCGAAGACAGTCTCGATTATAGGTGCGACAGGCCGACGGGAACGCGAAGCTCGCTGCGCCGGACAATGACGCGAACCCGGATGGTCACGCGAGGTTGCGGGACTGGAGGTCCGGGCTATTCGATGCGGAGGTCGCTTCGCTCCCGGCTTCCTCGGGGCAGGCTCTGCGCCTCGCGCCGCAGTCTGACCGCACCAGGCAGACGGACGGCGCGTTATCTTGCGCCATCACCGCACATCTGAAACACTGGCCCTGCTCTTCCTATGGTTCGTCACTACCTTGTTAAAGGTCGCGTGCAGGGAGTTGGGTTTCGCTGGTTTGTGCATCGCGAAGCCGCCGCCCTGGCACTGAGTGGATGGGTGCGCAACACCGAGGACGGGCATGTGGAAGTCCTGGCTGTGGGAGATGCCGAGACCCTGGCCAATCTCGCGGAGGCTCTGCGCAAAGGATCGCGCGGCAGCCGGGTGGATGCAGTGATTGACCACGAACTGGACGAGAAGGAAGGCGAGGATCTTGGGCCGTTTGAAATAGAAGGAGCCTGGTAGAAAATCTATGACCATCAGGACGACGGATTGCGAACCGCTGAAAGCGCTGGTGCGCACGATTCCGGATTTTCCCAAGCCGGGCATCCTGTTTTACGACATCACAACGCTGCTCAAGGATCCCAAGGGCTTTGCGGCGCTGATCGATACGCTGGCGCAGTACTACCTGGAGAAGGACATCGATCTGGTGCTGGGCATCGAGGCGCGGGGGTTCATTTTTGGACCGGCGCTCGCTTATCGGCTGAATGCGGGGTTCGTGCCGGTGCGCAAGCCGGGCAAGCTGCCAGGGCCCAAAGTGCGCGTCACCTACGACCTTGAATATGGGTCTGACACGCTGGAGATTCACGCGGACGCGATCGAGCCTGGCCAGCGCGTGGTGCTGGTCGACGACCTGCTGGCCACCGGCGGCACGATGGAAGCGACCATCAAGCTCGTCCAGCAATTGGGCGGCGAAATTGCAGGTCTGGGCTTTGCGATTGAGCTGGACTTTCTGAAGGGCCGCGAGCGCTTTCGGGATTACGACGTCTTCAGTCTCCTCCACTACGACGAGTAGGGCACTCCCCTGCTTTTTTGAAGAACACCGCAGCCCTGACTGCGCTTATACTGCGTTGGGTTCATTCAACAACAGCCTGGAGGGTTTGTATGCGGCGTCGGGATTTTTGCAGGTTAATGGCTGCTGCGGCAGCTGCTCGAGCGGTTTCCGGTTCCCCTTATCTAACCGCGCAGGGGATGGCTCAGGACACGACGGCTGCCGCCGATGCTTCGGGCTTCAACACCTTCACTCAGGACTACGCGAAATTCTGTGCGACGCCGGAGGGCGAGCAGGTCTTCTATGCGCTCGAAGGCGGAAAGATTGTCCGCGTAAAGCTGGACGACGGCGCATGGCAGCCGACATCGTGGGGCGAGCCGCCCGCGCTGCCGGGCGGATCGTGGGACGGCGTGCCGATGGTATCGCCGATTCCCAATCTTGCCGGCGAAGGGCCGTACAAGCCTACATGGGACTCGCTGCTGCAGTACGACGTTCCGGACTGGTACCGGGACGCGAAGTTCGGCATCTGGGCTCACTGGACCCCGCAATGCGTGCCCGAGGCCGGCGACTGGTACGCCCGCCGAATGTATATGGAGGGGGATAAAGATTATAAGTACCAGCTGCAGCATTACGGTCCCACCTCGCGTTTCGGATACAAGGATCTCTGCGCCCAGTGGACGCTGCTGAACTGGCAACCCGACGAACTGATCGCGCGCTACAAGAAGGCGGGAGCGAAGTTCTTCATCACCGTGGCCAATCACCACGACAGCTTCGACTCCTGGAACTCAAAGCATCAGCCGTGGAACGCGGTGAATATGGGCCCGCACCGAGACGTCGTTGGGGGCTGGGCCAAAGCAGCGCGCGATCAGGGTCTGCGCCTCGGCGTGACCGTGCATCAGGCGCGCAACTGGTGGTGGTTCCAGACCGCGCATGGAGCGGATAAGGCGGGAGCGCTGGCGGGTGTCCCCTACGACGGCCGCATGACGATGGCCGATGGCAAGGAGCAGTGGTGGGAGGGGTACGATCCGCACCGGATCTACGGGGTGAAGCATCCGGCGAATGCGCTGCCCGACATTTCTTACGTGAAGAATTTTTACGACCGCACCCGCGACCTGATCGAGCAGCACAATCCCGACCTTCTTTACTTCGACAATTCCCTGTTTCCACTGGGCTGGGGCGGCATGAACATCGGCGCCTTCTACTACAACCACAGCCTGCAGATGAACGGCGGCAAGATGGAAGGCGTCATCAACATCAAGGAGGTGCCGGATAAGTATGCGAAGTCGGTTGTGGCCGATTACGAGCGCGGACTGACGGACAAGATCATGCCTTACGCGTGGCAGTCGGAGACCTGCATCGGCGACTGGCATTACGACCGCGCGCTCTACGATAAGCCGGGCGAGTACGGCGGGTATCTGCAGCCGCGGGACGTGATCCACTGGCTGATCGACACGGTGAGCAAGAACGGGACGTTCATCCTGAACGTGCCGGGGAAGCCCGACGGGACGATCGACAGCAAAGAGGTTGCTGTTGTGGATCGCATTACGGACTGGATGAGCGTGAACGGTGAGGCCATTTACGAGACGCGTCCATGGAAGGTGTACGGCGAGGGGCCGAATTCCATCAAGGCTGGGTCGTTTCAGGGGAACAGCGTGAGCCAGCTGGGCGAGAAGGATATTCGCTTCACGCGGAGCA
>CAZSWI010000231.1:0-6544 GCA_964610635.1 uncultured Acidobacterium sp.
AACAGGTGGTGATGAATGTCGATCATGCTTGCTGTGCCAGCGCCCCCACCAGCGACTCGAAGATTCTAAACCCATCCGCCGAACCCAGCAGCGCCTCGCTCGAGCGATCCGGGTGCGGCATCATTCCCAGCACGTTCCGTCCTTCGTTCAGAATCCCCGCAATATTCTCGAGCGACCCGTTGGGATTGGCCTCCGCCGTCACTACACCCTCCGCCGTCGCATACCGGAATACGATGCGCTCGTCCCGGGTCAGCGCGTTCAGCGTTGCTTCATCGCAGAAGTAGTTCCCTTCCATATGCCCAATTGGAATCTTCAGCACCTGACCCTTGCTCACCGTCCGCGTAAACGGCGAATCCGTCGTCTCCGTCCGCAGATAAACCTGTTTGCAGATGTATTCGAGACCCGCGTTCCGCATCAGCGCACCCGGCAGCAATCCCGCCTCGCACAGAATCTGAAATCCGTTGCAAATCCCCAGCACCAGCCCGCCATCCGCCGCGAACTTCTGCACCGACTGCATCACCGGTGAAAACCGCGCAATCGCACCCGTCCGCAGATAGTCGCCGTAAGCGAACCCGCCAGGAACCAGAATGGCGTCGCAATTCTCAAGGCTCGGCGAGTCATGCCACAAAAAAACCACCGGCTGATGCGCCAGTTCCGCCACAACGTTATAGGTGTCGTGGTCGCAATTCGATCCAGGAAAAACCAGTACGCCGAATTTCATCGCTTCTTTCCAGATTTCATCGCCCATTTAAGGTTAGCAGGTCACTCGGTTACGTCCTGCCTGTTGGCTGTGGATGCGTCGCGGCAATCCACGCATCCATTTCCGCAAGCGCCCGTTCACACTGCATTCGACGCCTCTCTCTCTTATCACGAACCTTGCGTCGGGTTACCTCGTCCAGCGGCTCCAGCAGATCGAACGTGATATTCGCCGGCTGAAACCTCTTCGGGTCGGCCTCAACGATATACCGCACCAATGACCCCAGCGCTGTCCCCCGCGGCACCGATTCCGGTAGGCCGCCTTGCACCATAATCGCTGCATATAAGCCCGCCAGCATTCCCGTCGCAATCGACTCCGTGTACCCCTCCACGCCTGATATCTGCCCCGCAAAGAAAATCCCAGGATTCTCCCGCATATTCAGCAACCGCGTCAGCACCCGCGGTGCGTTAATGTACGTGTTCCGATGAATCTGCCCGTACCGCAAAAACTTCGCCTGCTCCAGCCCCGGAATCATTCGGAAAATCCGCGCCTGCTCCCCAAACTTCATGTGGTTCTGAAACCCCACCAGGTTGTAGGAATCCGCCCGCAGATTCTCCACCCGCAGCTGCACCACCGCCCACGGCATCTTCCCCGTCCGCGGATCGATCAGCCCCACCGGCTTCATGGGCCCAAACCGCAGCGTGTCCCGCCCCCGCCGCGCCAGCTCCTCCAGCGGCAAACAACCCTCGAAATATTCCAGGCTTTCCCACTCCTTCGCCTCCACGCTCTCCGCCGTCAGCAGCGCGTCGACAAACGCCTCGTACTCCGCCCGCGTCATCGGACAATTAATATAGTCTGCAGTCCCTTTGTCATACCGCGCCGCTAGGTACACGCGCTCCCGATCGATCGAATCCGCCTCGACGATAGGGCTGATTGAGTCATAAAACGCCAGGTGATCGGCGCCCGTTAGCCTCGCGATCTCCTCCGACAGCGCATCGGAAGTCAGCGGCCCCGAAGCCACAATCGTGATCCCATCTTCCGGATCAAGGACTATTACCTCTTCCCGATGGACCGCAATCCGCGGCTCTGCGGCAACCTTCTCCCCAATCAGCCGCGAAAACTCCACCCGATCCACGGCCAGCGCATGCCCGGCCGGCACCGCGCTCGCGTCCGCGCAAGCCAGCAGCGGCGACCCCGCCCGCCTCATCTCCTGCTTCAGCAGCCACGGCGCCGTGTTCTCGCTTTCGCTTTTCAGAGAATTGCTGCAAACCAGCTCCCCAAAATCCCCCGTCTCATGCGCCGGAGTCGTTCGCACCGGCCGCATCTCGTAGAGATCGACCTCCGCGCCCATCCGTGCCGCCACCAGCGCAGCTTCCGGCCCGGCAAGGCCTCCCCCAATGACTCGGATTCTCATGCTCTGCCTTTGTTCATCGGGACCCCCGGCAAGCCCGGTTTTGGCTTGATGGGGTGGGAGTAGCGCCGCCTCCAGCCCAGCCAGTCCCCCACCCATAACCCGAATCCTCACGCCTTCGTTTCATTCTGCGCCGCAACCGCCTCCAGCGCCTTCCCCGAGAGCCGCATCCGCGTCCAATCCTCCAGCGGCTCCGCTCCCAGGGTCTTGTAAAACTCAATCGCCGGTGTATTCCAGTCCAGCACGTGCCAATACAGCATCACGCAGCCTCGCTCCACCGCAAGCGACGCCACCCTCGTCAGCAACGCCTTCCCAATCCCCCGCCCGCGAAACCGCGGCCGCACAAACAAGTCCTCCAGATGCATCGCCCGTCCCCGCCACGTCGAATAGATGGGGAAGAACAGGGCCATCCCCGCCGCTTCGCGCCCGGGTCCCTGTCCATTTTTCTGGCCGCCCGAAGTTGGCGAATCGTCTGCCTCGCCATCCAGCTCGGCGATTACGCATTCGTAATACCGCTCCCTGCCCGCTGCCGGGAACCCATCCCGCACCAGCTCCGCCTCCGTCAGCTTCACCGCATCGGGAGCGCGCTCATACTCGGCCAGCTCACGAACGAAAGTCAGGATCAGCGAAGCATCGTCCGCACCAGCCATTCGAATCGTCGTCATGCGCATTTATTATAGGAACTGCCGTCCACGCTGCAGGTCCCCATCCTGGTTTGGGCGCCATTCGCGCAGCGGACCGGAGCCCCCGCGACGGAGGGCCCGGTAAGCCCGACGTTTGCGCGACGCGGTGAACGTGGGGCGTTCCTGTACCGTTCCTGATCCCCCAAAAGGGCCATGCTCCTTGCGTTACCCCCGTGCAATTCCTTAAGCTCCGCTCTTCCTTTTTCACCATTTCTGGAGTAATCATTAGGACCGTTCCAGCTCTCTGGACAGGATCGTCTCCCTTTCCCTCGGTTTTCGCGGAGACGGTTCAGGGAGGCGCTCATGAAGCGCTATTTCGCCGACGCGACCACGCTCGTCCTCGTCGCTCTCTTTGCCGCTGCTGTCGGGATCCGTGCCTACTCCCAGATGATCCGCCAGGCCGCTCCTCCGGACCCACAGTCCTCATCCCCCTCAACCCTCTCTCCGGAAATGCGCGGCGATCTGGCCATGGCCCGCCAGCAATACCTCCAGGCCATCGACGCCTATACCCAGGAACCCAACAAATCCGCCGCCGTCTGGAACAAGATGGGCATCGCTTACCACCATCTCTTCGCTGTCGACCAGGCACGCCGCGACTACGAGCGTGCCCTCCAGCTCCGCCCCGACTACCCCGAAGCTCTCAATAACCTCGGCGCCATCTACTACGCCAAAAAGAACTACGGAAAGGCGATCAGGTACTACGGCAAAGCCCTCCAGTTCAACCAGAAATCCGCAGCCGTTTACAGCAATCTCGGTACCGCTTATTTCGCTCGCGGCAAAGTAACCCAGGGCATCGACGCCTACCGCAACGCCTTCGCTCTCGATCCCCGCATTTTCGATTCAAGCTCCATCGTGCTCGTCAATGAAGCTCTCCCCGCCCACGACCGAGCCCAGCAGGATTACTGCCTCGCCAAACTCTTCGCCCAATCCGGCAAGAACCAGCAAGCCATCGAATATCTGCGCAAAGCCCTCAACGAAGGTTTGGCCGACCGCAAAAAAATCCTCGATGACCAGACCCTCGCCTCCCTCCGCGCCACCCCCGAATTCAACCGGCTCATGACGGAAGAAAATCTCCGCTAAACCCGATCCTCGGAGTAGCAGAGTGACGGTTGTCATCGTGAGCTGAGAGTTCGCGCAACCGAACGAATCGCAGCCAACGGACCTGGGGACAGCCCCTCGCCTGGCCGCAATTTTCACTTGAACTCGCGTTGCTACTGCCTTGCTCTCAATCAGCTGGCCACGTCACAAGTACCGATGACTCATTCCCGCCTGTCGATGAATCAGAGACGTTCGTCTCCGAAATGACTTGTGCTTTATCAAAGTAATCGGGATCACAGAAATACCGGCCCGCGCAACCACGCAAAACAATTCGACTTCAATCTTCTCGCGAGAAGGTTTCCCGGGATGTTGCTCAGCCGACCATCCGTTCCATTTCGACTGGCTTCAGAAGCACGATGGAGGCGCCGTGCCGTGTGATCAGATCGTCGCGTTCGAACTGGTTCAGCAGACGCGTGACGGTTTCCCGCGAAGTTCCGGCCATGTTGGCCAGTTCCTCATGGGTGAGGGCCATCGTGAAACGCAGCTCGGGCTTACCGCAGGAACTGGTGCGGGCCCAGTCGAGAAGGAGCTGAGCCAGCCGCCCGGCCGCGGAGCCCGACAGCGCGAGCCGCCGCGCATCGAGAAAAACTTCGTGATACTCACGCGCGATCACCTGCGCCGCGTGGCGGCTCACATCGCCATAATGGCTCAGAAACTCCAGGAAATCGCGGCGACGAACGCTTCGCACCTGGCACGGCTCCAGCGTCTCTGCTGTCACTTCATACGGCTGGTCGTTCAAAGTCGCGGAAAGGCCGAGCACATCGCCCGGAACCGCGATTTTCAAAATCATGGTGCGCCCATCGCGCGAAGTGGCCGCAAGCTTGATCTGGCCGCTGCAGACGACGAAGATCCCTGCCGCGCGCTGCCCTTCTTCAAAGACGATCGAACGGCTGGGATACGAAATCTGCATCGCGATTTCATCGAACCGCTCAATGGCATCTTCGGGCAGATTGCAGAAAAGCCTGTCAGCGCGGTCGCTGCACTGGGCGCAGCGCTCCGGCACCACCCGGGCAGACATAGATCCGTTTTTTGCGGGATTCGGCATTCAACTCCACTTCTCCGCAGGAACAGCGCGGCCTGGTGCGCCATCAAGCGCAACACGATGACTCCTGGAAGGCCGCACTTGTTCTCGGATTTGGTGTCCGGGCGGCCTCCAGGTCTCGACGGCAAACAGACAGGTGCAGGCGTCGCACAGCCAGATGACTTTCCGCCGAATGCTCTGGCATTCACCCGCATCCGCCCCGCCGAGGAAATCGACTGCAGAAATGCTGCCACTCTGCAAATAGAGCGTCTGGCGACCGCGGGTTGGGTTCGCACACCCGCTCGTTCTCCGTAAAGTGGACCTTGACATCGCCATCTGACCTTTAACCAAATACCAGGGGATTGGACTGTTCCTCATGCTCCGGCCCTTCCTGGCTGGGCTCAGGATCGACGCGGAGCGAAATCACCGGACAAGGGGACGAAACAAGAATCTTGTAAGCCGCCGGCTCGGTTCCCGGCAGCCAACTGTGCGCCGGAGCGTGCACGCCGAGGATGATCAGGCCGGCCTGCATGTCCTGAGCTACCGACAAAATCTCCTGTACGACGCTGCCGGCCGCAATCCTGGCCTGAACCGTGGTCCAGGAACGAGCATCCTCCGGAACCAGCCGATTCAGCTGCTCGCCGGCTGCAGCCACGGACTTGGCGGGATCCCGGGAAATGGCCGGGCTCGCGGCAAGAACGTGAAGCAGGGTCACCGGCGCGCCGAACTGGCGGCCGAGCGCGATCGACAGAGCCGCGCTGGTCTCGTGCAGGCCGGCCAGCGACACAGGATGCAGGATCGTCCCCAGCAGGGATTCGGCAGTCTTCCTGTGCGCGCGCGGTCCGACCGTGCACACCGGGACCTCTACGGTTTCGAGCAACTGCCGCGCCACTGAGCCGAGCACAAACTTCTTGAGCCCGCGGCGTCCGTGAGTGCCGAGGATCAGGCGCCCGGCGCCACTGTTTTTAACGACGTCGGCAATCACGTCGGGAACAAACCCGTGCCGCACCGCAGCCGTGCACTCGATCCCTTGCCCGCGCACCTCGCGTGCCAGGCTGTCGAGCAGCAGGCGCGCGTCGCGATCCATGCGCAGAGGATCGTAATAAGGAATAGCGCCTGTCTCAACCGGCATCGACTCATGCGGCAGGACGGTATGGACGAGAACCAGGGATGCACCGCTGGCCTTTGCCTGCGCGATGGCGTGGGGCAGCAAATAGTCTGTGTCCGACAAGTCGGTGGCTACGACAATCTTGCCGGGCGCGGCGAACGCGGAGCCGATGTCGTGGTACGGAAGGGTCATGGCTGCACCTCGCAGCGTTGCAAGCGCTGGTTGACCCTAGTGTCGATGCGGCGGGGCAGTGCGGCTGTGTTCCAGCGCACATGCGGGTGTGATGGACATCACAGTGCGACAAGGACCGGGGATGTGCGCCCTGCACAGCGTCTGCCAATTGAATCGGTGAAGGTTCGATCGCGGATCGGACGCGGAGGACTGCGGAAACGCATTCGCAGGCGAACTGCACCCTCACCGCGCTGCAGGTTGCATTCGTTTGACCCGCCCTGCAGCGGTTGTTACCATGAAGGTGCGGGGTGGAGCAGCCTGGTAGCTCGTTGGGCTCATAACCCAAAGGTCGGTG
>CAZSWI010000232.1:0-6450 GCA_964610635.1 uncultured Acidobacterium sp.
GTTCGCGGGCGCGCTCGACGGCGGCGCGGGCATGCTGGCCGTGCTGGTGGATCGAAGAGGCGTTGCCGAAGGAGTCAATAAAGAAGGGCCGCATGGCCTCCAGCACCTCGGGCAGCAGAGGCGTGGTGGCGTTGGCGTCCATGTAGATGCGGCGCATGATATTTCATTGTAACGGGGCTCGGCTGATCCATCGTGCTGTCGCGAACAGCAGGCGCGAGTCACGTTTTCGCCGCAGGTGGACTTCAGAGTTCGAGTTCGCCGCGCAGCAGACCCTTTTCCTCGATGAGGGCGAAGCCCAGCTTGCGAGAGAGACTCCGCATGCGCGTGTTCTCCGGGAGGAAGCAGACGAGAACTTGAGCGATGCCCTCGAGGCGAGCGGCCGACAGGGCCCGGCGCATCAGTTCCTCGCCGAGTCCCTGCCCCTGAAAGTCGTCGGCGACGACCACGGCGAGGGTGGCGGAACGGCGGTCGTCCTGGCGAACCATGCGGCTGACGCCGCCGATGACCCTTCCCAACACGGGATCGTTCGTTTCTCCGACAAGAGCCAGCTCGCGATCGTAATCGATGAAGCAGATGCGGGTGAGCCGTTCGTGTGCGGTACGCGCATTGAGATCGAGGGCGGTGAAGTAGCGCTGGACGACGGTGCGTTCAGAGAGGCGATCATGGAACGCCACGATGAGGGGCTCATCTTCCGGACGGATGGGGCGGATGAGAGCGCTCGCGCCGGATTTGGTCTTCCACGGCGCCACGTATTGCACGGGATATGGGCGAATAGCGGGACGCGGAAGCTGGTCTTCTGTGGTACCTGGCTCGTGCAGGACGACGCGCGCGTCAAGAGCGATGAGGCCGTCGGGCGAAGCGAGGAGCGGGTTGATGTCGATTTCCCTGATCCAGCGCTGCTCGACGACCAGCTCGCTGAAGCGGACGATGAGGGCATCGAGAGCATCGAGATCAACGGGCTTGCGGCCACGCACGCCTTTGAGGGCGGTGAAGATCTTCGTCTGCTCCATCTGATGGCGGGCGAGAGTCGCGGTGAGCGGCGGGAGCGCGAGGGCGCGATCCTTATAAACCTCGACGAGCTGGCCGCCGGTTCCGAAGAGAAGCACCGGACCGAGCTGCGGGTCGATGCTGCTGCCGAGGATGATTTCGTAGCCGTCAAGTTTGGCGAAAGGCTGCACGGTCACGCCGAGAAAATGATTCGCGCCGACCTTGACGGTAACGGAAGATTGAATTTCGGTGAAGGCCGCGGCGACATCGCTTGCGGTACGCAGATTAAGCTTCACACCGCCAACGTCGGTTTTGTGGGTGATGGTTTCGGAGTGAAGCTTCAGGACGACGGGATAGCCGATCTCGGCGGCCCTGAGCACGGCTTCTTCTGAAGTTCTGGCCAACTCGGTGCGGACGGTCGGGATGCCGTAGGCGGCAAGGAGCTGCTTCGACTCGTATTCGGTGAGGATGGTTCGGCGACTGGCACGGACCTGGCTGACGATGCTGTTGGCCACATCGCGTTTGGTTTCGAGGACTGAGCCGGAAAGAGCGGTGGGCGTCTCGTAAAGGTCGCGCAGATGACTGGTGTGCTTCCAGGTGGCGACAAAGGCTTCGGCCGCGGCGTCTGGATAAGGAAATACGGGGATACCTGCGTGCTTGAGAATCGACTCGCCTTGTGCGACGACGTCGCCGCCCATCCAGCTGGCGATTACCGGCTTGCCTGTGGAGGTGGCGTAGGGCGCGAGGTGCTCGGCGACCTCAGTCGGGTTGGTCATGCCCTGGGGCGTGAGGATGACGAGCATGCCGTCGGTGTTGATGTCTTTGGAGGCGATTTCGAGGGCCTGGGAGTAACGGTCTGACTCGGCATCGCCGAGAATGTCGACGGGATTATTGTGGCTCCACGCATCGGGCAGGAAATTGTTGTAGGTCGCGATGGTCTCCGGGGCGATTTCGGTTAGCTCTCCGCCGGCGGCAATGAGAGCGTCGACGGCGAGAACGCCGGGACCACCGGCATTGGTGAGGATGGTGAGGCGCGGGCCGCGCGGGCGAGGCTGCTTGGCGAGGACTTCAGAGACGTAGAACAGCTCGCTGATGGAGTTGACGCGGAGAACGCCGGCGCGCTGGAAGGCGGCATCGAGGACGTCGTCGCTTCCGGTAAGCGATCCGGTATGCGAGGCGGCGGCTTTGGCAGCGGCTGCGGTGCGGCCAGCCTTGATGACCAGGATGGGCTTGTTCATGGCCACGGCGCGGGCGGCGGAGAGAAAACTGCGCGCATCGCCGATGGATTCCATATAGATGACGATGGAGTCGGTGTTGGGATCCTGGCCGTAGTGATCGATGAGTTCGCCGAAGGTGACGTCGAGCATGGAGCCAGCAGAGACAAAACCGCTGAGCCCAACGCGCTCGCGGATGCACCAGTCGAGAACAGCGGTGCCGAGCGCGCCGCTCTGACTGATAAAGGCGAGTCGTCCGGCGGGGACCATGGCTTTGGCGAAATTGGCATTGACGCCGCCGACTGGATTCATGACGCCAAGGCAGTTGGGGCCGATGACGCGCATCTTGCCGTGAATTATTTTGGCGATCTGTTGTTCGAGAGCTTTGCCGGGTGCTCCTGTTTCCTTGAACCCGGCGGAGATGATGATGGCCGAGGGGACGCCAGCGTCGACAGCTTCCTGAATGATGGCCGGAACAGTGGCCGCGGGGGTGGTGACGACGATGAGGTCGGGAACGCCAGGAAGATCCTGGATCGATTTGTAAGCAGCAAGGCCGAGGACGGTGGGACGCTTCGGATTGACCGGCCAGACGGGACCGCCGAAGGGACTGGCCATGAGGTTGGTGAGAACGGTGCAGCCTACGCTGCCTGCACGCTCGGAAGCGCCGACGACCGCGACTGCTTTAGGCGTGAAGATCGAGGCGAGCGGACTGCGCCGCAGGCTGACGAGATCGTGGGCGGGATCGATGATCAGCGGACTTTCGACAGCGACCTGAGCGGCGGGCGAGGCCATGAGGGAGTTCTCCTTCGAATGTGTGTTCAGTGTCCATAGCCGGCTTCCGCGGTGACCTTGCCACGGAAGAGCCAGTAGGACGTGATGATGTAACCCAATGCCAGAAGCAAACCGAAGGACCACCAGATGAGCCCCACGTGCAACGAATGCGCGCCGGTGAGAGCACTGGCAACCGTGATATCGCGGGCAGGGTCGGTGGACGAAGGCAGGAGCGTGGGGTAGAGTCCGACGGCTGCGCCGACGAGCATGAAGACCAGATAGAAGCACGAAGAAAGGAACGCAGGGAGCGGCTTCCTTTGCCGGGTGAAGCTGAAGATGCCGACGAGCGTGGCGACGACCAGCGCGGGGATCAGGTAGAGGATTTTGTGAGCCTGGTAGTTGTCGAGCGCCGAGGGCCGCACGGCAATGGTAGCGGGCAAGCTGATCAGCGTGACCACGAGCAGAGCAACCCACAGAGCCGAGGCTGCGCGGCGGGCGCGGTCTTCCAGCTCGCCTGGCGCTTTGAGCACAAGCCAAAGCGCGCCGTGTGTGGCGAGTGCGACCAGAGCGACGACTCCGCCGATGACGGTGTACCAGTCGAGGATCCCTGGGTTGGGGCCGACGCGCCAGTTCGTCCAGAGGGGCAGGAAGAAGTAGCTGTCCGAGCCGAGGGGCACGCCGCGAATGACGTTCGCGAGAGCTGCACCGAAAAAGACAGCGAGCAGCGCACTGGCTACGAAGAAGAGGCCGTCAAAGAAGCTGCGCCATACATTGTGATCGATGTGCATGCGCAGCTCGATGCTGACTCCACGCATGATCAGCAGCCAGAGCACGATCATGAGCGGCAGATAGAAGCCGCTGAACGAGGAAGCATAAAGCAGCGGGAAGGCGAAGTAGAGCGTGCCGCCGCCAGCGAGGAGCCAGACTTCGTTCCCATCCCACACCGGACCGATGGAGCGGATGAGCATGCGCCGCTCATCTTCCGTGCGCGCGAGGAAGGGCGAGAGAATGCCAACGCCGAGGTCGAAGCCGTCAAGCACGACGTAGGCGGCGATCATGACCGCGACAATCCAGAACCAGACAAATCCCATGATGTTTCCCTCTTTCCTAGACCGCCGTCAGCGTTGCGGGTTCAGGGTCGGCCGGAACGGCAACCGCGGCAGCCGCAGGTCCGGTGCGGATGAAGCGATACACGACGACGATCCAGAGGATCGAAAGTAAAGAGTACATGCCGAGGAAGCCGAGTAACGTGAACAGGGTGTTGCCGGCCGAAACGTGTGTTGAGTAGCCTTCGCTTGTCCGAATCAGACCGTAAACCAGCCACGGCTGACGTCCGATCTCTGCCGTCATCCAGCCTGCGGTGTTGGCGATGTAGGGCAGCGGAAAGCTGAGCAGGATAGGCCACAGGACCCAGCGCGCCGAGTGGAGCTTGCCGCGCCACAGCATGACAGCGGCCACGAGCATGAGCAGCAGGAACCAGGTCCCGAGTCCCGCCATGATGTGGTAGCTGTAATAGAGCAACGGCAAAGCGGTCGGCCATTGGTCCCTGGGAAAGTCATTGAGGCCTTTCACCTCGGCCGAGGTGGTTCCGTAGATCAGGAAGCTGAGGACGTCGTTGATGGGGACAGGATTGTCGATCTTCTGCGCCTGGTCGTCCAGCTGCCCGATGAGTACGACGGGGGCGCCTTTTTCCGTGCGGAAGAGCCCTTCCATGCCCGCAACAGCGGTGGGTTGGTAGCGCGCAGCGTAACGGCCGTGCAGATCGCCGGTGGGAAAGATCTGAACGATGCAGGAGATGAGCCCGGCGACGATGCCGATCCTGAGGAAGAGCCGGCCGAATTCCTCGTGGCTTTTTTCCAGCAGATAGAATGCGCCGGTAGCTGCGACGACGAACGAAGCGGTGACCACCGAGCCGCACATATTGTGCGCGTACTGCAGCCACGCCCAGGGATTCAGAAGCAGCCCCCAGAAGCTGGAGACTTCATAGGATCCATTGGGCAGCAGATGGTAGGCGACGGGGTGCTGCATCCAGGCGTCGGTGACGATGATGAAGAAGCCGGAGATCCATGAGCCGAGGAAGACCATGAAGGCTGCGCCGAAGTGGGCGAGCCTGGAGAGACGCTTTTCGCCGAAGAGGAAGAGGCCGAGGAAGGTCGATTCGAGGAAGAAGGCGAAGACGCCTTCCATGGCGAGGGGCTGGCCGATGACGCCGCCGGTGCGTCGCGCGAACTCCGACCAGTTGGTGCCGAACTGGAATTCCATGGGGATGCCGGTGACCACACCGAGCAGAAAGTTGATGGCGAAGATCTTCGCCCAGAAGCGGGCGGCCTGGTTCCAGCGGTCATCGCCAGTGCGGAGGGCGATCAGTTTCATGACCACCATCAGCAGCGCCAGGCCCATGGTGAGCTGCGGGAACAGATAGTGGTACATGACGGTAAAAGCAAAGTGGATGCGGTCAAGGATGAGGGCGTTCATACCGCTTCGAGGTTAATTGGCAGGGGCATGGCGGCACTGTGACGTTGATCACAATTGGGGTGGAGGGTGCAGGGTGCAGGGAACAAACTCCGGGCTCACACCTCGTAACAGTCTGGCAATTCTTCGGCCTTTACTACTAGATAACGAGAGACACTTCCCCGTGGCGCCGGCGCGATGGACGGACGGTGATCTCCACGTCCTGTCCGAGAGCGACGAGGAATTCCATGAGGCGCTCGACGGAGAAAGAGCCGGAGCGATTGCGCATCAGAGCAGAAACGTGCGGTTGGCGAATGCCGAGAAGTTTTCCCGCTTCGGCCTGGGTCAGAGCGCGTTCGCGGATGAGACGGTAGATTTCCAGGGTGAGCTTTGCCCTCAGCAATTCCCGTTCTGGATGAGGCAGGCCGAGGTCTCGGAAGACATTGCCGCTGCTCTTTTGCATCCGGACGGGCATCCTGACTCTCGCGCTCATCTCAGTTCTGCCTTTCGCGGTGGAGGCGCTCGGCCTCCGCAAGCCGGCGCCGAATCAGATCCAAATCCTGGCGCGGAGTGGCGATGCCGCGCTTCGATTTCTTCTGGAAGACATGCAACACGTAGACCGCCTCCGCAAAACGAACTGTATACACTGCACGCCACGTATCGCCTCGAAAATCCGAAACGATCTCGACCACGGAGCTTCCGCCAAAGCCTTTCATCGGCCGAGCCGCAGGATCGAGTTCATCATGCTGTGCCGCGTACAGGGCCATGCCAATGTCGCGCCGGACGGGACGCGGAAACGAGCGCACATCCTTCCGGGTCCACCCCAGCCATTTCAGGGGTCGGCCCGGCTCGCCTTCATTATACATGAATACGTATATTCGTATAGAACTCCGCTACTGCAGATGCAATTCGTTCTGCAGCTGGAGGTCGTTGAGGACGCCGGGTTTGGTTTCATCGACGGCCAGGAGATTGTGGCAGAGGCTGCAGTCGTTCGAGAGCGTCTTGCCGGCGCTCGTGGTGTGACTGC
>CAZSWI010000233.1:0-6439 GCA_964610635.1 uncultured Acidobacterium sp.
GTCTGGCGGGACAACACTTAGCAGCTTTCGTAAAGTACTTTACCGGACACCCGTGTTACCATAACATTATTTTCATCGCTCACAGTATGGGAGGTATTGTGCTAAGGCGTATGCTGATTGACTACGGTGACAACTTTCGAATGAAAAAGCTCGGTGTTTTATTGTTCGCTTCACCCAGTGGCGGTTCGCACGTTGCATCAGACGTATCTCCCATATTATCGTTTTTAGGACTTGACCAATCAAGGACTGCGGACCTCCTAAAGAATAATAGTCGCTATCTTGGAGAGTTAGACCAAGAATTTGCGGATCTTATTGACGGAAGTAACCATCATCAGGCGGATCGGTTGAATATAACAGGTGTTTCTGTGGCAGAGGGCGAAGCTTCGTTTTTAGGTACGGAGATAATCGTTGAACGACCTTCTGCCATCCATCATTTCTCCTATCTAACACTACCAGCAGACCACTTTTCCATTGTGAAACCAGAATCTCTAACCAGTCGTTCGCACGACGTTGTAGCCGATTTCTATTCGCGATTCACGGAGTCTTTTCAGATACAATCTCCTCCCCTGACTACTGAGATTCGACCGAATAACACTAATCAGCAACAGCCAGGCGAATCAAGTGCTATCGATGTCCCACACCTTATCAAAAAGCCTGAAAGTGATAGGCCGCCGCAACCGATTTCGCGCGGCGTCCGTTACGAGATACATCCCATAAGCTGTAACGTACTGCAACGGCTTCATGCAATTCCAGATACGCCATCTGCTACAGTACGGTTTATCAACATATGGCCTTCCACTATTAGGACTTTTTGGATAGATTATGAGGGAAAACCTAAACTATACGCTACTCTCCGGCAGTACGAAGCCTATGACCAACAAACCAATGCAGGCCACCCGTGGGCAGCAGTGAATGAGATGGGCCACTGTGTAGCCGTGTTTGTGCCAAAAGAAGGCAGTAACATTGCTCGTATTCCTGCTGCTGAAGTCAGATGAATTGCGCTTTCAAGCGCGAACTCGAGAGAGTGGAAGCAAAAAGAACGGCAAAAAGGCCCACCACCTCCATTATTCCGAAGTCCTTCTGGAAATCGGGATCGTATTCGCATCTCTTGCTATCCTCACCAAACGGGCACTCCTGGTGGACTGCGATTCGTCTGCGGCTCCGGCGGCATCGCATGGGCCCTCACGATCCTGACATTCGCTTGAGCGCGGCTACCTCAAAGCTGCCGGAACGGGCGTTTGGCGCCCTACGCAAGGTTGCCGAGGCCGATCACCTGCGCCCGGCTCTTTACTCTAGAGGAAGGCGTGAGAGCTTCTGTGCCGTCAACGATCCTGCGCACCGTGCCAGATATGCAGGATTTCAACGATGTCTTCCGCCACGCGATAAACCGCAATATACGGCAAGGGAGAAAAGACCAGCTCGCGCGTACCGGTCTGTTTTCCCCTGCGTCCCCGATGCGGGGAGTGGATGAGGCTTTCGCAGCCGTCATAAATAGTCTTTGCAACTTCGCGGGCCGCAGTGGGATTATCGCGTCGAATGTAGCGGGTGATGCGGTAAAGGTCTTGGGCGGCGGGGGCCGTCCATCTCAGGCGCATTAGGATTGCAGTATCTTTTCGACGTTAGCCCAGACTTCCTCATGCTCGACAAATTCACCGCGCTCGGCAGCGGCAATGCCACGTTTCACGCCTTCACGAAAACGGGCGTCATCCTGCAACAGCCGCAAGGTGGCTTCCTTCACCAGTTGCTCGGGATCGGTGCCGCTGTGGTTAGCGATCTGCGAGAGTTGCGCTTCCTGCTCAGGAGTGAAATGTACTTCCATACCCCTAGGGTACGGAGGGGAGCGGTATGCGTCAAGGTACGCTCACCCGTTCATGCCCTCCTCTGGCGAGCGGCGCCATCGTTCTTCCGCGAAAATCTCCCGGCCCGCCCCCCGCTGTCCTTCTTCTAGTAGCTACGTTGTATATACTAACCTGGAATCGGATGACGGTGCGCTTCGAGTGGGACGCGGGGCAAGAATCGCGCGAATATCGCGAAGCACGGCGTCGGCTTCGACGAAGCGAGGAGAGTCTTCAGCGATCCGCGCGCGATCGTCCGCGAAGACCGCATGGTCGAGGGCGAAGAAGCGCCTGCACGCGCCATTGGTTATGTCGATCGCGTTCTGCTGGTCGTGCATACGGTCGGAGAAGAGGGTCTCGGCGCGATCATCCGCCTCATTTCAGCCCGCAAGGCGACGGCGGCGGAAAGGAAGTTGTATGAAGAAGGCGAATAAAAAGCAGGGCAGGACAATCACCAGGACGATCGGGCAGATCGAAAACCGCAGGATCACCAAGGCGGAACGCGAGCGCCTGAAGCGCGTGGCGGCTTTGCCCGACGACCGGATCGACACCAGCGATATTCCGGAAGTGAAGGACCGGGCCGGATGGGTGAGAGTGCATGAGCATCCGGAACACCCTCTGGATCGCGTGCTGTCGCGTCTGCTGTCGATCCGGCTGCCGGAACCCGATATCGCGCTCGCGCAGCGGCTCGCCGGAGCGAAGGGTCTGCCGTACCAGACCTACATCAAGTCGCTGCTGCACGAAGCGCTCGAACGCGAGCGGCTGTTGGCCGAGCGGAAGTGAAAAGCGGCATCCTGCCGGCGGCCCGTGAGGGGCTTTTCTCACCGGTGAAACCGTCGCACGGGCTGTGCCGAAGAGACGAAAAACTGATTGGCCGGAGTGCACGCTTACGCTTACGGAAGTGCACGGAAACGTCTACGGGACTGCACGCTTATGCCTACGGAAGTGCACGCTTATGCCTACGGGACTGCACGCTTATGCCTACGGAAGTGCACGCTTATGCCTACGGGACTGCACGCTTATGCCTACGGAAGTGCACGCTTATGCCTACAAAAATCGACCATAATTCCTTCTGAATCAGCAGTTTGACCTTGTGTAACTCTTTAACTCTGTTTAACATACAAGAAGACCAACAACAACAACAACAACAAACCAAACCGCCCAACTGCTGTTGTTGTTGGTCCGCTGTCCGGGGGGAGAAAAATGAAGACCACCAGCCAGAATCGAGCGGGGGAGAACCCCCCATCTGCTCTGCCAACCGAGCAAGAATTGGCCGCCGTGCTCGACATCGTCCGCACTGAAACGGTCCTTTCCAGGCTGCCTATCCACAACCTCTCCCGTGAGGGGAATGTGGAGGTCCGCATTTTGAAGACGGGACCCGACGGCCAGGTGGAACTCAAATGGGAGGTGGCGCCTAATCCGAAATTCGGATACCCCCGATCTCTTGCCTATAAGCTCGATACTCTCGTCATCAACCGGCGCATCGATGCATTAGGGAGACCACTTCCCAAACTGATTCGCCTCGGCAGCCTACGTGACATCGCCGAAGAGCTTGGCCTCGGCGGGGACACCAACAAGGTGCGGCTGGCACTGCGTCAGAACGCCAGCGCCTTCATTATGGCGAAGTTCAAATACCGGACGAACGACGGGCTGGAACGGTCGATCGAAGCCGACTTCACGCGCTACTCGGTCGTCTTCACCGGGGAGCCGTTGCCGGACGGGCGCAAAGCGGATGGCGTCTATATCGTTCTCAACGATCCGTATCGGGAGGTCGTTAACAACGCCCCCGTGCGCCCGCTGGATCACGCCTACATGAAGGCTCTTTCACCGGCCGCGCAGCGCTTCTACGAGATCGTCAGCTACAAAATTTTCTCCGCGATCAAAAATAAGCACCCGTACGCGAAACTCGCCTACTCGGAGTACTGCAACTTCTCCGCTCAACATCGATCCAACAATTGGAATTTAGTCCGCTCGCAGATGCACCACGTGCACCAGCCCCACCTGAGGTCGGGTTATCTTCTGAAGCCGATTGATTTCGAGAAGACGACCGATCTTCAGGGCAACCCGGATTGGATTTTCCACTACATCCCGGGGCCGAAAGCGCGAGCGGAATATGCCGCCGCGCACCGCAGGCAATTGCCGGCCGTGGATATCGATCCGGCCGGAATAGAAGAGAGCCAAAAGCGAAAGACAGGACCCCGGCAACAGCGTCTCAACGCGAAAGCCGCCGGGCAGACCGCTCCATCGGTTCCGGTTGCGCCACCGCCTGCTCCGCCGCCCGTCGATGAATCGCTGGTGACGGAACTGGTGAAACGCGGGATAGGGGAAATGGAATCCCGGAAGCTCCTCGCCAAACTGGCGCCCGGGCAGCCGGTCCTGGAGCAACTCGAATATGCGGATGCCGTTCTCAGGCGTCCCAAAAATGCGATCGGGAACCCACAGGGTTTCTTCATCTCCCGCCTGCTGGAGAACTTCCCGGTACCGGAACAGTTTGAGACCAGCGCCAAGCGCAAGCTCCGGGAAGCGGCCGAACGGCGGCAGAGAGCCGAATTTGTCGAACGGCAGGCTCTCGAAATCGCCTATGGCGAGTATCGCCGCGAAGAAATAGACCGGTACATCGCCGCGCACGTACCCGCGCAGGAATTCGCCGCACTGATCAAGCGGGAAAAGGCGAGGCTGCGAGCCGATCGCTCGAACGCCAACCTTCCCGCGCAGACCCTGGCGGCGATGGCCGACCGCTCCGTACGATCCTGGCTGGCCGAACAAATCCCCATCCCTTTGCCGACCATCGATGAGTTCCGTGATCGGGGGTGGCAGGAGATTTCCCTGGACTCCATCCTCGGAGCTTAAATTCCAAGGGGTTCCCTGTAGTAGGAAACCGCCATGCGTATCCACTGGTTTTCCCCGCTTGCGCCGGCCCACACGGCCATCGCGGATTACACCGGCCGCCTGCTGCCGGCCCTCGCCGCGCGCGCCGAGGTGACCCTGTGGACCGATCAGCCGCACTGGTATTCCGGCCTGGAACGGCATGCCGCCGTGCGCCGCTTCGACCCGCGCAATTTTCCCTGGGAAGCCCTGAACGGCGCCGACGCGGCCTTCTATAACATCGGCAACGACGCGCGCTTCCACCGCGCCATCGGGCAGGTGTCCCGGCAGTTCCCCGGCTTCTCGATCCTGCACGACGTGCTGCTGCACGACTCGGTGGCGTTCGACTGCAAGCAACGCAACGACCGCGCCGCTTACCTGGGCATCATGCAATCGCTCTATGGCGCCCGCGGCCGGCGCGATGGCGAGCTGTATTGGGAAGGCGCGCTGAACCTGCTGCAACTGGGGCGGGTGTACTCCTGCGCGCCGTTCTTTCTGGACGCCAGCCTGGGCGCCCTAGTGCACTCCCGCGCCGCCGCGCGCGCCCTGGCCAAAGAGGTGGATGTGCCGGTGCTCCGCCTGCCCCTGCCCTTCCCCGCCCGGCGGCTTGCGGGTCCAAGGAGTGCCCTCGGGGGCGACCTCGGGGCCCCGCCCTGGAAGCTGGTGGTCTTCGGCTTCCTGGGATCCAACCGCTGCCTGAAGCAGATCCTGACCGCCCTGGCGCGGCTCGCGGACGGCAACTTCCGGCTGCACATTTACGGCGACCTCGAGGACCGCGCCGGTACGGCGGCCCTGATCGGGCAACTGGGGCTGGCGGAGCTGGTGACGCTCCACGGATTCGTTCCGGAAGTGGAGTTGGACAAGGCGCTGGCCTCGGCGCACCTGGCGATCAATCTGCGCTACCCCACCAAGGGCGAGGCCTCCTACAGCCAGCTCCGCATCTGGAGCCACGGGCTGCCCAGCCTGGTCACGCGGATCGGCTGGTACGCCGAGCTGCCGCCCGGCACGGTCTCCTTCGTGCGTCCGGATTTCCTGGTGGAGGATCTGTGCGCGCACCTGCGGGCCTACGCCGCCAGGCCCGCGGCCTACGTGGAATCGGGCCTGCGCGGCCACGAATATTTCGTCGAGCGGCACTCGCCCGCAAGCTACGCCGCGAAAATCGTGGAGATCGCCGGCCAGGCCGCGGCCTACCGCCGGCGATGGAACGCGCTGCGCATGAGCGGCCGCGCGGTCGAAGGGCTGCGGGGATGGTTCCCTGCGGGAAAGCCGGGCGCGTATGTGGACCGCGTGGCGGAGGTGGTGAGCGAGTTAGCCTCGACAAACTCGCCGCCGCCGGATGACTTATCGGCGAAAGCTCTTGCATGACGGCGATGTCCGCCACGCAGACTAGTGTTGCGCAAAGGACCATTTGTGAAACGGCAGACACCCGGCGCTGCGTTTACACAGAATTACACAACCTTCGATAACCCCAACCTCGGGACGGGCCGCCTATACAGTTGAGTCCATCAGACAGCCGGGCGGCCTTGAGACCCCCAGCCATTGGTGGGCAAAAACCAAAATTCAAACAGAGGACGATTTATACCTATGCGAGTTACACGTGTGTTATCCGTGTTGTTTGCCTTGGCGGCGGCTTCTCTGGCAGCCAATGCCCAGACCTTCGATAGGGTGATGGTTCATCTCCCTTCACGGGTGTCCGGTAAAGTACTTTACGAAAGCTGCTAAGTGTTGTCCCGCCAGAC
>CAZSWI010000234.1:0-6377 GCA_964610635.1 uncultured Acidobacterium sp.
GTCAGTCTCCGCCACCGATGTCGTCATCGATGTCGACGGCAAAACACGCACACTGGACCGCGCGCAAGTCCGCCGCATCACCCTCCTCTATCGCAAGCCCGAACCAAGAGAGAATCCATGAACCGTCGCCCGCTCTGGCCTGTCTCCCTGCTTGCAATCTGCGGGCTGTTCCTTGCGCACTCCGCTCAGGCGCAAAGCCTCGGCCTCTTCGCAGGCCAGTCCGACGTCGGCGCTGTCACTCCTTCGGGCACCGCACAATTTGATCCAGTCACGGATACATATACCCTCACCTCCGCCGGAGCCAACCTCTGGGGCCCAGCTGACGCCTTCCACTTCCTCTGGAAGAAACTCTCCGGCGACGTGACCCTCACCGCCGACATCGACTTTCCCGACAGCGTTCCCAACACCCCAGACGAACACAACCCGCATCGCAAGGCCATCCTCATCGTTCGCCAAACCCTCGACGCCGGTTCCGCCTACGCCGATGCGGCGCAGCATGGCTCCGGCCTGACCGCCTTGCAATTTCGCCGTTCCCAATCCGCAATCACCGAAGACGTCGAGTTGAACATCGCGGCCCCGCGTCGCCTTCGCCTCGAAAAGCGCGGCGATACCATCACCCTGTACCTTGCCTCATCGCCCAGCGAGCCGCTTCACTCCTCCGGCGCCAGCATTCAGCTCCACTTTGAAGAGCCCTTCTACGTCGGCCTTGGGCTCTGCTCCCACGACGCCAACAAAACAGAGAAGGCCATCTTCTCCCACGTCACCCTGGAAAAACCGGTGCCCTTACCATCGGCTTCAAACCAGACCCTCGCCCTCTACAGCACCCTTCAGACCATCGGACTCGAACAGGATGCCCATCGCGCCGTCATCGCCTACACAGCCCAGGGCCGTTTCGAAGCGCCGAACTGGACCCACGACGGCAAGACCCTCATCTTCGATCAGGGCGGCAAAATCATGACCGTCCCGGCCGACGGAGGCACGCCGCCTCAGCCCCTCGACATCGGCGACGCCACCAACTGCAACGGCAGCCACGGCCTCTCACCCGACGGCCAGTCCCTGGCCATCAGTTGCAGCACGCCCGGCAAACCGGAATCCCGTGTCTACATCGTTCCACTCACGGGCGGCACACCGCGTCTGGTCACCGACCATCCGAATTCCTACTGGCACAGCTGGTCGCCCGACGGCAAAACCATCATCTTCACCCGTCCCGACCACGGTTCCGGCAACATCTTCGCCATCCCCGTCAGCGGCGGCGAAGAGCACGCGCTCACCACCGGCGCCGGCATCAGCGATGACCCCGACTGCTCCCCCGACGGAAATTGGATCTACTTCAACTCCGACCGCGGCGGCACCATGCAGGGCGGCATCATGCAAATCTGGCGCATGCACCCCGACGGCTCCACCCCCGAGCAGATCACCAACGACGACTACGTCAACTGGACGCCGCACATCTCGCCCGATGGCAAATCGATGGTCTTCATCAGCTACGAGAAGGGAACCACCGGCCATCCGCCCAACAAACCGGTCATGCTGCGCGTGATGTCCCTCGACGACCGCAAAATCCGCGTCCTCTTCAACCTCATCGGCGGCTCAGGCACCATGAACGTGCCATCGTGGGCGCCCGACAGCAAACATCTCGCCTTCGTCAGCTACCAGATGCTTCCCGCTCAGGACAAGCAGTAGAATCCGTCGCAAAGCGCGTCTCGTGGTCATACATAACCCTCGCAGAATCTGCGTTCCTGCTCCCGACCCGCGACCCATCCCCCTCCGCCGCATCTAAAAGCATGGGCGATTTCGGCCTTGCCTGCGTTACACTGAGAGAGCAGACGTTTTCCCCAGGAGAATCGAATCCATGGCGACCAGCACAGTAACCACGTCCACAACCACGCCCGTTCCCGAGGCGGTTCCCGCGCCGAAGGCCACTCCGGTCCGGCTCACCGACAATGCCGTGAACAAGGTCCGCGAAATCATGGCGACCCAGGATCCGCTTCCTGCCGGTCTCCGCATCGGCGTCGTCGGCGGGGGCTGCTCCGGCTTCCAGTACTCCATGTCCTTTGAAAATCAGGCTGGCATGATGGACAAGGTTTTTGACTTCAACGGCCTCAAGGTTTTCGTCGACGCGACTTCGGCGATGTACCTCAACGGCTGCGTCGTCGACTACCTCGAGACCCTCGAAGCGGCCGGTTTCAAGTTTGAGAACCCCACCGTGAAGAGCACCTGCGGCTGCGGCTCGTCTTTCCAGGTCTGAGCTGCGACCTTCCTGCTTCGCAGAGACACAAAAGCCCGCCGTAATTCTGGCGGGCTTTTCCTGTTTTTGCAGCTTGTCTGTAGCCTTCGTTACTGCGGAGAAGTCGGATCCGTCGGTCCAGTCGACGGCCCGTTTGGATTTGAGCCCCCCGTTGACCCCGGGTCTGTAACCGGATTCGACCCAGGATTCGAAGTCGGATTCGGAGGGATCGACCCCGGCGTTGTCATACCCGGGCCAGTCCCGTTCGTCGGCACGCCGCCCGTGGACGCGCCATTCGTCAGTCCCGCCAGCGCCTGCGCCTGGTCTTCCGTCGGATCGTAATTAAATTCCCACTGCTTATACCGTTTCTGCTGCTTGTAGAGGACCAGTGACGGCTTATCTACCGGCAGTGTGAACCCGACAATAGGACCACCCCCGCCGAACGTCGTTGCCGACGTGCCGCTGCCCGTACTCCCAGCCGTCCCATTCTGCGAACCCATCGGCGAACCAAATCCGGAACCAGACCCGGACCCGGAACCAAGCCCCGTTCCAGACGACTGACCGAACATCGAAGAAATGCCATTTGTCCCGGTGCCCGAATTTACCGAGCTTCCGCCCTGGGCATTAACCGGCGACCCGCTGCTCCCATTCGTTAAGCCAGTCGCGGACCCATCCGGGCTCGCGATAGGGACGCCGTTCGCATCGGTGGTGGTAGTCGTCGCAACCGCGTACATCGACGAGCTCACCCCGCCCAGCCCGGCCGTCGCAAGCGGCTGCCCAAAGAATCCCAGAGGCCGTACATGCGCCTGCCCAAAAAACACCGGCTTCCAGTCGTCCTTGCCCGTCAGCGGATCGAGGTACTTTTTCCGCAAGAATCGAATCTGATTGGTCTGCACCAGCTGGTCGATCGAGGTCGGATACGATCCGAATTTCTGGTAGTACAGCTTAATCGCACGCCGGTACTGCTGCCCGCGATGGATCGTCTCCAGTTCCTTGTCCCGCTGGATCGACATCGCCATCTTCGGCGCCGCAACCGCCAGGCTGATCAGCACCAGCAGGGTCATAAAAACCACCGCCAGCAGCACGTAGCCCTGCTCATTATCAGATTCCACTCGACGCTTTTTCATCTTCACAACCATTCCAACTGCTTTCCTCTGCGTTCTCTGTGGTGAAAGACTCAGCTCTGCGTCAGAGGCAGCGTCTGCGTGTTGTTGTACAGCAGATCCGTCACCTGAATCGAAAGCGGCGTGATCTTCACCACCTTATAGTGATGGTCCACCACGTCACCCTCAGACGCGATGAAAACGTCGTCGCCCTTCAGCAGAAATGCCTTCTTCGCGCCGTTATTCGCCTCATACCCAAAAAACTTCAGATCGATCGGCGGCGGAGGCGGCGGTCCCTGCGCAATCACCGGCGGCGGAGCAACAGGTCGAATTGGTGCGGTGGCCTTCGGAATCGCCACGGGCTCTGACGTCATCGAAAAAATGTTCCGCCCTTTCCCGCTGTACTCCAAAGCTTCCGCGCCCGCCATCAATTCCGGATGCAGCGTCGGGTCGAGACTCGCCAGCGAGGGAATCTTCTCCGCCGCACGGCCTCCACGACTCTCGCCCGCTGCCGGCTGCGCCGTGGCTGTCGCCCGCTGTGGCGCCGCCGGTGGAGCACTGCCCCCACCGAAGACATTCATCACGAAATACACCACCGCCCCCACCATCACCACGCCCAGTAAAGACAGGATCACCAGGTTCCGCTTGTTATCGAGGCCGGTCTTCATTGCGGCTCCTCGCTGGCGGCCGGGCTGGCTCCCGCGCCTGTCCCAGCCTGCGGATTTTCGTCCATGCTGCCGGCCAGTGGCAGGTCCGTTGCACCCGCGCGAATATACGTCGTCAGCCGCAGCCGCAGATTCACCAGCCCCCCCTGCTGCCCGGTCAGCGTGACGCCATCGATGATGAAGAACACGTGATCCTTGTCGCGCTCGATCCCATTGATGAAGTGCATCAGGTTCGAATACTGACCGCTCAGCCCCGCATCGATCTGCAATTCGGTCAATCCGCCCGCCGGCGCCGCTTTATACGCATACGCCGCCCGCGACAACTTCACCTGATTCTTCGACGCTACCTCGCCCAGTTGCGCCAGCATCGTCGATACATTCGGCGAGACGCGCTCGTCATAAAAGGTCTGCGCGTCCCCGTTCGCCACATCCACCTTGTGTGGCAGCCCGTTCAGGTGCTGCATCTGCGCCTGGAGCTGCCGGTATCGCAACCCCTCCTGAACAAAACTGCCCGACTCTCCGGCGCGGATCGCGCGCCATGCCAGCGCGTAGCGAATCCCGATGAAAATGTCCACCGCGACCACCGCGGCCAGCAAAAAGAGAT
The DNA here is from genome assembly GCA_964610635.1 of uncultured Acidobacterium sp. Taxonomy (GTDB): domain Bacteria; phylum Acidobacteriota; class Terriglobia; order Terriglobales; family Acidobacteriaceae; genus Palsa-343. The sequence goes on from CAZSWI010000234.1 coordinate 4,600, forward strand.
GCAGGTTCAGCTTCGTGAAAACACCGCGCGGATTCATGGAGTCGACCGTCCCTCCATAACTACGCGCTGCTTTTTCCTCGTAGCCGGGTTGTCTGTGCTCTTCTTATTCGTCTCGAGCAGCAGCGGCCGATAATCGGCCAGAACGTCAAAGTTCACTTCGCCCGTGCTCACATTCTGCGGGCCCTGTCCGGTCGCCAGTGTTTCCGACGCCAGCCGCGGCGAAGCAAAATGTCTTGACTTCTCAAGATTCCGGATCAGGTCCAGCGCCCTCCCACGGTCTCCGGTAACCCGCAGCCGAATCGTCACATGCCCGTCCGGCGCAACTATAGGATCGATGCTCATCACCTGCAGGCCCGTCGGCAGCACCGTCTCGAGGTCGGTCATCGTTGCCGTCCACGAAAATGCCTTGTGCCGAAACAGCCCGTTCAGAAATGCCGACTGCTTCAGAATCGCCGCGTCCTCCGGCTGCTGCATCATCGCCTGATAGTCCTGCTGCTGGCGTTCGAGGTCGCGCACATGATTCTCAACCGCCGCCACCTGTCCCTCGGCCGCCTCGGCCTGAGTCCGCTCGATGCGGTACAGATACCACAGGGCCACCCCCACCAGCGCGAGAATTACAATCCACGTTCGCAGCCGGTTATAGACGGGCCGTAGCTCGACGTAAGGATGGGTTGCGAGATTGACCGCAATCCTCATGCCAGGGCCCCCGTCACGCCCGCTGTTACTCCCGCAGGCATCGCCGTCGCCGCCGAAGCACCTGTCGAACCGAGGTCCGCGATCCGCGGCGCTCCATCGACCAGCGATATCCAGTGCGACTGCGCCGCCTCCCGCGCCCCGCCCAGTCCCGCATAGTAAATCGCTGCCGGCGTGCCACGCAGCGTGTCCTCATACCAGGCCAGCGCCGTAATCACCGCCTGCGCCATCTCCTCTTCATGCGCCATCGGTTCCGAGGGCAGGTCCATGGAGCGGTGCAGCAGCATCTCTTCGCCTTGTGTAATCGCCGTGGTGACAGACGCGCCGGTGTAATTCACCATCAGCGTCGCGCCCCGGTCGTCGACCGCCGCCGCGGCCGCCAGCGTGCTCGGCAACACCGCGCCCGGCTCGTATCCGGCCTCGCGCACCGCGCTCTCGTATTCTTCCAGCACGTCGCGCGGCATCACCGTCACCAGAACTTCCAGCTGCCCGGCCCTCTCCGTCATCACCTGGTAGCTCACCGACGAGCCTTCCACATCGAAAGGCACCATCTTGCGCAGACGAAACCGAACCACGGACAACGCCTCTGTCCGCTTTGCCGGCAGCGTGTCGAAATCGAGCAGAAGCACGCGCGCCGTGGCATCCGGAACCACCACCGTCACCGCTCCGTTGCGCACGCCGATGTCGCCCAGAGCCGATTCCACCGCCGACCGCACCGCCCCTGCGTCCCCCAGATTCGGCACCTTCAGGCCAGGAACTACCGCCCCCGCTCCCAACGGCGAAAACGCCACCGTCATCTCGCCGCCATGTGCCGAAGCCCGCGCCGCGACCACTCCCTCCGGCTTGATTTCGCAAGCCACCGCTGGCCGCGTTCCCGCCACAGGTCGAAAGATATCTTCCAGAGCCACTACCGCGATGCCTCGATGAATGTCACCTTGTTGATTTCCTTCAGCGTCGTTAACCCGCGCCGTACTCGATCGAGCGCACTCTCGCGCAGGAAATGCATGCCTTCCTGCTGCGCCAGCTTGCGCACCTCGGAGCTCGGCTTCTTCTCCAGAATGATTTCACGGATCGGGTCCGTCAAA
>CAZSWI010000235.1:0-6336 GCA_964610635.1 uncultured Acidobacterium sp.
GCACCTCACGCAGCAGCGTCTGTCCCTGGCCCCACGGAATCGCCGCGTACAGATTCGACTCCGGCTCTCCAACCAGCTTTTCGAATGCAGCCAGATCTTCTTTGATTGCCTTCACCGAAGCATCCCAGGCAGCGTCATCCGCCGGCGCAGGTTCCTTCGGCCAGTACTCGTCCGGCCATTCCGGTTGCACATAATTTGGATTCGTCGAGAAATCCAGCAGATCGCGCAACGCGAGACGGATATGCTCCAGCTGCTGCCACGCCGAGTGCTCCGCGCCCTTCGGCACCATTCCCCGCGCGTTCGCCGGAAAATCATCGACCACCGCTTTCAGATCGGCATGAGCCTGTCCGCCCCGCAGAAACTGCACCAGCTGCTCGCGCAGCAGGCCATCCTCAGCATTTGCCATCGAAGCTCTCCTCTCCGGCTTGGATGCCGCAGCGTACCGCGAAGGCTCCGACCCGCCAATCCGCCGAATGACTCACGAATCGGCCCCTGGCGTTGCCCCGAAAGCTGCGCCGATCGCTATTCCCTATTCCCTGTTGCCTATTCCCTATTCCCTGTTGCCTGCCTTTACAGCGCCGCCATCTCCGGCTCGCGTTTCTCCTGAAACATGTTCCCCATCCGTCGAATCTGCGCGCCTACTCCCCGCAGCTTCTCCTCTATACGCTCGTAGCCGCGATCGATGTTGTATACGCGGTCCAGAATCGACTCGCCATCCGCCACCAGTGCAGCCAGCACCAACGACGCCGACGCTCGCAGATCCGAACACATCACCGCCGCGGCTGAAAGCGCGCTCCGCCCCTGCACCGTCGCGGTCCGTCCATTGACACGAATGTTCGCGCCCATCCGCACCAACTCCTGCACATGCATAAACCGGTTTTCGAAAATGTTTTCCTTCACCAGCGAAGTGCCCTCCGCCTGCGTGGCCAGCGCCATGTACTGCGCCTGCATATCCGTTGGAAATCCCGGATACTCTTCCGTCGAAATATCTCCCGCCTTGAGCTGCCCATCGCTGCGCACGCGAATCTGATCCCGGCTCAGAAGGTCCACGCGCACGCCGCACTCCTGGAGTTTCGCAATCACCGCCGTCAGATGCTCTGGATTGCAATGCGCTACGCACAAATCGCCGCCTGTGATGGCGCCTGCAATCAGAAACGTCCCCGCCTCGATCCGGTCTGGATTGATCCGATGCTTCGCCCCATGCAGCTTCTCCACACCCTTCACGCGGATCGTCGACGTCCCGGCGCCACGAATTTGCGCGCCCATCGCGGTCAGCAGCGCGGCCAGGTCCGTCACCTCCGGCTCCCGCGCGCAATTCTCCATCACCGTCTCCCCTTCGGCCAGTACGGCCGCCATCAGCAGATCCTCCGTCCCCGTCACCGTGATCCTGTCGAAGACAATGTGCGCGCCCTTCAGCCGCTCCGCCCGCGCCTCGATGTATCCATGCTCATAGCCGATCTTCGCGCCCAGCATCTCCAGGCCCTTGGTGTGCAGATCGATCGGCCGCGCGCCAATCGCGCATCCGCCCGGCATCGAAACCCGCGCCACACCGCACCGTGCCACCAGCGGCCCCAGCACCAGTGACGACGCGCGCATCGTCTTCACAATTTCGTACTTCGCGGTCGGATCGGTCAGCGCCCGGCAGCTGATCGTCGTCCGATGCTGCGCGCGCCCATACCCCAGCTCCACTTCCGCCCCCATCGACACCAGCAGCTTCCGCTCCGTCTCGATGTCCCGCACCTGCGGTATGTTTTCGAGCACCACCTCTTCTTCGGTCAGGATCGCCGCGGCCATGCAGGGCAGGGCGGAATTTTTCGAACCGCTCACCCGAACCGTGCCCAGCAATGGGTTACCGCCGCGAATGACAAACTTATCCATAGTCTTTTCAGATTAAACGGAATGTCCGGAAAAGGGATGCGCTCTGAAGATGCGTGCGCCACAAATCCGCATCTCGATTTTCAGATGTGGAATGAGCGCGAAGCCAGGTCACCGCTCTACTTTTTGGTCGGGGCCGTCTGCTGCGCCCCCTGCGGCGCGTCTTCCGTCCAGATTACTTCCCCCGGCCGCGCATAGTGCAACCGATCGCGCGCCTCACGCTCAATCGCATCCGGATCCGTCTCGAGCGCCTTCACCTGCTCCGCCAGCCGAGCGTTGTCCTTCTCCAACTCCCCAATCCGCTTCTGCACCGCCCGATCTTCAGCGCGCCTCGCCCCGTAAACGTTGACTCCGTTTTCGCCAAAGATCGCGTGATAGCCAAATGCCAGGGCAGCCACAATCACAGCACCCGTAGCCACGCGCCGCCGCACCCGGTACAGCGCCCGCGCCACCCGCTCCACAAATCCCCTCTGCTTCTGCTCCCCGCTCAACGCCAAACCCCGCCGCCTTTACTAAACTCTAAACCCCAAACTCTAAACTCTGCCTTCAGGCCATCACCCAATCCTTGGCCGCCTGGGTCAGCGGTCCCAGATCGCTTTCTTTCCGGGCCTCGGAATAGACTCGCACCACCGGCTCCGTCCCGCTCAGCCGGTAACAAACCCACGAGCCATCTTCGAGGATCAGCTTCAAACCATCGGTCCGCACCACCGCCGAGACCTTCCGCCCACCCACTTCCCGCGGATCATTCTTTATCTTCTCAGTGAACTTTTCCTTCACCTCGGGCGTCAAGCGGAAATTCTCACGATTCGGGTAAAAGGAACCTACCCTGCCAAATATCTTCTTCAGTTGTTCGCCCAGGCTCTTCCCCCGTACCGCCACCATCTCCGCAGCCAGCAGTCCCGCGATCACGCCGTCTTTCTCCGGAACATGCCCGCGAATCGTCAGCCCCGCGCTCTCTTCCCCTCCGATCGCGATCTTGTCCTCGTTAATCAGCTCCCCGATGTACTTGAACCCCACGGGCGTCTCAAACAGAGGAACCCCAAACTCATCGGCCAGCGCGTTGATCAGATTCGTCGTGGCCACCGACTTCGCCACTCCGTTCTTCCACCCGCGCGACTCCACCAGATAATCGAACAACAACGCAATAATGTAATTCGGCTGGATAAACGTCCCGTCCCCATCCACAATCCCGAACCGGTCCGCGTCGCCATCCGTCGCAATACCGATCGCCGCGCCGGTCTCCTTCATCTTCTCCCTGCACGCATTTAGCAACTCTCCGTCCGGCTCCGGCGCGTGTCCCCCGAACAACACATCGCGATAGTCGTGCACCGTCCAGGTCTCCACGCCGTGCTCGCGCAGAATATCGGAGGCGTACCCGCGCCCTGCCCCCCAAAACGGGTCGACTACCACCTTCAGCGCAGCCTTTTTGATCGCCTTCAGGTCCACCAATTCGCCCAGCCGTTTCAGGTAATCCGGCTTCACATCCACCTGGTCATACTTCGCACCCGTCTCAGCCGGCGACTCCACTTCCTGGAGTGCCTTCACATTCGCCTCAATCTTGTGCGTCACCTCCGGCAGCGCCGGCGCCCCATCCGGCGTCGAGAATTTGATCCCGTTGTATTCTGGCGGGTTATGCGACGCCGTAAAGTTGATCGCCCCGCCCGTCTTCAACCGCCTCACCGCGTACGCAATCGCCGGTGTCGGCGCAGCCTCCGGGATCACCAGCGGAGGCACCCCATTTGCGGCCAGCACCTTCGCCGCCTCCGCCACAAACATCTCGCCGAGGAATCGCGGATCGCGTCCAACCAAAAGCGTCTTCGGCCCCGACTGCGAAGCCACGTACTGCGCGATGCCAGCAACGGCACGCCGAATATTTGCCAGCGTGAATTCATCCGCAACAATCGCCCGCCACCCCGATGTCCCAAACTTAAGCTCGACCGCCATGTTTCACCTCTGTGCGTTTTCTCCCTTAAGATGCTGCCAGCCATATCAGCAGTTCGTCGCCAAACCACCGATGATTGTACCCGCCACCGATATACGCCTCGTCCTCACCACTGCGGCCTCCCGCGACGAAGCCGAACAGATCGCCCGCTCCCTCGTCGAGGAACACCTCGCTGCCTGCGTCAACATCATCCCTGGCCTGACCTCCATTTATCGTTGGCAAGGAAAAATCGAAGCAGCCGAAGAAACCCTGCTCCTTATCAAAACCACCGCAGCCCATCTCGACCAGGTCGAAGACGCTATCCGCAACCTCCACTCTTACGAAGTCCCGGAGTTCCTCGTCCTCACTCCGGATTCCACCAGCCAGCCCTACTTCGACTGGCTCACTGAGTCGGTAGCACCTCCGTCCCGCTAGCCTCTGCAAATCCAGACGGCTCCTCATTGTTCGTAAATTAACCGCCCACGGACAAACGGATGCGAATGTCCAATCGCGCCCCCGACCAGCGCGCCGACGAGGCTGAGCACGCCAGCCGCGCCAGGCCTGCCGGAATACCCATTCCTGCAACAGTTGTAACCGGCAATCCCCCCCACGGCCGCGCCAGCCAGTGCCCCGGCCACCGTGCTTTCCGAAGTCTGCAGATCGTCGTTCTCGATCCGCACCTGCACTACCTGTGCTCGCGGAAACACGTATCGATCCGGTTGACTGGGCTGGAAAACAGGATAGGGCGCCAGTCTGGGCCGCGACCAGTGCCCGCACACCACCTCCGTCTCGTCCGCGGAGTGAAAAACGCAGCGGACCGTCTGCGTGCTCTTATCCGCAAGCGCCCATTTCACCGAAATCAGGGTCCCGCGCGGCAGATTCCTGACGATGTCCCAGTTTCCTTTGCGGGGAACCGCAACCTGCGCTCCCGCCTGAACAGCGAGAACACACAATGCAACCATCACTGCTACAAATCGCTGCCTTTTCATAATGACGCGATACTGGATCGCATCATTTCCTCTGGCGTCCGCCCCTGTGACACTTTCCCAAGTGCCTCACGCCCTCCTCGTCATCCCTCGGCCCCGCCGCCCATAATGAACGCCTCGTACTCCCGCAGCTCCTGGAGCGATCCATCCGCCACAACCGGAAACACCGCTGTTATCTTTCCCGCCGGCAACATCCGCGCCGTCGCCGCATCGCACACGATCCCCGCTGTGCACTCGAGGTCCTTCAGCCAACCCGGGCGCCGCGTGTCCCGCACAACCAGGCTGTCAGGATCGAACCCTGCTGCCGCCAGCATCGTTTGCGCCGTATCCAGGAATCCTGGCCACCCCGACGCCACGCCCACCAGCCACTCCCGGCTCTTCGGCAGCATCTGTGCCATACTCGCGGGCGCCGATCGCACCTGCAACACAATCAGTTCCGCACCAGGCCCGAGGCTCTCCCGCGCAACAGCCGCCTTGCTCGGCAGCGCCACAAACACCGCGCTCGCCGCGTCCACCGCCCGCAGCTCCGCAAACCCGCAGCCTTTTACCGGCAGCTTCACAGCTCCGCGCAACTCCGCCATTACAATCTTGCGCAACTCCTCGTCCGGCTCAACCAGCACAAAGTGCGTTGGCGGATGTAGCTCCAGCCAATCCCGCAGATGGCCGCGCAGCTCGCCCAGCGTCATTCCCGCACGCCGCGACTCCAGCACCAGGTTCGCGATCAGGCTCTCGGGGGCGCTGGCAGCAACAGCCCCCTTCGGCCGCACACCGCGCACATAAACCCCGCTCCCGCGCCGGAACTCCACCCACTTCTCTTTACCGAGTTGGCGATACGCCGCACTCACCGTGTTGGGATGGATGCGAAACCGTCGCGCCAGCTCTCGCGTGCTCGGCAGCCGCTGTCCCGGCGCAAGATCGTTGCACAGAATCCCCAGCACCACCTGCGTCACCAGTTGCTGCCGCACCGGAATCTCACTGCCGCGCGCAAACCAGAATTGCATTGCGACAAGAGTCTACGGCAATCTCTCCCAATCTCACCCGGAAACACAAAAGGTGCGAGAAGAACATCCCCGCACCCTATTCCCTACTGCCTATTGCCTACTCCCTGCCTCAGCCCTCCGCCGCTCCATGGCACTTCTTATATTTCTTCCCCGACCCGCACGGACAAGGATCGTTCCGCCCCACCTTCTCCCCTGTGCGCCGCTGTGCCGGAGCCGCCGCATCTCCCGCGCCCGCCATCCGCGCATGTTCCAGCTCCTTCTGCTTCTTCCGCTGGAACTCCTTCTCGATATCGTCGATCGTCGTAGTCGGCGCACGATGAGGAGCCAACGGAATCGGCGGCGCGTTCAGCTCTCTGTGCCCGTTCCCGTCCGCGGAAGCCACACGTGGCGCAGCTGGAATCGCCGCCCGCGGCCGCGTCGGAATCTCCACCGGCTGCCCATCCGGCCCCACAATCTTCATCAGGAACAGGAAGCGCACCGTGTCTTCCTGGAACCGCGCCATCATCCCTTCGAACATCTCGAAGGATTCCTTCTTGTACGCCACCAGCGGATC
>CAZSWI010000236.1:0-6332 GCA_964610635.1 uncultured Acidobacterium sp.
TGCAGTCCACGTTGGCGCCCACATCGAGCAGAACGCAGGGCGATCCGGAAAGTGTGGGAACGACAATAGCGAGGCCAGGGCGATCGACGCCAGGCAGCGCACCCAGAGCCATTTTGGCGGTGGCCATGCCAGCGCCGGTGTTGCCCGCGGTGAAGAAGCCAGCCGCGCGCTTCTCCTTGACCATCTTGAGGCCGATGCGCATGGAGCTGTTGCGCTTGGTGCGCACAGCCTGGGCGGCTTTCTCGTCCATGCCAATGAATTCTTCAGCATGCACGATGGAGATGGGCAGGCGCGAGAAGCCGAGAGCGTTCGCCAATCGCGGGCGCAGCAACGGTTCAGGTCCAACAAGGTGAACGCGGACTGGAAGGTTACGACAGGCCAGGATCGCGCCTCGAATCTCCGGCTCAGGAGCTTTGTCCGAGCCCATGGCGTCGAGTGCGATGTCGGTCAGCATCGTGTCGAGCTAGCTGGCTTCCTTCACTTCCAGAACTTCACGCCCCTTATAAGTGCCGCACTTAGGGCAAACGTGATGAGGGAGCTTGCGCTCGTGACAATTAGGACACTCGGAGAGCCCGCTCGGCGTGAGAAAATCGTGCGCGCGGCGCTTGGAGGTGCGGGCCTTTGAATGGCGCCGCTTTGGGTTCGGCATTGCTGATTTCCTTTCGCTCCCGGGCGCGGCTGAGGCAGAGCAGAATCCCGGGCAAAAATACTGCTAAAAATACTTCAATGTTCGACCCTACCGGTCTGTTTCTCTTCCGGCTCTTTCGTTTCCCGGCCCAGCTGGCCACGCAGCCCTGACAGAGCCGTCCATCTCGCGTCCATCGCCTGGCCTTCGCAGATGCACGGTTCAGAGTTCAGATTGCGTCCGCAGCGCGGGCAGAGCCCTTTGCAGTCCTGATGGCAAAGCGTTCTCACCGGGAGGGTTAGAAGCACCTGCTCGCGGAGAACGTCTTCGAGCACCAGACCACCTTCCTGATAATAACCGATTTCGGTTTCCGGCGGAACGAGGGCGCGCTCGGGAGGGCCAGCGTCGATACCCAGCGGGCGAAAGAGAAGGTCGAAATCGCCGGAGAGGGAGTGGCGAACGGGGTCGAGGCAGCGGGCGCATGGAGCTTCGAAATCGCCCGACCAGTGGGCGCGCGTGCGGATGTCGGGGACGATTTCTTTGGGTCCGCGATGCTCGCGGAGCAGCTCGGCCACACCCGCGACCGCGAGTGGAGAAAGTTGTGTGGCTTCCTCTCCAAAATCGATCGCGCCCGGAGCAAACGCAAGGTCGAAGTTGACCGGCTCGTGTTCGAGATCGAGCAGGGTGATCAGCATGGTTCGAAATTCCTTCGCCGTGGGTGGGCGATAGGTTAAGGGTACGGGGTGAGGCTGGCCGGGTCAAGGATCACGATCCGTACGACAGCTTCTACGCGCATACCGAGCCTTGCGACGCAGAAGGCGAACTGCCTGGGCGGCTCGTTCCTCGAATGGCAGATTCCCCTTGACAAAACGGGCAAAAATGGCCATATATATATAAATACAGATATTGCGAGGGCCTCGAGCTCTCGCGACGTCGGTCCAAACTTAAAACTATCTAAAAAAAGGAAACTATATATGGAAAATAAATCAATCGTTCAGGTGGAGGAGTCCGTTCAGGGCGCATTGGAGGCTTTGCCATCCATCCTCCGTTCCAAGCCGGTTACATCCCTGACCCAACAGCAGCTTGTCGATGCTGTAAAGATTCTCGCGCCAGCAGGCTATCATCCCGTCGTCGAACTTCAGGAAAACGGCCGGAGGAAGCGTCGGACGGCCTCCGCGGATAACTGGTCGCCGGATACCGGGGAGATTCTGATCTCCTTCAGCAAGGATTCCACGCAACCGCTGGCTCGTCATTTTGAAGAGAGTCCCGCGCCGGTTCAGCGGGCGAATCGCGTTTCCTCCAGCTCTGGGAGGGCCGTCTCCGCATCTCGCGAGAATGCTCCGGACCGCAGCCGGATTTCATCTGATTCGCTTGTGCCGTCCGAGAGTTCCGTTGAATCCCCGGAAAGGGAGCTTTGCCGCGCACTGGAAGAGGTGGAACGCCAGGGCCGGGCCTTTATCGCACTGAGGTGGTTTCGCGACGATGTATTGCCGGCAACCGGATTCAGCTGGGTTTCCGATCCAAATCAGCGGCAAGCTGTGCTGACTTCAGCGATCGCAAAAGGCCTGATTGGAACGAGCCGCATCCCGAATCCGCGCTCCGCATTTCCAACCACCGCGATCCGATTAAATCGGGCACCGGTGGCGTCACAGGGCGAGGGGCGGCAGCGCTACTCGCCAGTTCGGATTCATGGCGAGCCGCTTTCCACGACAATTCTGCGTGATCGGGGAAGCTATTGACTTGTTACTTCCTGGAGTCGAGCGCATTCGCAAAGTTGTTTGTGTTCGAACCAGGCTCGGATCCGTTGATCCGGTTGCTACAGGGAGTGGACGACTCGCGCAAGGTGGTCTCCGCGCTGGCCCCGCTGGAAGTCAGATCCGCAATTCGGCGGCGTCAGCGAGCGGGAGAAATCCTAGCTGCTGACGCTGATCGGGCTACCGCCGGCGTGGAGGCGGAGAGACTGCGAATTGTGGAGCAGCCAATCAGTGCCGCGGTGATTGACGTCGCAAAACTGGTGCTGGATGCTCATCCACTGCGGGCCCTGGACGCACTGCACCTTGCATGTTGTGTAGTCATGCGGGACACACTCCAAATATCCGACATTTGTTTTGTCAGTGCCGACGACGCTCTGCTGAAGGCCGCTCACTCTGAGCAGTTCACTCTGCTGAATCCTTTATTGATGTGATTCAACGACCGGCAGCCCGCTAAGGCTGGCCCTCAAGCGCCAGCGCAGCATACCCCGTCGCCGCGTCCGTCATAAAAAGCGCCGGGTCGCTCGATGGATCGCGCTGCTTGTTCAGAGACGCCGCGATCCAGGCTCCATCTGCCTGCTGATGCTGCGCAAGCCACGCAAGGCTGCGGCTGAGCGTGGCGTCGCGCCGCGCCGTCCCTTGATGCGCTTCGAGCGCCAGCGCTACCAGCCCCGTGGCATATCCATCGCTGGCAGCAGGCTGTGCAGAGTGGTCGATGCGATCACGCGCGTCAAGAGAAGCCGTGCGGAATCCGCCGTCCGGTTGTTGCTGCGACTGCAGAGCGGCGATCACTGCCTTGCGCTCGGTCCGGGTAAGAAGCCCAGGCTCCTTAGCCGATGCCCACAATACATAGACCTGATTGATCAGCGGCTGGGCAGCATAGTTGCGTCGCAGATAGTCGCGGAGCCGGTCGAGATGGGCGCGGGTGCCAGGCTCGCGTGCAAAACCGCCAGGCAGATTGACGGCCTCGAACATCAGCAGCGCAGCCCCCTGATAGCCGGACTCGGACGATTCCCACGGTCCGAGGTGGAAGTCCTGCCACTTCCACGCGCCGGCCAGAGGGCCAGACGATTCCTGCAGAGCCCACGCGTTCTCGAATGCCTTGCGTGTGATCGCGCGCACCTCGCCCTGTGCCCCGTGACTCGTCGCATCGTAACTGGCCAGCACCACCGCGTTCAGCACCGCTTCCGTCGCGTGCGATTCGGCAGTCTTGCCCGGCCCCGATTTTTCGTCCGAGTAGAACGGGACCATCTCGGACCAGCCGGTCACGCGCTTTTCAACGCTGGCCAGCATCGTCTGTTCGGGCGCGCTCATCGAGGATTCGCCAAGGTCGCGCTGCAACTCAGAACGAACCATGGCATAGGGAACAACTGTGTGGCAGGAGACGCACACCGTGCCGTGATCCTTCTGGGCGCGAGGCCAGCCCTGCCACCAAACCTCGCGATCGTCGAGATAGTGTGCAGCGGCCTGTTTGTTCCAGCTGGCGGAGCTTGTGGCAGAGGTCATGTCAGATGCTGCCCCAGAGGATGCGCTGGCAGAGCTCGCCCTGCCAGCGCCATGAACAGTAGCTTCCCTCAGAAAGGAAGTAGACGCGAGGAGGCCGCCGAGTAAAGGGAGGGCGAGCAGAACGGCGGCGAGTCGTTGGCTCATGCAGCGGCTCCAGTGCGGCGCGGATAGGTCCTATCGTACCGCAGATGGGGACAAGATTCGGCTGGTTCCGCTGTTCTTCTGGGCCAGGAAAAGAGTCCGGCAATCAGCGAGGCTGCGTCCTCTGTACCTGTTCCCCGGTCAGTCCCGCAGCGCCCGCATCGGCTCCACATACATTGCCCGCCGCGCGGGAATATAACAGGCCAGCATCGCAATCGCCGCCAGCATCGCAGACACTCCCACATACGTCGCCGGATCCCCCGGGCTCACCACGATTAAACTGTGCAGCAGGTGCGCGATTCCGAAGCTCGCCGCCAGCCCCACCGACAGACCGATCCCCACGATCCACATGCCCTGCTTGTAAACAATTTTCAAAATGTCCCCGCGTCCGGCGCCCAGAGCCATCCGCACCCCAATCTCGCTCGTCCGTTGGCTCACCACATACGACAGCACGCCGTACACGCCCACAATCGCCAGCACCATTCCCAGAGTCCCCATCACTCCCGCCAGCGTTGCGATGATCTGGAAGAGCAGCAGTCCGTTCGGCGAGTAGAGCGCCTGATGCAGCGTCTTCACGTCGAACACCGGCAAGTTGGGCGCCATATCGTTGATGGCCCGCTCCAACAGCGGCGCCATTCCCCCCGGATCCCCCTCGGTCCGAACCTCCAGCGTCTCCAGAGAATTCCCCGTGTAGTGCTGCGCGAACGGCAGGTAGAAATACGGCGGCATCGCCTGCCGGAATCCCTGATACCGCGCGTCCCTCGCCACCCCTACAACCTGCAGCGGATGCGCCGGATCGCTGTTCATCGTGAACTTCTGTCCGATCGCGTCGCCGTGCGGCCAGTACTCCTTCACCATCGCCTCGCTCACAATTGCGACATAAGGACGACCATCGTCGTCCCCCACGCCGAAATCCCGTCCCTGCTTCATCGGAATCCCGAGCGTCGCAAAATAATCCGTCGCGGTCAGGTTGTACAGGACCACCGGCGCGCTCTGTCCCACAGGCGGCTGATAACCCCCCACCGAAATCGTGTCCCCGCCATTACCCACTACCCCCATCGGCACGATCTGCGCGATCGTCGCCGCCTTCACTCCGGGCAGCGCGCGCACCTTCTGCAGAAGCTCCTTGTAGAAATCCCGCGCCCGTGGATCGGTGTAGCCAATCTCGCCTGGGTCCATCATCATCGTGATCACGTTGGCCGGATTGAATCCGAGCTCCGCATGCTCGCTCTGCGTCAGGCTCCGGGTAAATAGTCCCGCGATAATCAGCAGGATCATCGCGCTCCCCACCTGCACCATCACCAGGGCATCGCGGAACCGGTGCCCGCTGCCCGCAATCCCGCGTCCGCCTTCGCGCAGAACCAGATTCAGATTGGCTCGCGCCAGCCGCAGCGATGGCACAATCCCCACCAGCGCTCCCGCCACTACGGCCACCACCATCGAAAACGCCAGCACGTGCCAGTCAAATCCGAAATCGAAATGCAACGGCAAATCCGTGCCCAGGTTGATCGAACTCAGCATGTGGCTCCCCCAAAGTCCCAGCCCGATCCCCGCCACACCGCCGCACAGTGCCAGCAAGATGCTCTCCGTCAGCATTTGCCGGATCAGCCGGGACCGCGCCGCGCCCAGCGCCGACCGGATCACCATCTCCCGTTCCCGGACCGTCGCGCGCACCAGCAGCAAATTCGCCACGTTCACGCATGCCAGCAGCAGCACGAGGCCTGCCAGCCCCAAAATGAACCACGCAACCTCCCCGATTGCATTATCCGGATCGAACCCCGCGTTCCTTCCCACCCACAATCCAAACGAACTCAACTCCACGTCCTTGTCCGCAACCGGCTGCTCAACCGCGATCCGCCGCGAGACCACCTCCAGCGTCGCGTTCGCCTGCACCTTCGTCACCCCAGGCTTCAGCCGCGCATACAGCCGCAGGTTGCGATTCGTCGGCTTGTGGTATTCGCTCAGAGGCGTGTTCTCAATCGGCACAATCATCGCCAGCGGCAAATACGCCTGCGGCGTCAATGCCGTGTTCACCCCGTGATAATCCTTCGCCGTCACTCCGACCACCGTCATCGGCTGCCCATCCAGCAGCACATGCTTCCCGACTACATTCGGATCCGCGGCAAAATGCTGCTTCCAGTATGGGTAGCTCAGAACCACCACCGGATCGGCCCCCGGCGTCATCCCCTCGCCCGCATGGAACAACCGTCCCAGATACGGCTCGACGCCCAGCACCTCAAAATAATCCCCCGTTACATAGTCGGTGAACGCCCGATCCGGCTTGTTGCCCTCCATGCTCAGGCCATCCA
>CAZSWI010000237.1:0-6314 GCA_964610635.1 uncultured Acidobacterium sp.
AGCAGATGGACGACCCCGCCCTTTACGTAGCCTTTCAGGGGCTGTGGTGGCGGGCTCCCACCCTTTGCGCCAGAAACCGCAAAGGATGCGGCGCCCGGAGTGGCTTTCACACTGCGGCCCATGCCTCGATCCATGGCCGCGTTCGCCAGCCGGTCGGCCTTTTGGTTCTTGCCGCGCAGGACGTGCTCGATTCGAAACGCGTCGAGCTTTGCGATCCGCCGCTTCGCTTCGTCGTAGAGCGGGCGCAGGTCGGGGCTTGCGACTTTGTAGCGGCCCTGAATCTGCTTCACGAGCAGCTCGGAGTCGCCTACGACGCGCAGACGGCGATGTCCGGACTGGAGCGTCCACCCGAGAGCCCCCAGCAGCGCCGAATATTCAGCGACGTTGTTGGTGGTTTTGCCGAGGAATTCGCTCAGTTCGGCGAGCTTTTTTCCATCCGGTCCCTCGATGAAGACGCCGTAGCCCGCGGGTCCGGGATTGCCGCGCGATCCGCCGTCGCAGTAGGCGGTGATCCAGTCGCCGCTTTTGCCTTCGCCGAAAAACAAATGGCCGGTGGCCTTCTCCTCGAACATAGACCGAGTGTAAACGGAAGGGCGCAGCCCACGGCTATCATTGGCCCGATAGAGTCGCCTGAAGGAGTAAAGTGATCCCTAATCCATCTGCCGTGGGAGGTTCTGTGTTAGGCCAGAGCCTCCCAAAGGCGAGAGGCGCACCGGCCAGGAGGTCGACAGCGATTCAGGAATACGTGCGCGAGGAGGACAAAACAGCCATGGCTCGACACGCCATGGCGCTTTGCCTTCTTCAATTGGTTTAATTGTTCCCGCGTCTTGCGGCGTTTTGCGGTGACATGCGATACGCTTTGCAGTGACCTGCGATACGAGCTTTTTGGGTTCGCCTCGTCCATGGCGTTTCCGAAAGTGCCTAACTTCATGCGGTAGCTGGGTCCGTGTGTGTGGCACTACAGGAGGCGTTCGATGGCGCAGTCGCTGGCAGTGGGCACCGGTGACGGAGATTCCGGGGCCGATGAGATTCATGCCCTGGTTCTCAATATCGTCTCCGCTCTTGTCGATAACCCCGAGGAGGTCAGCGTCGAGGCGCTGAAGAGCGAGTTCGCGACCAGGTTTCTAGTCGACACGGCTCCCGAAGACCGGGGGAAGGTGATCGGAAAGCAAGGCCGGATGGCGCAATCGATCAGGATCCTGCTGGGCGCGATCAGCGTGAAGATGGGGCATCAATTTACGCTGCAGCTGGTTGAACCGGAAGGCGCGGGGAAGGTTCCGGGTGAATCCCGCCGCGGCGGCCCAATCGGCGGGCTTCGATAAGAGGTCTGCGTTACTTCGTCGCGGAGAGGGCTTCGGGCTTGTTCGCTTTGTTCGAGGCACAATAGAGTTTCATGGATCTTGTTTCGCTGTTGCGGACTACCTTTGGGTTTTCGGGTTTCCGCGAGAATCAGGAGGCCGTCTGCCGCTCGGTTGCGGAGGGACGCGACGTGCTTCTGGTGATGCCCACCGGCGCGGGCAAGAGTCTTTGCTACCAGCTTCCCGCAGTCTCTCGGGGAGGCACGGCGCTGGTGGTGAGTCCGCTGATCGCGCTGATGGACGACCAGGCGACGAAGCTGACGGCGAAGGGGCTCAAGGTGGCGCGCATCCATTCCGGGCTGTCGCGGGACGATGCCCGGCAGGCTTGCCGCGATTATCTGGATGGGACGCTCCAGTTTCTTTTCATTGCTCCGGAGCGGCTGCGGGTGACTGGGTTTCCGGAGATGCTGGCCAAGCGGAAGCCTTCGCTGATCGCGATCGATGAGGCGCACTGCATCTCGGGATGGGGACACGATTTCAGGCCTGACTACCGCACGCTTGGGGATTGGCTGCCGCTGCTGCGGCCGGCGCCGATTATTGCGCTGACAGCGACGGCCACTCCCATCGTGCAGAAGGACATTGTCGCGCAGCTGAATCTGATCGAGCCTGCGCTCTACATTCACGGCTTTCGGCGCGAGAACCTGGCCATTGAGGTCGTGGAACTGTCGAAGCCGCAGCGGGCGGAGTTCGTCGAGAAGTTTCTGGCCAGGCCTGCGACGCGGCCCGCGATTGTTTATGCGCCCTCGCGCAAGGAGTCGGACGCGCTGGCGATCCAGTTGAGTGGCCAGTTTCCCGCGGCGGCCTACCATGCGGGCCTCGATGCGAAGACGCGGGAGCGGGTGCAGCGCGCGTTTCTTTCGAGCAAGCTGGACGTGGTGGTGGCGACGATCGCGTTTGGGATGGGGATCGACAAGGCGAATATTCGGACGGTGATCCATACGGCGCTGCCTGGGTCTGTCGAGGCTTATTACCAGGAGATCGGCCGCGCGGGGCGCGATGGGCTGGAGTCGCGGGCGATCCTGCTGCACAGCTTTGCGGACCGGCGTATCCACGAAAACTTCTTCGAGCGCGACTATCCGCCGGTCGAGGATCTGGACCGGGTGGCGCGGGTTCTGACGCTGGAATTTCAGCCGGCGGAGCCGCTGTGGGAGCGGCTGGAAATGCTGCCGGAGTCGTTCAACAAAGTGGTGGAGAAGCTGTGTTCGCAGGGCGCGGCGCAGCTGGATATGGATGGACAGGTGCGCGCGGGGGCGACGGACGGCTGGCGGTCCGGATACAAGACGCAGCTTGCCCACAGGAGGGCGCAGCTCGATCGCATCGTCCAGTACGCGGAGACGCCACAATGCCGGATGTCCGCGCTGGTGCGGCACTTTGGCGATGTTGTGGGCGCGAGCCGGCCTTGCGGACGGTGCGACTTTTGCGCTCCGCTCGCTGCGGCTGCTCAAAAATATGCGGAGCCAGCCTTGCGGGAGGAGCGCGATCTGCGAAAGATGCTGGCGGTGGTGAAGAGCAGCCGGACGATTGCCGCCGGGCGTCTGTTTACGGACGCGGCGGTGGGCAAGGACCGCAGGTATTTCGACCGGTTGCTGGATGGGCTGGCGCGGGCGGGGCTGGTCACGCTGTCTTCTGAGACATGGACCAATCCGCTGGGCGAGGATGTGACGTACCGGAAGGTTTTTCTTACCGACGAAGGGCGGAGGTTGAGCGCCGCGGAGCCGCTGGGCGTTCTGTTGCCGGGTGAGGGGAATTTCGGCGCGAAGCCTCGCACCGCACGCGCCGAACGCGGCAACGGTAAAGGGTCGCGGGTCGACTCGGTACAAATCCAATTCACAGAAAACCAGGCTGAGCTTGAAAGCCGGCTGCGGAAATGGCGCAAGGCGGAGGCGGATCAGGCTGGCAAGCCCGCGTTCTTTGTGTTTTCCGATGCGATTCTTCGCTCGCTGGTCCTGGCTGCACCGAGGACGATTCCCGAGTTGATGACGGTTCGGGGAATTGGCCCCGACAAGGCGGAACGGTATGGGGCGGCGATTTGCGCGCTTTGTCGAGAGCACGCAATAGGAGCACCTGCCCACTCAAGCCAGGGAATGGTTTGAACGGGTCATCCGGTGTGAAGTAGGGCTCGGTCGAGGGCCCGCTCACTTTTTCGCGCCGGATTCGTCTTTTGAGCAGCGTTGTTTCGCAACCCACGCCACAGGAGTCCTATGCCTGCCGATGCGCTTCGCTTCTTGTCCCTGGCCAAGCCCTCCCCCGCCAAGCCTCGAATACAATCCTCGCGTATGCCCGGACCCCTGAGGGAGAACGTCCAGGAAACCGATCTGATCCGCGAAGCTCAGGCGGGCTCGCGCACGGCATTCGACTCGCTGGTACGTCAATATGATCAGGCGGTGCTGCGCCTGGCCATGCATTTGACCGGCTCCGAACAGGACGCCCAGGACATTCAGCAGGAGGCGTTTCTCAAGGCTTATCGATACCTGGGCAACTTCAGGTTCGAGTGCTCGTTTTATACGTGGATCTACCGCATCGTGACGAATCTGTGCCTCGATCATCTGCGGCGGCGCAAGTCGCGGCGCGAGGATCAGGCGGTGGTGATCGACTCCTCGGGCGAGGAGATGGATTTGATGACCAACGTCTCCGACGAGCGGTCGGGGGCAAATCCGGCGCGGGAGCTGGACAGGAAATTTCTGGGGCAGCGGATTCTGCTGGCGCTCGATGAACTCACGCCCCGCGAACGGATGGTCTTCGAGCTAAAGCATTATCAGGGGCTGCGGCTGCGGACCATCGGAGAGATGCTGAACACCACGGAAGAGACAGCGAAGAACACGCTGTTTCGCGCGACGAAGAAGCTGCGGGTTAAGTTGGCGGAGCTGAGATAAAGCAGGCAATAGGCAACAGGCAACAGGGAATAGAAAGAGCGGCGGGACCGGGCGAGTGAGATCCGGGGGCACGCAAGAATGAAATTGAGGCGAAGTGAGGCAGGTAAGAATATGAATTGCGAACTGGCACAGGAGAATATCGTACTGTCGCTCTACGGCGAGCTGCCCGACGACCGTGTGCATCAGCTGGAGCAGCATCTGGCGCAGTGCGAGAACTGCCGGAAGGAAATGGAAGCCGCAGCCGCGTTGCAGAAGGTGATGTCCGCTGTGCCGGTTATAGAGCCGTCGCCGAGCCTGCTGGCCCGCACGCGGCTTCGGCTGGATGAGGCGCTGGATGCGATGCCGCAGGGCGGCTGGGTGCGGCGCGTGAGTCAGAGGTTCCGCCGCAGTCTGGGGTGGTTGCAGGGCGCGCCGGTGATGGCGATGGTCCTGCTGTTGACCGGAGTCGCGGCCGGCGGATGGGGAGGGTACCGGGCTGCTGGACATTTCTCGAAGGCGACCGCGGCTCAGAATGGCGCTTCCGGAGTTCCGGTGGTCGCAGACATTGACGCCTCCCAGATTGCCGACGTAAGCAGCATCAGCCTCGAGCCGGGTTCGGAGAACGTGGAGGTGCGGTTCGAGCGCGTGACCCCGGAGACGGCCTTTGGGACGCTGGACGATCCGCAGATTCGGCAGCTGCTGCTGCTGGGGGCGCGCAACCGCGCCAATCCCATGGTGCATGACGATTCGGTGCAACTGCTGGCGCAGGAGTGCGAGGCGGGCCACCAGTGCACGGATGGGCCGATCCGCAATGCGCTGATGGTGGCCCTGCGCTACGACAAGGATGCGCGTGTGCGGCGCAAGGCTCTTGAGGGACTCCAGCCCTATATCGGGGTCGATAACAGCGTGCGCGACGCGGTTCTGGAGGCGCTGATGCACGACGCCGATGCACAGGTCCGGACCGAGGCGATTGGGCTGCTGGAACCGGTGGATGCGGATTCGAGCGTGCGCGAGGTCCTGGAGACGGTGGCGAACCGGGACCGCAATCCGCAGATCCGGAATATGTCACGGCAGTACCTTGAGCAGGTTTCGCAAATTCAGTAGCGACAGCCGGGCTGGCCATTTCGTACTATGAACTATGGGAGATCGCGGTTGACCTGCGGCTTTCTCATTCGTCCCACAACCGGAGTGTCGAGGCTCCGCGTATGACCTTTATTCCGAGGCCCTTTTTGAATTCCCTTTCCGCCGCCGCGGTGGCTGTTTGCGTTGCGTCCGCGCCACAGGTATTCGGGCAGCCCGCGACGTTCGATCCCACCAGATCCATTCTGGGCGCGGCCGACCAACATGTAACCGTCCCCGGCACAGATCCGATGCTCAATTCGTCGCCGGGATTTCTGGGCGTCGGCCTGCGCGATGTCGATACGGAGCGCGCCAGCCAGCTGAAGCTCAAGGCAGCCACGGGGGCTGAGGTCACCACGGTGGACCACGATGCGCCGGCGTGCAAGGCGGGTATCAAGGTTCACGATGTAATCCTGAGCATGAACGGCCAGCCGATCGTGGGCCAGGCCCAGTTGCAGCGCATGCTGCACGACACGCCCGCCGGCCACACAGTGAGTCTTGTGATCAGCCGCGACGGGCAGCAACAGACATTCTCCGTACAGCTGGCGGACAGGGCTACGCTTGAGGCGGACGCGTGGTCGCAGCACATTCCTGTGCCCGATCCGGACAGCGATTCCAGTGATCCGTCCGCCGAGCCCGCGGCTACCGGAGGGACGGCCGGCAATGGGATTTTCTCGTCGCTCAGCGCGAACCCGCTCTACACCGGCCTCGACCTCGACGTCCTCGGACCGCAGCTCGCCAACTATTTTGGCGTCCACGATGGGTTCGGGTTGCTGATCCGGCGCGTCGACGACAACAGCCCCGCGGCGAACGCCGGGCTTCGGGCGGGCGACGTCATCACCAGGGTGAACGGCCAGGGCATCTCAACCACCAACCAGTGGCTGCACACGATCCACGCCAACCGCGGCAGACAACTGCAGCTCACCGTGATTCGCGACAAGCACGAAGGCACCGTGAACATGGTGGCTGGGCGGGCTAAGAGCTA
>CAZSWI010000238.1:0-6235 GCA_964610635.1 uncultured Acidobacterium sp.
TCAAGAGTCTGCAGGAAGGTCAGGCCGTGCAATTCAACGTCGTGAAGGGGCCTAAAGGCTGGCAGGCAGCTGACGTTCAGCCTCTGTAAGACGCAAACAATTTCAAATCAACAAAAACAAAGGCGGGCTACGGCTCGCCTTTTGTTTTTTGAGAGACACCTGCCCAGCGCTACTGCCTCACCTCTCCCCCGGTCCACACCTGCTCCACAATCAGCCACACCGCATTCCCGCTGCCGCCAACGTTCGTCCGTCGATACACCGTCAGATAACTGCCCGCCAGGTGCTGCACCGTTCCCGTGGCCCGCGTCACCAGCGTCTCGGTATACGTGCCGGAGTCGTATGCAAGATCACCCGAGACCTCAACCCGCTCAGAAGTAAAGGTCAGGTCGCTGTCGAGAGTGGCCGTGACATTCTGGAACAGGCTGCGAAGCGCATCCGTCCCATGGGCGCGGCCCGCGTCGCTGACAAAGTCCGCATCCGCCGCATATTGCGCCAGCGAGTCCTCGATATGCTTTGCGTGAAGATCGCTTGCCCACTGGTTGCGCAGCCCGACAAAAGGATCGTTGTTGCTCGGCGCCGGGCCCGCGGACTGCAGCGCAAGAACGATCAGTAGAAGGATTCCCATAGTGGCATCAGAACATAGCAGCCAGGCTGGAATGTCAAGCAGGAAGGTTCAGTCAGGCGGTGCTCCCGCTTCGCGGGCTCACTGCGGCGGCTCTTTCGCCCCTTCCTTGCCGCCATTCACCGCGCCCTTCGTCGTGTTCTTCGTCTTGTCGTAAGCCTTCGTCGTATCTTTCTTGCCCGTCTTGTACGACTTCTGAGTCCCCTTCTTCACGCCTTTGCCGGCATCCTTCACTCCGGCCCTGGCGTCGTGCCCCGCATCCTTCAAGTCCTGTTTCGAGCTGGCACCCTGATCGTTCTGCGCCCGCGCTGCCGTGAGCCCCGGAGCCAGCATCAAGGCCGCCCCAATCAATGCCGCACTCCACTGCCGATTTCTTCTCATGGTTAAGAGGATGGCTGTCACCTATGCCCCGGTTGCTGCCCTCCGTCAATTCCGCGACTACAATCGAACTTCGGAATATCGCGTGATCACCACCGCTGCCAACGCAACTCACCCCCCAGGGGCCCTGCGCCGCTTCGCGTGGGCAGTCCTCGCGTACAACGTAGCCGTCATCGTCTGGGGCTCGGCTGTACGCGCAACGGGCTCCGGCGCCGGCTGCGGGGACCACTGGCCTCTCTGCAACGGAACCCTGGTCCAGCATCACCCCGCCATCGCCACCCTCATCGAGTTCGCCCACCGCGCCACCAGCGGCATCGACCTCGTGTGCGTCCTCTCCCTGTTCTTCTGGACCTTTGCCGCCACCCCGCGCCGCCACTTCGCCCGCGCCTGGGCTGTCGCCGTTCTGGTCCTCACGCTCAACGAAGCCCTCCTCGGAGCGCTCCTCGTCCTTCTCGGGCACACCGCACAGGATCGCTCGCCCGCGCGCGCCATCTATCTCGCCCTGCACCTCACCAACACGCTGCTTCTGCTCGCCGCCCTCACTCTCAACGCGCATTTCCTCTCACTCCGTACCGGCGCCCTGCGCGGGAGCATCGCCGTCCGGGCCGTGCGGCTCGCCCTCTCCAGTCTCATCGCCACCCTAATCGTCGGCGTCACTGGCTCCCTCGCGGCTCTCGGCGACACCCTCTATCCCGCGCACAATCTCCTCACCGCCATCGCGCAGGATTTCTCGACCAGCAGCGCCTGGCTCCTCAAGATTCGCTGGTTGCATCCCGCCGTCAGCCTCATTGCCGGTGTGTTCATCGTATGGCTCGTGATTCGCGCGCTGCAGGTCCAGACTCTGAGCCCCCCCAATTCGCGCCAACAGGGCGACCGCCCCCTCGCCTTTGGAGTTCTGCTCCTGCTCGCTTTTCAAATCCTCCTCGGCATCGCCGACGTCGCTCTCCTCGCCCCCACCTGGATGCAGATGAGCCACCTCCTGGGGGCAGACCTCCTCTGGATTGCCCTTGTCCTCCTGGCGGCTCGTACCTGCCTCCTGCCCAGGCCGGTTGAAAATTAAAATCAGCGCCGGCGCAAGCGGCACCCTGGGACAAACGTGCCAGCAAAGGTTTATCGTTTCGCCAGCGTTTTTTCTGCCCTGACGGCGCGGTTTGTGAGGCCTCACACGCCTCGCGACCCAAGCTGGCTTCGGCGAGCTTCTTTCGGGCCGGTAGCTGCCTTACTCGTTCCTACATTCTGAATCTGACCTGGAGATCTTCAAGATGAGCCCCACGCGGCCCACGACTGCAAACGTTTTCATTGCCTCTTTCATCCACGCCGTCCTGATTCTCTCCGCCCCGCATCTTCATGCCCAAGCAACCAACTACGCCGATAAGCCTCCGCTCCTCCTCGGCGCCGCGTGGTATCCGGAGCAATGGCCCGAGTCGAGATGGGAGAAAGACCTCTCTGAGATGGCGGCAGCCCACATCGACGTCGTGCGCGTCGGTGAATTTGCCTGGAGCACCATGGAGCCCTCCGAGGGCCAGTATGACTTTGGCTGGCTCGAGCGCGCTATCGACCTTGCCGCCAAACATCACGTCTGCGTCGTCCTTGGTACCCCCACCGCCGCACCGCCGGCGTGGCTTACGACCAAATACCCCGAAACACTGCGCTGGGATGAGAACGGCGTTCGCGATGAGCACGGCAACCGCGAGCAGTTCTCCTTCACCGATCCCAAATATCGACAGCTCGCGCATGACATTGCCGAGCAGATGGCCATCCACTTCGGCCACAACCCCAACGTCGTCGGCTGGCAGCTCGACAACGAATACTCCGCACCCTCCTTCGATCCCACCGCGAAAGAGCAGTTCCACCGCTGGCTCGAAAAGAAGTACGTAACCGTGGCTGAGCTCAATCGCCATTGGGCTGCCGCTTACTGGAGCCAGAGCTACGACAACTTCGATGAAATCCCGGTCCGCGAAGACGGGGAGAACCCCGCGCTACTGCTCGAGTGGAAGCGGTTCGTCAGCGAGACCTGGAAGAGCTACTCAGAAAACCAAATCTCCGCCATCCGCCCCCACGCCGACTCGCGCCAGTTCATCACAACCAACACCATGGGCTGGTTCGACGGCTTCAACGAATACACAGTCCACAGCGTCCTCGACATTGCCGCCTGGGACGACTACATCCCCACCGACAACTACGACTACATCGCCAATGGTGCTGCCCACGACCTGACCCGCGGCTACAAGCAGAAAAATTTCTGGGTCATGGAAACCGAACCCGCCTTCGTCAACTGGCGCAAAACCAACACGCCCCTGTTGAAAGGCCAGGTGCGCGACATGGCCTGGCAGGCCATAGGCCACGGCGCCGAAGCCGTCGAGTACTGGCAGTGGCGCAGCGCCCCCAACGGCCAGGAGGAGTATCACGGCGTCCTCGTCGGGGCCGATGGCACCCCGGTCCCTGTCTACGAAGAAATTAAAAAGACCGGCGAAGAATTTGCCAAAGCCGGTTCCGCGCTGGCAGGCACTGCACCCCACGCCGAAGTCGCCCTCGTCAACGATTTTCCCAGCCGCTGGGCCATCGATTTTCAGCGCCACTCCGCCGACTTCGACCCCGTCGGTGAAATGCTCGCCTTCTACCGTCCCCTGCGCGAGCAATCCCAGTGCGTCGATATGATCTCGATCGACGCGCCCCTCGACGGTTATAAAGTCGTCGAACTCCCCGGCCTCAACGTTATCTCCCAGGCCATCGCCGACCGTCTCATGGCATACGTCCGCAACGGCGGCCATCTCCTCCTCGGTCCCCGTTCCGCCATGAAGGACAAGTACAACGCGCTCCAGCCCGAGCGCCAGCCCGGCCCCCTCGCCGATTTTCTCGGCGGCCGCGTCGATCAGTTTTATGCTCTCGACGAAAAAGTTCCCGTCACCGGAGACCTTGGCTCAGGCACCGCCAACATTTGGGCCGAGCAACTCAGCGTCCAGTCCCCCGATACGAAAGTGATCGCCACCTACGGCAAGAGTAATGGCTGGCTCGACGATCAACCCGTGGTCATCACGCGTCATGTCGGTCAAGGCAGCATCACCTATGTCGGCGCATGGCTCGACGAAGCTCTTCTCAGCGACCTCACCACAGGACTTCTTGCAGAAGCTGGCGTCAAGCCCATTCTTCCCGGAGTTCCACAAGGCGTCGAAGTCTGCCGACGCTCCGGACAAGGGAAATCGGTGCTCATCCTGATCAACCACAATACCGAGCAGGAGCACGTTGCCCTGCCGTCCCCCATGCGCGACCTCATCGGTAGCCAGGACTCTATCAGCGCCGTCGATCTCGCGCCGTACGGAGTCGCGGTATTGAGCTACGAAAAATAAAAACGCCCTGAGGACACTCCCGAAACTGTCACACCCTCCGTACCTGCGCCAACCCGCCCGTCCTACGCTGGGTCTGTTCCAACTGGAGGATCACATGCGACGCATTCTCTGCTTGCTCCTGCTCACGACGGCGCTCCCCTTGCTGGCCGACCCCAGCCCCGGCGTCACCTATGCAGGCGGTACCATCACAACTCCCGCAGCCGGAACCGCGGGCACTCTCGATCTTTCCTGGCCGGATGCCCTGCGCTTTCACTTCGCGATGGGCACGACGGACATCCCCTGGGCTTCGATCAGGTCATGGACTCTCTCGACGCAACTTGCCCGGCACCTCGGCGTTCTTCCTACGATCGCTGTCGGCCTCGTGCGCAAGCGCCAGCGTGTTCATTACCTGAGGCTGGCATGGCGGGACGATCACAACAACCCGCAGGGAATGCTCTTCGAGATTCCGAAACAAATGCCAAATGTTCTGGAAGCCGCGCTCATCGCTCGGGCTCCTGCGAAGACCCAGCGTACCGCTTATGAGATGGGCGGCGCTGAATGAGGCGCAGGACCTTCCCTACCCTGTGACCGGTACTCCGCGCCCTGCTTCCGCCAGACCCGCGAAATCGCTCGGAGCACCGCTTTCGCAGGAGCCTTCCCATCTTCCGTCGCGAACACAATCTCCCCCACCCGCCTGGCCTCCGGGCGGTAATACCAGCGGCTAAACAAACACAAATAATCCGCAACTCCCCCGGATCGCCCTTCGCCTTTCACCCGCTTTCGCCCACCAGAAGGAGCCAGTTCGGCGAGCGCCGCCTCCAGTCGCTGCTCCAGTTCGTCGCGCGCAGCGACTGTCACCACCGCCCCCTCCAGTGGAACTGCCTCTGGCGCGCGGAGGGGCTGCGCGAACAGCGACGTCGATCCCGCCGCCTCATTGGGGTGCCGCATTCGTTCCACCAAAAACAGCGCCGGACCCCGTAGCGTCCCCCGCGCCAGCAGGAACAAGGCAACGTGTTCGCCGGCCGCCGGCTGCACCACCACGCCGTTCAGATGCGCGAGCGCCCGCACCGCCTCCGGCGCTTCCGCGGCGACAGCCTGAGCCTTCGTCAGCCGGGCATGCAGCTCCGCAGCCTTCTCGAATTCCATGAGCTCCGACGCGCCGTTGCGTTCTTTCTCGATCGCTTCTACCAAGCTCGCTCCCCGCGTCCGTAAAAAGGCCTGTACCACCGCAGCTTCCTCGCCATAGCGCTCATCGGTGCAGCCCTTGAAGCATGGGGCCAGGCACTTCTTCATCTCCGAGTAGACGCACCCTGGAAACGCCGGATCGGGCGCCAGGTCGTCCACGCATCGTCGCAGCCTGAACAGGTCCAGCATGTCCTCGCAGAACCTCTCCGCCGCCACCCGCGACGGAAACGGCCCGTAGAGATCGTTCATTGCCGCTTTTGTAACTCGATGAGTGACATATACGCGCGGATAGGCGTTCTCCACGGTCATTCGTAACAGTGACGGCGACTTGAGATGCAGGCGTTTCCGGGCTCTCTCCCCAAATACGGCCCACGAAGCCTCGTAAAGCCGCAACAGCGCCTCAAAATCCGAACCCGTCAGCGCATATTCGATCCGCGCCACCCGCCCCGCCAGCTGCAACCGCTTTGACTGATCCGGCCGCGGCTCTAAGAGCCTGCGAATTCGACGCCGCAAATTCGGCGTCCTGCCGATGTACGGCTCCGCTCGCTCATCTTCGCCAAAAAGCGCAAACACGCCCGCCGCCGCAGGGATCTCCCCCCACCTCGGCTCCGCCTTGTCGAACGGTATTTGGTCCGGAAACATCAAAGCTGCCTCAATGCCTTCGCGCAGACCTGCTTGACCGGCCGTTTCATCTTAGCTAACATAATTTAGCAGGCATTCGATT
>CAZSWI010000239.1:0-6164 GCA_964610635.1 uncultured Acidobacterium sp.
AACGGCAGAGCAGTTGATTCAGGGCGAGTGGCGCGTCACCCAGGATGTTTCGGTGGTTGCGGTGCGGGACGAGTCCGGAGTATTCAGCCTGATTTTCCGGCTCCATCGCGGCTATCACTAAAGCGCTCGGGGAGTGTTTCGTTTACCGATGGCAATCCGTTCAGAATCAGCAGCCTGAGAAGCGCCAAGAGCTGCCGGTTATTCGGAATTTTCGCCTGATCCGCGCATCCAAACAGCGCTGTTCCGTGTCTGATAGATCGGAAGGCTAGTCTCCCCGGGCACTGCGGTCCGCGCCCGGAACCCCCAAAAAATCCAGGAGACGGCCGGGAGAGAACCATGAAGAAAACGCTCATTCTTATTGTTGCCGCGGCTTTGGCTGTGCCGGCGGTTTTTGCGCAGAACGACTCCGATACGCAGGCGGCGGTACAAAAGGCGCTCGGCGGTTCGCGCTTCAAAGGTATTCAGGCATCGGTGCAGGGAGGTGTGGTCACGTTGACGGGAACCGTCGACCTTGTGGCGGAGAAGATCAACGCGGATCAGAAGGCCCACCACGTCAAGGGTGTCACCGCGGTCCGGAACGACATTCAGGTCGCCGGCCCGGAGGTTCCCGATCAGCAACTGCAGGCAAAGCTGCAGAAGGCCATTACCTATGACATGGTTGGTTATGGAACCACGCCGTTCGACGCCATCTCGGTGCAGGTGCAGAACGGCGAGGTCACGCTGGGCGGGCATGCCTACGGGCCTGTCGATGCTTCCGACGCCGTCGCAGTGGTCGCGAATACAAAAGGCGTGAAAGACATCGTCGACAACATCCAGGTCGATCCGGTGTCATTCAACGACGATCGCATTCGCAGGGATGTGTTTCGGGCGGTCTACAGCTATCCGTTGCTGAACCAATTCCTGATTGATCCGGCGAAGCCGATTCGCATTCAGGTGGCGAACGGGCACGTGACACTGTACGGCACTGTGGACACAGTGGCTGAGAAGAACGCCGCAGGCATCCAGGCCAACACGGTTCCGGGTGTCTTCAGCGTGACGAACGATCTGGTGGTCGCGAATGCGCCATCAGAGAAAGCGTCGAAGTAAACAAGCGCCGGGTCTTGTCGAACAGGCCGGCCCGGTTGAGCCGTTACACTGGAATGGACCTCGTCGCAAAAAGATGAGGTCCATTTTTCTGCCTATGCCTCTTTTGCGCAGCATCGGCGTCACGCTCGAGATGATCAAGTGGGAGCACTCCATCTTTGCGCTTCCCTTTGCGCTCACCGGAGCCATGCTGGCTGCCCAGCACTGGCCGCCCGCGGCGAAGCTGGCGTGGATCGTGGTATGCATGATTGCCGCTCGCTCGGCTGCGATGGCTTTTAATCGATGGGCCGATGCGGATCTCGATGCGGCGAATCCTCGCACCCGCATGCGGGCAATTCCGGCGGGACTGCTGACGCGGAGGTTTGCGGCGGGGTTCACGGTCGCGATGTCAGTGATTTTTCTGGTGGGGGCGTGGAGGCTGAATCGCCTGACTCTGATTCTGGCGCCTGTGGTGTTGGCGGTACTGTTTCTCTATTCCTACACAAAGCGGTTCACGCGGTGGTCGCATCTCTTTCTCGGGCTGGCGCTGGGCATTGCGCCGTCAGGAGCGTGGATCGCGATTCGCGGCTCGCTCGATCCGCGGATTGTTGTTCTTACCGCCGCGGTGCTGTTCTGGGTGGCTGGCTTCGATGTGCTCTATGCATGCCAGGACGAGGCCCACGATCGCTCGGCCGGCTTATTGAGCATTCCCGCCGCGCTGGGCCCTGAGGCGGCCTTCTGGATCGCGCGCGCGATGCATCTGATCATGCTCGGGCTGCTGGTGTGGCTGGTGGTGCTGTTTCACCTTGGGCCAATTGCTGTTGTCGGCATAGCCGCGGTTGCGGCATTGCTGCTTTGGGAGCACCTGATCGTCTCGCCACGCGACTTGACGCGGCTGAACGCGGCGTTCTTCACCATGAACGGGGTGATTGCGGTGATCTTTTTTGTGTTTGTCGCGGCCGATCTGCTGATGCGCCGTCACGCGTAGGCGAGCTGGGTTCGCCGTCGCATCCAGCAGGACGCGAGCAGCGCGGCCGTCAGCACAAGATACAAACCTGGAGTACTGCTTGTGGCGACCGTGCCTGTGTAGTCCAAACCACGCACGTGGTGCGCCGCACCGGTGTACCACCACACAGTGTAAAGAGCCTCGAAGAACTTGCTGGAGCCGCTCCAGACCCCGAGCGCCTGGGCCAGGCTGGGGATGAAACACGCGGCGACCGCCCATCCGGCGAGGCCGTGCAGATCGCGGGCGAGGAGTAAGCGGATGCCGAGTCCTCCGCCGGTGAGCGCTGCGACGATGACGCCGGCAACCCAGGCAGCGGGGAGTTGCCGCTGCAGCGCATGAGGGGCTGAGAAGACCAGCGAGCCGGTGGCATAGCGCGATTCGCGGCTGCCCATCTGCGACCACAGCAGGATCGGCCAGATCCACGCGGCAAGGATGACACCGCTGCGTGAGGCGTCGAGGGGGGCGGCCAGGCAGCCTATGAACAGGCCCCCCGCAACCGCGTACCACCACCACTGGCGCCCTTTCAGCATCAGGCGAAGCTCGGCGGCAACGAGAGACACGAACCTGTTCTTCATGCTGGCGGGAGGCAGAGGCGTCAGTCTGGCGGACCAGGGATCGGCGCGGGCCAGTTCCTTCGCTGCAGAAAGCTCTTCGACAGCAGGCCTCTCAACCGGCGCTGTTCGAGCCCGTATGAGGCGCTCTCGCGCGGGGTCGAAGCGATGAAAGAAGATCGATGCAAGCAAGGCCGCGGCCAGAGCCCATACGAACCAGAGGAGGCGCGCCGCGACCTCGATGGCGTTCCACTGAACGCCGGTCCAGAGGAAGCGGTGGCGCGGCGGCGGGCTGCCGATACTGAGCGAGAAGCTGTCGTGAAAGGTAGGGTCGACCTTCAGGAGCGGGGCGCGCATCTGGTACATCATCGTGGGCAGACCGGTGAAGTCGTGGAAATACGCCGCGTTGCCAGGCGTGCCTCGATGAGCCATCGCGGGTGCGATCCCGCCGATGAGGAGCGCCATCCAAAAGAAGAACCAGGCCACGTTGCCCAGGCCTCCCCGCAGCACGGGAAGCGTCTCAAACAGCACTGCGACCGCCGCAACAAACGCCATCGAAGGCAATGCGTATAGAAGCAGAGGCGACAGCAGCGTCCACAGATGAAGGGTGCGGTCTTCGGCGCGGATCAACTGCATGCATAACGCCGCAGCCGCCATCACCAGCACCATGGCGGCCAGCACGGCAAAATTGCCAAGGGATTTGGCCACGGTGTAGAAGGGCTTGCTCATCGGCGTGGCGGCCAGGATCTGGCCAACGCGGGTCGTCTCGTCGCGCAGGATCGATCCCTTTACGATGTAGAAGCCGACGAGGGTGAGAAACGAGCTGGTGACGAGCCCCATCAGAGCGCCCACCCAGGCGGAGTTATAGACGCCGCGGTAGTCGTCAAGCTGCATCACGATGTGGCCGGCGAAGGTTTGGTACCCGAGGAAAACAGCAAACGCCAGCGTGACGAGGAAGCTGGTGCGGCGAACGCGGGTGAGGAAATCGGCCTTCACCAGATGCCAGAGAACCCGGCTGCGTTTCATGCGGCGGTCCCTGTGCGGTAAAGAGAGAGCGCGTCGAGGTAGGCGTCCTCGAGAGTGGGGACAACCGGTTGCGCTCCGGGCGGGGCATCCTGCGCGAGCACTCGCACGTGGACGCCGTCGCTGCGCCGCATGGTGTTGCTCACGCGATAACACTGCTTCACGGCGTTGAGATCCGCGCTGGGAACGACCCACTCCCACACGCGGCCCTCGATTCTGCTCAGCAGATCCTCGGGCGCGGCATGCGCAACAAGCGCGCCGTTGGATATCAGAGCGATGTCGGTGGCTGTGGCCTCGACGTCGGATACGATGTGCGTGGAAAGGATCACGATGCGCTCGCCGGAGAGATCGGAGAGCAGGTTGCGGAAGCGTACGCGCTCCTCGGGATCGAGTCCGGCGGTAGGCTCATCGACGATGAGCAGTTGCGGGTCGTTGAGCAGCGCCTGTGCGATGCCGACCCTCTGCTTCATTCCTCCGGAGAAGCCGCCGAGCGGGCGCCTGCTCACATCGGCCAGGTTGACGAGGCTGAGAAGCTGATCGATACGGCGTCGCGAGGTAGCGGCGTCGAGGCCCTTCACCGCGGCCAGGTATTCGAGGAACTCCTGCGCGTTGAGGTTGGGATAGACACCGAAATCCTGCGGCAGATACCCGAGGACTGCGCGCAGGGCATTCGGGTCCGCAGCGAGGTCCGTGCCGTTCCACGTCACCTTGCCTTCGCTGGCGCGCGTGATGGTGGCGAGAATACTCATCAGCGTCGTCTTGCCGGCGCCGTTGGGGCCGAGCAGGCCGAGGACTCCTGGCTTCAGTTCCAGGCTGAAGCGGCGCAGCGCCCACACTCTGCCGCCGTAGCACTTGCCAACGTTCTCAATGGATAAATTCAAGCCTGTACCTCGTGAGAGCTGCTGAGCTTGGTACGGAGATGCGGGCGGTCCGGTTCCCGGGGGGATTCATTGCTTGTGGCGGAGTCACAGGGATCGGAGGAGGTTGTCGATGATCGAGAGGGCGGCCTGGAGCGTGTTATGGTCCTGGGCGGGCAGGATGTCGATCTGACTCGTTAAGGAAGCTACGCGGCGATGGCGGGCGTAGAGGAGCAGGCGCTTGCCTTTGATGGTTGCAGAGATATGGATTGCGCGGCGGTCGTTTGCATTGGTGATTTTGCTGATCAGGCCCCGGGCTTCGAGGGCGTTCGCGATGCGCGTCATGGTTGGCGGGCGGACCTGTTCCGCGTCGGCAAGCTGGCCGAGCGTGAGGGGGCCGGCAAACACGATGACCGAGAGCGCAGAGAGGCGAGGGGCATTCAGGCCGCTGGCCGCGTCGGTGCGCCGCAACTTGCGGAGGAGATCGACGGCGGCTGCATGCAGAGCTTCGGCGGTCTTTTCCGGATCGAGACCTTTTGCAGTTGACATCGGCAGCCGGGTTTATGATAAACCATTAGCTCAGCTAATGAAATGGAGATTCCCGCGATGACGAGCGAAGCGGCTGTTCAGTTGGGCGAAATTGGGCAGATTGCTGTGACAGTGACGAATCTGGAGGAAGCGAAGGCGTTCTATCGCGACGCGCTGGGAATGAGACACCTGTTCGATGCGGGGACGATGACCTTCTTTCAGTGCGGGACGGTGCGGCTGCTGATCGGGGCTGCGGAGCCAGGAGCCGCGAGGCCGGCGGCCGGGATGGACGGGACGATTCTCTACTACCGGGTTGCGGATATCGAGGGCGTCCACGCCGCGCTAAAGGGCCGCGGCGTGCAGTTCGTGCAGGAGCCGCATCTCGTGGCCCGGATGAAGAGCCACGATCTGTGGCTGGCATTTCTGAAGGACCCGTCGGGGAATGCCCTGGCGCTGATGGAAGAGAAATCGAGGGACGAATAGCTGGCGCGCAGGCTTGTCCCGCGCGGGTTCGAAATGCGCGATGAGCCGATTATTAGGCGCCGAGTGCCGGCTTCGCGCATCTTTGCTGTGATGAGGTGATCAGGATGCCGGACGAGGGAAACGGAATCACGAGCCAGCGCAGTCGTCACACCGTCGACGAGACGGTGGATCGGCTGAAGAGTCTATTGCAGGCGAAGGGCGTGACGCTCTTCGCGCTGGTCGATCACAGCGGAGAAGCGGCGAAGGCCGGCATGGAGATGCGTCCCACGAAGCTGCTGATCTTCGGGAGTCCGGCGGCAGGAACGCCTGTGATGTTGGCTGCTCCGAGTATCGCGATCGATCTGCCGCTGAAGATTCTGGTGTGGGAAGACGGCGAGGGCAGCGTGTGGCTCTCATGGAACAGCCCGGAGTATCTGCAGCGGAGGCACGGTTTGCCTGCGGAGCTGGTGAAGAATATTGGCGTGGCGGAAGGGTTGGCGGCGAAGGCTGGGGAGTAGTCCGGTAAACTGGGCTTCTGACTATGTTTGAGAATCTTTCTGAGAAGTTGCAGCGCGCGTTCAAGAACCTGCGGGGGCAGGGGTCGGTCACCGAGGAGAACATGCAGGAGGCGCTGCGCGAGATTCGCGTGGCGCTGCTTGAGGCCGACGTCAACCT
>CAZSWI010000240.1:0-6154 GCA_964610635.1 uncultured Acidobacterium sp.
GCCCTGCCTCTCAGAGACCTGTACCCTGCACCCTTCACCCTGTACCCTGCCTTTCCAGGTACCCAAAGAAAAAGGTTACTGTCCAACCCCCACAAAAGAAAACGCGTGCGGGAACAACCCTCCCCCCAGGGTAGCAGCGCAGGCCGTCATCGCCGAACTTCGCCGGCTCATGCTCAGCGGATTCGCGAATCGCCTTCCATCATTGGTGGCTGGGGAGCTGGCTCAACCGATGCAGGATCGCGCAGCCCCGCCCCGTTCTGAAGTTCTATAGTGGATTTGGAAACTCACTCCGGAGGCACACACTGCCCTGCGACGACCTCAGAGACTGGATCAAGATCCTCGACAAAGCCGGCGAGCTCAAACGCATTCGCGAAGAAGTCTCGCCCGTGCTCGAAATCGCCGAGATCACCGACCGCGTCTCGAAATCCGGCTACGGGCGAGGATCCAAAACGAAAGCCGGCGGCCCAGCTCTCCTCTTTGAAAACATCAAAGGCCACGCTGGCGCGCGCGTGCTCATGAATCAGTTCGGCAGCGAACGCCGCATGAGGCTCGCTCTCGGCCTCGACGCCGACCGCGGATCGCTCGATGAAATTGCCGGACGCATCCGCGCGCTGCTCGAAATGAAATCGCCGGAAGGTTTGATGGGAAAGCTCAAAATGCTGCCGCAACTCGCAGCGATCGGCAACATCTTTCCTAAAACCATCTCGGCAAAAGACGCGCCTTCGAAGGAAGTCATCCTCCGCGACAATTTCTCGCTCGAACAGTTCCCGATCCTGCAATGCTGGCCGCTGGACGGCGGCCGCTTCATCACTCTGCCCTGCGTGATCACCCGCGACCCGAAGACCGGCAAGCGCAACATGGGCATGTACCGGATGCAGGTCTACGACGGCCAAACGACGGGCATGCACTGGCAGCGGCAGAAGAACGCGGCCGAGCATCTCCGCGACCGGCTGCGCGCCGCGGCTCCCGATGCCTCGGCGCGCGTCTCAGCGATGGCCGAAACCGCGGGCGGCACGGCGAATATCGCGCTCGGCAACGTCGATGCGGAGCACAACCGCCTTGAAGTCGCGGTAGCCATCGGCACCGATCCGGCCACCACTTTCTCCGCCATCGTTCCGGCGCCGCCTGAAGTCGAGGAGTTCCTCATCGCAGGATTTCTCCGCGAAGAACCGGTGGAGCTGGTGAAGTGCGAGACGGTGGACCTCGAAGTCCCCGCGCACGCCGAGATTATCCTCGAAGGCTACGTCGCGCTCCACGAACTCCGCCCCGAGGGACCCTTCGGCGACCACACCGGCTTCTACACAGCCGCCGAGGACTACCCGGTCTTCCACCTCACCTGCATCACGCATCGCAAGGACCCGATCTACTCGGCGACCATCGTGGGCAAGCCGCCGCAGGAGGACGCATGGATGGGCAAGGCGGTCGAGCGCATCTTCCTGCCGCTCTTCCGGCTGACGCTGCCGGAGATCGTCGACATCAACCTGCCGGTTGAGGCGGTCTTTCACAACCTGATGATCGTGTCGATCCGCAAGAGCTACGCGGGCCACGCGCGGAAGGTGATGAACGGCATCTGGGCAATGGGCCAGGCCATGTTCACCAAATGCATCATTGTTGTGGACGAGGACTGCGATGTGCAGAATCTGGCCGAAGTCACGCTGCGGGTGGCGAACAACATCGACCCGGAGCGCGATATTCAGTTCACGCTTGGGCCGATTGATTCACTGGATCACGCCTCGCGGCTGCCGAACTACGGCAGCAAAATGGGCATCGACGCAACGCGTAAATGGCCGGCTGAAGGGTTCGCCCGTCCCTGGCCGAAGGAGATTGCGATGGACACTGCTACAAAAGCGCGCATCGACGAGCTTTGGAAGAAGCTCGGGCTTGACTGAAAATGCCATTTGTAAATGGCAAATGCCATTGCCATATGCCATAACCCCATGCCATCACTAAAGGCAATGCAGGTCTCCATCGACAAATCCGGGAGAATCCTGGCGTTCTCATTCCGCGACCCGCAACTCCAACCTCACCAGATTCCGAACACTGCGCGCCGGCCGCTTGTCTTCCGTCACGACGAGGCGAAAGGGCCCCGTCTTATCGAGAGGCTTGCCGTCCATTGCGTCCGCCACCAGGACCATTCCCGGATGAAAGTCCGGATCGATCTCCCCCAGCGCGACGACGCTTTTGTATCCATCCGAACCGGTCGCCACAACGTAGTCCGCCAGCACCTTGCCCATCAGGTCTTTGCCGTGCGGCACGCCCAGATGCGCCAGCAGATCCACGAGCGGCACGCCGGAATAGGTCTCGTTCGCATTTGTGTGGTGATCGAAAATCGTCACTGTCTGGTGCGGGTACTGATTCAGCGTCGCCGGCGTAAACACCCCGCGCAGTCCGCCGGCCCCAAAGATGACCAGGGTGTTGGCGTTCGCAGGCGCCGGTTCAATCGCGCCCTCGGCATGGGGCTTCTCCACGGTGCTCTCCAGCGGAACCGCGGCCGGCTGCATCGGAGAAGCTCCGGGAACCACCTGCACCGGTCCGCTCGTTGAGCCGGGCACCAGCGTCACCGTCACCGTCTGAGGCTTATCGGCCACTATGATGGTCTGCTCCGCGGTCGAGAAACCCTCAGCGGTCACGTGGAGCTGGTACTTCCCAGCTGTCATCCCCAGCTGCGAGCGCCCGCGCTCATCGGCGATCAGCCGGTTTCCCGATGGACCACCCGGCATTACCCGAATCTCGGCCCCGGGAATCACGGCCCCGGACGAATCCGTGACCACGACTGTTACGGGTGTGTACCCTGCACCCTGCGCCCACACCGCCAACCCCGCGCACAGCAAAACCGCCAACCCCGCGCACCGCACACTGCGATATCTACGCATTTGCCTCATCCTCGTACCCTCTCTCGCACTCAATCGTAATACCCAGCGCAATTCCAGCCGTCCTGTTGGCCCACCTGCGATTAAACTAGACTTTCATGCCTCATCTTCAGGACCAGCTCGACGAGATCACCACCCAGACCCGCACGCTGGTCCAGCCCGAGCGTCTGGCCATCGGGGAGCGCGCCATTGAGGAGCTCTTCCGCTCCGGCATTGAAGATCGCCTGCTCCCCATCGGCGCCACTGCACCCAGGTTCGCGCTGCCCGACTTCTCGGGTAAGGTCGTCCGTTCGACCGACCTGCTTGCCCTCGGGCCGCTGGTCATCAATTTTTTCCGGGGCCGCTGGTGCCCCTACTGCGTTACCGAACTCGAAGCGTGGCGGGACCTCTACCCCGCACTGCGCGAACGCGGAGCCCTGGTCGTCGGCATCTCGCCCCAGAACCAGCGCCAGAGCGACTTCACCGCCGGCCAGCACGCCATTCCCTTCCCTCTTCTGGTCGACGCGGGCTGCGCCGTCGCGGAACAATTTGGCCTTGCCTGGACGCTCCCCGACTATCTCCGGCGCTATTATCGCGGCATCCTGCTCAACATCCCCTTCATCAATGGCGAGGAAAGCTGGAAGCTGCCTC
Source organism: uncultured Acidobacterium sp. (assembly GCA_964610635.1). GTDB lineage: Bacteria > Acidobacteriota > Terriglobia > Terriglobales > Acidobacteriaceae > Palsa-343. The sequence continues at coordinate 3,501 of CAZSWI010000240.1, forward strand.
TGCCGGCCACCTTCGTTCTCTCCCAGGAAAGCAAAGTCCTCTACTCCGAAGCCCACGCCGACTTCCGCGTCCGCCCCGAACCCGAAGATGTCCTCCGCAGCATAGTCGCCGTGCCCGGCGAGCGCGGTGTTCGCTCTCTGGGATGAATCCAGACCGATTCCACTGCACCAGGAGGGTTAAGCTTCTGGGCCAATGCCGACTAATGCGACCGCTGCCGATGCCCATTGAATGACAGCTGGATGTATCCCGCCCGGTAGATGCCAACTACATGCTGGGTAGGATCGCCGGTGCCCCACTCGTTGTGGTGCGGCTGAAAAAGATTCTGCCCCACGGCCTCAAACAGAAATCCATGACCAAAGGCTTTCGCGGCGCGAAGATCCATAGTCTCGTAGGCCTTCACCTTCTGTGCCGGCAGATCGCTGGCATAGCGAAACATCTGGTCGAACTGGAAACCCGCGGGCAGATCGATCTTCGACTGCAGGGAAACAAGGTGCCGCGGCGTCGAGCCCTCATAAGTCGGCACCGATCCGGTCGAGCTGATGTTTGAAGTGGGACCGTTGGCGGTGAATGTCGAGCTCACGAACGAATAGCTGGTGTTCAGCTGCCACCACTGCGTCATTGCCACCTTTGGCGCGAATTCGAATCCCGAAGTATGGCCAGCGATCTGGTTCTCATACAGGATGGAGATGTAGGTATTGCCGCCGGAAGATGAAAGCGCGGGCGCGCTGAAACTCTGCAGTTTGCTGTACTGGTTCCAAAACGGGGACAGATCGAAGTAGAACCGGTCGCTCGCGAGAAGCCGATAGCCGGCCTCATACCCGATCACATCTTCTGACTTGAAGTTTTTGTTGCCCAGAACCTGGATGTATGTGCTCGGCCCCGCCAGACCCTTGAGTAAAAACTTTTCCTCCAGATCCGACGGCGTTGTAACCGCCCGCGTAATTCCCCCCCACACCGTCTCGTGCTCACCCGGAGTCCACAGCAGACGGACGGAGGGCTGAGCATCGAATCCGCTAAAGTTGTTTTCCTGCAGCTTCGCTCCCCCGGTCACAGAAACCTTCGTGCCCAGCCGAACCTCATCCTGAACAAAACCGGTGTGGACGTGATCGGTCCCGCTCTGCGGCACCAGCAGGTTGGCGCCGGGAACAGCGGCAATCGTGTTGTAAGGACTCCAGCGGAGTCCGCCTCCATAGGAAAACTGCTGATGGCCCTGAATATTGAAATGGTGGACGAAATCGATATCGATTGTGTTCCTGGTTTCACCAAAGAAAACGGGGTCGGTGCGCAGCGTGCGGTCGAAGTAGACCTGAACATAGAATCCAGCGCTGTCGTTCAACAGTCTCTCCCAGCGCACATTCACGTCTCCGCCCGATGTTTGGTCATACAGAGGCGTGGTCCCGACGATGCGAGGGGAATTCCCCCGGTATGCGTCTCCTTCCGCCTGGAAGTTGTCCCGGCCATTAGCATAATCCGCCCGGAATCCCACTCGCTCCTGATGCCAGGCATCCTCGTCGATCCCATCGGTGTGGTATTCGTGGGCGCGCTCGAAGCCGCGACCGAAAAGGCGGAAGCTGAGCAGCTTCCGCGTGGTCGCGCCGATTTGCAAATCGTCGATCGTGTGGTCCTGGCCGCCCACCAGCCCTTCCGCCATCACCCCCTGCGTCTCGCCAGCCTTCTTCGTAATGATGTCGATCACCCCGTTGCCCGCATTCGGTCCCCAGATGGTTCCGCCGGGGCCCCGAATCACCTCGATCCGGTCTATATCTTCGAGCGGCATATCCTGGACATCCCAATACACACCCGCAAAGAGCGGCGTATAGACGTTCCGGCCATCAATGAGCACCAGCACGGATTTTGAAAAGTTGTTCTCGAGGCCGCGGATCCCAACCGCCCACGTCGTCGAGTCCATTCGCCCGACTTCCACACCCGGCGCCAGCCTCAATGCATCGGCGATGGTCGTCGCCCCGGACCGAAGAATGTCATCGCTGGTGATTATGTAAACCGCTGCCGGTGTCTGCAACAGGTGGCTGGGAACCTTGCTGTACGTGACCACCTGAACCTTGCCCAGCTCCTCGAGAGAAAGATCCTTGAGCCGTTTTGGAGGGCCTGAAGCCTGACTCGAACTCTGAGAAACAGAGGCCACATCTCCGCTCTGACCCGACGCCGCCGCGGCCACCAGCAAGACCGCCGCCAGCGCGGCAGAAAGAATCCAGCTCCGGCGTGGAGGCATGTTCGCAGCGGAACCGTGGCGGGCGGCAAGCGCACCTGGATCCTGCTGGACTCGCAGGCGCGCCTGCGGACCGGCGTAGTCATATCCATAGGGCAGGCGCAAAGCGCGCTGTGCCGCAGCTCGAGCAGTCGTCATGAGGCGAGCGGATACTCCTTGGGGAAGGGTCGCTCCTTTGGATGCATAGGAAAACGTAATTTGTTGCCCTGCGATGCAAAAGGGGTTGGCAAACCGGTTACCCCGTGCAGGGCGCCGATCTCCGATGAGATCCCGGGCAGCGTGGCCCCCCATGGAACCGCACCTCCGCCAAAACCGTATCCCTGTCCAGCCCAGCCCCAGGGGCGAAAAAAAGCAATAGGAGCGGCTACCCGTATGCAAACCGTCGAACGCGTCATCATCAACGCCAGCCCCGCAGCCATCTGGCAGG
>CAZSWI010000241.1:0-6134 GCA_964610635.1 uncultured Acidobacterium sp.
TACAGATCATCGTCTTGGTGGGCCATTACCCCGCCAACTAACTAATCTGCCGCGACCCCCTCCTCAAGCGAATTGCTCCTTTGACCCGTAGGTATTATGCGGTATTAGCCCGGGTTTCCCCAGGTTATTCCCCACTCGAGGGTAGGTTAGTCACGTGTTACTCACCCGTGCGCCGCTTTACTCATGGATTGCTCCACTTTCTCGCTCGACTTGCATGTGTTAGGCACGCCGCCAGCGTTGATTCTGAGCCAGGATCAAACTCTCGTTTGAAACCTGAAGATTCCCGACCGTCGACGGAGGTCTCCGGCGGGAACCGGCTTCGCGTGCGCTCGAAAACGCAGCGAAGCACTACATTGTGAGAATGATCAAACCAGATCTTTCCGTATTCTCACGACTGGCATGTTCTACCTGATTGTCAAAGATCCTTAACGGTAAACCGCCTGAGCGGACCGCTTTGGATCGAAGACGAGCAACCGGTTTTGAGGCCTGTTGCATGTCCCCGAACTTGTTGCGCTTCAATTTTGCGCGAACTTTTCGAGACTATCCAATCTCGATGGCCTTTGTCAAGGTGAAGCGATTGATTCGCGTGATACCCGACCTGCCGTTCGTGCATTAACCGAGGCCTTCTATGTCGAAGGGGACTCGTGAAGCGCCAAATTTGAAAAAGACCGTTCCGCGAGCATTGCTCGCGGGGGCGGCTAACCGCCCATAAGGAGATTTCGAGGCAGATAAGAAACCTCGACTCCCACTGCAATGGATTGTTCTGTCTGGCTTACCGTCGGCCGAAGCACAACGAGTGTCGAACAGATTCCGCTTCGCTGCTCTTCAGAACCGAGTCACGAGAACCCGTTGGCGAAGCCCTTCCCACTGCTACCAATCTCGTCTACTTTAGCACGCCTCAATGGAAATCGCAAATGAGGTTGGAGCAAAAGCCAACTTTTTGATCGTACGCGAAGGGGCGAGGGCCTGCAAGCTGAGGAAAAGGCGAGGGATCTGTTGAAAACGGCGGGGAAGCTGAAGGTGTTCGGCCATCCGCGCCGAGGTGGCCGCGAAATTGGTGCTCCACACCAGCCAGGCGACGAAGTAGCTCGAACCCTGCGGCTATTGCGAACAGCAAGCGTCAATTCGGCAATTCGTGAACCCTACTGCCCACTGTCGGTCGATTTGATAAAGCTCTCGACATCGTCGTGGAACTGCTTGAGCACATCCTCCTTAACGTAGATCATGTGCCCGGCTTCGTAGTAGTGGTAGCTGATGTTCGACTGAAGCGCATTCGGGATTTGCAGGTGGTGCATCTCGTACTCGCCTTCGAAGTAGGGGGTAGCGAGGTCGAAATACCCGCCGGCGAGCATGATCTTCATTTTGGGATTCATCTTCATGCGGTAGGCGAGGTCGGGCATCACATTGGTGCCTCCTTCCTGCTCTCCACCGGGGCCGAATGAGCCGGGTGTTCGGTGGCGCATGTCCCAGGTGAAGTCGCCGCCTTGCCGGCCGTTGGTGAAGTAGACGCTCTGCAGTCCATACTTCAGGTCTTTGTGGAGGTAGTCGTTGATGGCCGCGGTCCAGGCCGAGGTGATGGCGTCGCTCTGCGGATCGTACTGGGCGCTCTCGCTGAGGGGATCGATGTCCGGACCCTGGAAACGAGTATCGAGGCGACCAATGGTCACGCCTTCGTCGAGCTTGAGGGTCTTCGAAAAATTTCCTCCTGTGACGCGGAGATTCGCGCGGATGAGGTAATCGACGGGCAGGCCTGTATAGGTGTGCAGCTTGTCGGCGACGGCGTGCTTTTGGTCGTCGGAGAGCAGGCTGCCCTGGAGCAGCGCCGCCATGTAATCGCCGAGGGCATACTTCTCGACTTCATCGAGGAATGGACGGAGCGCGGGAGGCTGGCTGGGCAGCTTGTGAAAATAGAATGCGGTTGCGGCATAGGTGGGCAGCGCGAGGGCGTAGGCCTGATCGACGCCAGGATTCTGGTTTGGATCGTCGACGGAGTTATCAAAGCTGAGAATTTGAGAGAGGAGAATGATGCCGTTCAGGTCGACGCCGCGCAGATCGGCAGCCAGCACCGCGGAACGCGGGGTGCCGTAGCTTTCGCCAAAGAGATATTTTGGGGAATTCCAGCGGTTGTATTTCGTGAGGAACTTGAGAATGAAATGGGTGAAGGCCTGGCCGTCGGGATCTACTCCATAGAACGCTTTGGCTTTTTCCTTGCCGAAGGTGCGACTGAAGCCGGTGCCGGGGGCGTCGATGAAGACGAGGTCGCTGGTATCGAGCAGGGAGTATTGATTGCTGACGACTTTGTAGGGCGCGGCTTCCTGATGGTCGGTGTCGGGGACGACGATGCGCTGGGGGCCAAAGGTTCCGAGGTGCAGCCACATGGTCGCCGAGCCGGGGCCGCCGTTGTAGATGAAGGTGACGGGGCGGTGGTTCTCGTCGGTGGTGTCCTTTTTGAAGTAGGCGACGTAGAAGATACGCGCGGTGGGCGGAGCTTCGGCTGGATCGGCTGGGGCTTTGACGCCGGAATCCGGCAGGAGGGTGCCATCCGGGGCAAGGGTGGCGTCCTGGGCGTCGGTGGCGCCGACGGTGATGGTTCCGGCGACGGCGCGGTAGGCGATGGGCTGGCCGCCGATGGTCACCGAGCCTTCAGTGATTGAATCGGGCGCTGCGGCGGCTTGCGGGGTGGATTTCGCGTCGCCGGCCCTGTCGCCGGATCTGTCGCCGGGTTTATCGCTGGACTTGTCCTGGGCTGCGGCCGCAACGGAAATCGTGCATGCGGCTGCTACGAACAGGGCGAGCAGGGCCAACTTTTTTGAGTAAACAGAAGCCATGGATCCACCTCGGTGTTTGGAATGAAAACCGAGTATAGCGTCATCCACGCCGGTGTATTGAGCATGGGCAGGCAGAATTGCAAGTGGCGGCAGCGAACGTCCAAAGGTGCCCGAACCGGCTTTGAAGCGTTTTTTCGGGTGAGTTCGGAAAGACGAATCGCGGTGTAATACCGTCTAACAAGCCACGCTGTGCTGCACCCCTGCCCGAGATCCAGCGTGAAAGGCAAGCCATTTGACCAGCTCAGCTGTGCTGGTGTTTTGGAAGTCTGGCTCTGCCTCATTTTGCTTTTTTGAAGAGGTCCCCATGCGTTGTTTCCCCCGTCGCTTGTTTTTCGGCGCCGTTTTGGCGGTTTCGTTTTCCGCGACATTGGTTTCGGCACAGCAGGCCTCTAACCGTCTCGTTGAGGAGATCGATTCACGCTCGACCGCAGCTCTGCCTGGTTCTGTGAGCCCGCGCGTCGGAGCACACAATGACATAGGCCGGCTCGACCCAGCAACTCCGCTGAACGGTGTGACGATTTATTTTGAGCCAACGCCGGAGCAGCAGGCGCAGCTGGACGCGCTGGTCGCGGCGCAGCAAACTCCTGGCTCACCTTATTACCATGCGTGGTTAACGCCCGAGCAATACGCGAGCCAGTTTGGGCTGAGCGAGGCTGACCTCGCAAAGATCGAGGGCTGGCTTGAGTCTGAGGGGTTCAACATCGATCGCGTGGCGAACAGTCACACCAGCATTGCGTTCTCCGGCACCGCGGCGCAGGTGGAGTCGGCATTTCGGACGGAGATGCATCGCTACCGGATAGGGGACGAATGGCATTTCGCGAACGGAACGAACCTGTCGATTCCGTCGGCATTGCTGGGAGTGGTGCGATCGGTGCGCAATCTGGACGACTTTCGCCCTAAGCCGCAGTTCCGTCCTTCTCCGGCCAGCATTCAGCCAGCGTTCACTTCGGCGCAAACTCAGGAGCACTTTCTGACTCCGAAAGACATAGCGACCATCTACGACATCAACGCTGCGTATAACTCCGGGTATACGGGGAGCGGGCAATCGATCGCCATCATGGGGCAGTCGGAAGTTGCAATGTCGGATATCGAGGCGTTTCAGAGTGCGGCGGGGTTGACGGTAAAGGATCCGACAGTCGTGCTGGTGCCGGGTTCGGGAACGGCCGCGACGGTGGCCGGCGACGAGGCCGAGTCGGATCTGGACCTCGAGTACTCGAGCGGAATCGCGCGGGAAGCGAACATCATCTTTGTTTACGTTGGCAACAACCAGAATTATGGGGTTTTCGATTCTCTGCAATATGCCGTCGATAACAAGCTGGCCCCGGTGGTGAGCATCAGTTACGGCGCTTGCGAAACGACGCTTAGTTCGAGCGATTACACGACTCTGGAAGGCATCATGGAGCAGGGCGCGAGCCAGGGACAGACGGTCGTGACCGCATCGGGTGATACCGGCTCGACGGCTTGCTACGATCCGACGAGTTCGGGGGGGACGGGTAACTCGGGTGGATCGAGTGGCCTGACGACGGCGCAGCAGGAGGCGCTGGCGGTGAATTATCCTGCGAGCAGCGCGTACGCGACCGGTGTAGGTGGCAGCGAATTGCTTCCCGCGGATGTGGCGTCGACTAATACGACTTACTGGGAGTCGGCGAGCGGGGGGGATGTAATCAGCTCGGCCTTGTCGTATGTTCCGGAGCAGGCATGGAACGACGACAGCGCTGCAATTGGGGCAAAATACGGAGCGCAGTATGCGCTGTCCTCGGGCGGCGGAGGCGTGAGCACGTTCACTCCGCGGCCGAGCTGGCAAACCGGAGTTTCCGGCATTGCGTCGGGCGGTTTTCGCCTGGTGCCCGACGTGTCGCTGGCGTCCTCGGCCGAGTACGCGCCCTATCTGTATTGCACGAGCGACACATCGTCATGGAGTACCGGACAGAAGGCAAGCTGCAACAGCGGATTTCGCGATTCGGCAACGCAGGACCTGACGGTCGCTGGGGGCACCAGTTTTGCCGCGCCCATCTTTGCCGGCATGCTGGCGATCATCAATCAGAAGGAAAGCTCGAGCGGCCAGGGTGTGGCGAACAAGACGCTGTACGCACTGGCGGCGAACAGCTCGACATATGCGTTGGCGTTTCACGACATCACGAGCGGGGGCAATCAGTGCACGGCGGGATCGAATTACTGCTCCGCCGCGGGCGCGTCGGAATATCCAGCGGGAACGGGGTATGACGAGGCTACGGGACTTGGCTCTGTCGATTTCAACAACCTGATGAATGCGTGGGGCGGTACGACAACAGGCGGAGGTGGCGGGACTTCGAGCGGAACGTTCGCCATTTCGGCGACGAATGTAACGGCTGCGCAGGGAAGTTCGGGCGTGTCGACGGTCAGCGTGGTGTCCCAGAATTCGTATGCGGGAACGGTGGGATTCGCGCTGACGTCCACCAGCGCTTCGTTGAATACCTATGGTTGCTACACCATCGGCAACACCGCGGTGACGGCAGGCGCGACAGCGACGGCTTCGTTGACGATTTATACATCGGAGAGCGCATGCAGTGGGCTTTCGGGGGCGAAGTCGTTTGCGAAGCACGCCGCTGCTGCGGTTGCTACTTCGCAGGGAAAGCCGCCGTTAGGGAGATCGGTTCCGCTTGGAGCTGCGGCTCTGGCAGGCGCGCTGCTGTTTGGGTTCAGAAAGTCAAGGAAGGCGTGGTCCGTGCTGAGCTGCATGGTTCTGGTAGCGATGCTGGGCTTCACGGTGGGGTGCGGGAGCAGCAACGGGAGCTCCACTTCAACCAGCACAACCGGGTCCACATCGAACGATGTGGCGCAGGGAACTTATACGCTGACGCTGACGGGTACGGACACTTCAACGTCGACGATTACGGGGTCGACGACTCTGACGCTGACTGTGAATTAGAAGCCAGGCGGAAAGCAAATGCAGGTCATTCGACGGATTGTTCGCTTGCGCATGCAACCTCCGCTCATCAGGGTGACGGATTTGTTTTTTCGCCAAGATTTTCTGTTAACCAGAGGGGCGTGGATTCCGTAGTACTCAGTGCAATGCAAATTCTGAGTACGAGGTAAGACCATGCCAACCGATGTAGTCGCCCTTCTTTCAGTGTTCGGCACGATCAGCTTCATCACCTGGACGATCTTCACAACTGTCCGGCGGCTGAGAATGGCGCGCGTGCAGGCGGACGTGCAGACGGTGCTGCTTTCGCGCATCGACTCGGCGCAAAATCTACTGTCCTATATCCAGACGGATACCGGGAAAAAGCTCCTGAGCACGGTCACGCTGGAGAATGAGACGCCGCT
>CAZSWI010000242.1:0-6070 GCA_964610635.1 uncultured Acidobacterium sp.
GCTTCTTCGTTGCCCTGGAAGTCGGGGATGAGGACTTCGACCTGGCAGCCGGGGGCCTGGCGGCGAATTTCGTCGATGACCATAACGAAGGCGCGGGCTCCTCCGATGATGTCGTCGTCGCGATTGACGCTGGTGATGACGGCGAACTTGAGTCCGAGCTGAGCGACCGCTTCGGCAACGCGGCGGGGTTCATCAAAATCAATCGGCTCGGGACGGCCTTTGGGGACGGCGCAGAATCCGCAGCGCCGGGTGCAGAGGTTGCCGAGCATCATGAAGGTGGCGGTGCGGTGGTGCCAGCACTCGCCGATGTTGGGGCACTGCGCGGACTCGCAGACGGTGTGGAGGTTGAGGGAGCGGGCCAGCTTCTTGAGGTCGTGGTAGTTGTCGCCCATGGGCGCGCGGGCGCGGAGCCAGTCGGGTTTGGGAAGCGGGCGGCGGGGCGCAAGGTCGATCTGGACGAGATCGGGGGTGGAGGACATGAAGCTTTATTTTAGCCGGGAGCCGGGAGCCTGGAGCCAGCTCTATTTGTCGTTCTTGAGTTCGACGACCATGACTTCGATGGGCTTCGAACCGGCGTTGACATCGGCGTGCATGGTTCCCGGAGGGTTCATGGGGAGCCAGTAGGCCTTTCCGGCTTCCCAGACGTGCGCTTCCGTTGGGCCGTTTTGCTGAACGATGTTCATGGTGCCGCCCTGCAACGGGATGATGACGCGGCCGTGGTCGTAACGATGCATGGTGAGGGGAGAATTGGGGAGAACGAGCGAGCGCCATACGCGGACGCTCTCATTTTCGAATTGGGGGAAGCGCTGTGTCTGGGGCGGGGATTGCTGGGAGCGCATCACGCCGAGCCCAGCGGCGAAACCGATCAGCAGGAACAGGGCGGGAATCCAAAGTCGCTTCATGGTGCGAGTTCTCCTGTGGGTGGGTAAGAATGGGCCGGTGCGGGGTGGGTTGATCATAACAATCGAGGCCATGCGGCCCACGAAGCGGGGTGGCTTCGTTGGGCCGGTGTGCATCTCAGCTTGTGGAGGAAAAGCGCGATGGCGGATACGGATGAGAAGAGGGGACGAGGCGATGAGACGGTACTGGTGGCTTATGTCACGGTGCACCTTGCGGAGGGTGAGCCGTTCGAGCTGATTCCTTTCGAGGATGCGAATGATGTGAAGGCGAAGGTGAGCGATTTGCTTGCGGACTGGGCGAAGTCCGGGTTTTTGATTAGGGGCAGCGAGATTATTCCGTGGAATCAGGTGCGGCACATCGAGGCGGCGAATGTTGAGGAATTGTCGCCGGATGAGTTGGTGCTGCGGCGCAAGCAGTGGGAGAGCCGGGAAACGGCGCGGCTGCAACAGAGCTTCTGGAAGACGAAGCAGGCGGCGGAGAAGAAGGACGAGGAGGCCGATAAGGGGCAGCCGCGGGCGGCGGGAGATTGTTTGGGTGTGCCGGAGTTCGGATGTCAGTCGGGAACGGTGGCGGGATGGGTCCAGAACTGGTCTCGGTCCGGGGAAGCGCGCAGGGCGATGTAGACGCCGGAAGCGATGATGAGGACTGCGCCGAGGATGGTGGAGAGAGTAGGCCTTTGCCTCCAGACGAGCCAGGCCATGAAAGCGCCGGTGATTAGCTGGGTGTAGTGGAACTGGGAGACGTTGGCCGCGGTGGTGTGTTTGAGGGCCACGAAGAAGCAGAGACTGCCGATCGCGCAGAGCAGGCCCATGGTCACCAGGAGCTCGGCGAGGCGGCCGGTGAGGGGCGCGGCGTGGCCTGCCATGAGTGCGAAGCCTGCCATCAAAGTGAACCCGACGACCGCCATCGCCATGCCTGAGAAGAAGGTGAGGCTTTCGGGATTTTCGGTCTGAGTGAGGACGCGCGACCAGACCATGTTCACCGAGAAGCAGGCGACGCAGATAATGAAGGCGGCGTAGCCGATCCAGTCGGCTTCGTGCGCGGCGCTCCAGGGATGGACGGCGATGACGACTCCCGCGAAACCGGTGAGAATGGCGAGGGCTTTGGGCCAGGTCATGCGTTCGTGGAGGAAGATGGGCGAGAGCATCGCGACCACGATGGGCGCGAGGAAGATGAGGATGTAGAAGGTAGTCAGGGTGAGGTGACGGAGGGCGATAACGACGCAGAAGTTGTTGCCGAGGTCGAGGGTGCAGCGGAGGAGTTGCGGACGCAGCTTGTGAGGCAGCAGAGCGCGGATTTCGCGGCGCCAGAGGGCACGGGCAAACATGAAGAAGGCCATGAAGAGGCCGAGGAAGGCGAGAGTTTCGTACGAAGGCAGGTGGGACTGGTTGACGAGCTTGATGGCTGTGTCGGTGAGGACCCAGAGGGTGAAGCCGGTGACGGCGAGGGTGATGGCTTCGCGGTGGGTGGGTGAGTTTTTCATGGATGATGGGGGAAGCTACGGTTTGGGCAGGTATCTACGACCGATCGTCTCGTACTTTCCCGACAGCACGCGGGCGATGGCTTCGGGGTAGGCAATGTGTTCCTGTTCAAGAATGCGGGCGGCGAGGCTATGGGGATCGTCGTCTTCGAACACGGGGACAGAGCGCTGCAGGATGATGGGGCCGTGGTCGAGTTGCTCGTCGACGAAGTGGACGGTGCAGCCGGTGACCTGAACGCCGAACTCGAAGGCCTGGAGTTGCGCGTCGAGGCCGGGGAAGGCGGGGAGCAGCGAAGGGTGGATGTTGAGGATGCGCTGGGGAAAGGCCTGGATGAATCCCGGAGAGAGCAGGCGCATGTAGCCTGCGAGGCAGACGAGGTCGACTTTGTGGGCTTGCAGAGTGGCGACGATTTCCTGGTCGTGCTCGGCGCGCTTCCGGCCGTTGGCTTCGATGGCGATGGCGTTGAGGCCGCGCTGGCGGGCGGCGGCGAGGCCTGGGGCTTCGGCGAGATTCGAGATGACTACGGCGATTTGGGCGTTGGGGATTTTGCCGGATGCTATGGCATCGGCGATGGCCAGGAAGTTGGAGCCGCGTCCGGAAAGGAGGATGCCCAGGTCGTGCACGTCAGCCGCGATCAAACATACACGACCTTGTGGTCGCCTTTGACGATGCGGCCGACGACGAAGCATTTCTCCCCCGCGCGGTCGAGCATCGATTTGCAGCGCTTGAAGCGGTCGGCCGGGATCGAGGCGATGAGGCCGATGCCCATATTGAAGGTGCGGAGCATCTCGTCCTGCTCGACGTTGCCGAGCTGTTGCAGGTGCTCGAAGATGGGAAGGACGGGCCAGCTGCCGATTTCGACCTGGGCGGAGACGTTTTTGGGCAGGATGCGCGGGAGGTTTTCGGTGATGCCGCCGCCGGTGATGTGGGCGATGCCGCTGGCGTAGTCGCTGGCAGTGAGTTTTTTGATGAGGCTGAGGTAGCTGCGGTGCGTTTTCATCAGCGCGGCTCCCGCCTTCTCTTTGAGCGCGTTGACGTACTGCTCGGGCTTGTACTTCGCTACTTCGAAGAAGAGGCGGCGAGCGAGAGAGTATCCATTGGTGTGGAGGCCGGTGGAGGGAAAGCCGAGGAGGACATCGCCGGGGCGAATTTTTGCGCCGGTGATGAGCTTGGTACGCTCGACGACGCCGACGATGAAGCCGGCGAGGTCGTATTCGCCGTCGGCGTAGAAGCCGGGCATCTGGGCAGTTTCGCCGCCGATGAGGGCGCAGCCGTTGGCACGGCAGGCGTCGGAGATACCGGAGACGACTTTCTCGGCGATTTCGGGGTCAAGGCTGCCCGTGGCCAGGTAATCGAGGAAGAAGAGCGGGGTTGCACCCTGGACAGCGATGTCGTTAACACAATGGTTGACCAGGTCGGCGCCGACGGTGTGGTGGACGCCGAGCTGGAAGGCGAGCTTGAGTTTGGTGCCGACGCCATCGGCGCTGGAGACCAGGATGGGCTCCTGATATTTAGCGTCGAGCTTAAAGAGACCGCCGAAGCCGCCGATTTCACCGAGCACGTTGCGGGTGAAGGTGCGCTGGGCGAGGTATTTGATGCGCTGTTTGGCGCGGTTACCGGCGGTAATGTCGACGCCGGAACCGGCGTAGGTGGCCGGAGGAGCGGCTTTCCGCTGGGCTGAAATGGTGGAATCAGGAGTGGGCATTGCCGGAACGATTTTCTGAGAAGCCCAGTGTACGCGGGATTGGCGTGCGTGGCAGCAGGAATGTGACAGCACCCTCGAAGTTAGAAACAAACGCAGATCCTTGCGGCCGCTTGCGCGGCCTCAGGGTGACAGCAGCAAAAGATCAGGCGGCAGCGGCGCCGAGCGCGGCTTTCGCTTGACCAACGAGCGCGGTGAAGCCAGCTGCGTCGTTGACGGCGATGTCGGCCAGGATTTTGCGGTCGAGCTCCACGCCAGCCTTCTTGAGGCCGTGGACAAGCTGCGAGTACGAGATATTGTTGAGCTTGGCGGCGGCGTTGATGCGCACGATCCAGATGGAGCGGAACTGGCGCTTCTTCTGCTTGCGGCCGCTGTAAGCGAACTTCAGGCCGCGCTCGACGGCTTCCTGGGCTGCCTGGTAGAGCTTGGATTTGGTGAGGAAGTAGCCGCTGGCGCGCTTCAGGATTTTCTTGCGGCGGTCAGTGCGTTTGGTTCCACGTTTAACGCGGGGCATCCTAATTCTCCTTTATGGTTCGGTTGAGCGGCTGGAGGTGGAATGACCTCTTCACTCGCTGTGCTTGCCTGTCCTCTCCTCTGGCTTTCGCTTGAGGGGAGCCCTCTCGATGAGGGCCCGGAAGGTTCGAACAGGGCTGGCTAATTCTGGCCTCGGTCAGGCATCGTGTGAGACCCGCCATTGAAGCGGGATCATGCTGCTAACCGGAGCCTGGAGCTTACCGCCAGGCCTGTTCTCAGGCGTAGGGAATCATGCGGGCAACCTTCTTGTGGTCGGCGTCCGAAACCAGGCAGCTATGAGCCAGCTTGCGCTTGGTTTTGGTTTCCTTCGACGTGAGGATGTGCCGCATTTTGGACTGGCCGCGCATAAATTTGCCCGTGCCGGTCTTTTTGAAGCGCTTGGCGGCGCCCCTGTGCGTCTTGAGTTTGGGCATGGTGATCCTGCTTACGAAATGCGAATGAACAGCAGTTCTAAGTATATGGGAGAGGGGAAGATGCGTCCAGAGCTGATCAGTTGGCGATCTGGACCTGCGGCTGGCCGGTGGCTGACCCGAGAGCCCGGAGGTATTTTTCCATTGTGCCGGTGTAGCCGAGGATGAAGCGCGACATGAAGCGGAAGACGGGATTGTAGATGTTGGCGTCTTCGGTGATGCGAACGGTGGTTCCGCTGGAAGAGGGTTGGAGGGTGTAGGTCCAGGAGCCGTCGAAGGGCAGGTTTTTGCCGATGATCCGGCGGGTGAGGGATTTGGGAAAGTCGCAGGCGGAGATTTCGTAGGTCATCTCGTTGCCGTCGCGCGTGGATTCGCGCAGGATGCGCTGGCCGTTGGGGCCGTTGTCGAGTTCGCTGTGCAGGACTTCGGGACGCCAGTTCTGCGGACCGGCGATATAGGCGTAGAGCTGATCGGGCGTGGCGCGGTAGACCGCGGCACGGGTGGCGACGTGGTGTTTTGGCAGCAGGTAGCCGGTGCCGACGACGAGCACGATGGCGAAGATGACCGCGCCGACCAGGATGAGCAGGATCTTCATGCGTCGTGCCTTTCTTCTTGTTTCTGCTGCGCTCGTCTTTTTTGGCGCTGGAGGATTCTGGCGTATTTGGCCAGCGGTGACGGTGGTATTGATGTGGATGCCTACGTGGATGAGAGCGACTTTTTTTTCGCGGAACGCATGTACAGGTTCAGGTAAAGCGGTGGAGGCATGCGGTGGGCAGGCCCGGGATCAACAGCTTCCGCGGAGCATTGAGTAACAGTGCGAAGGGTGTCTTCGTCACAACGAGCCTATTCACGCGTGCTGCTTTGGGTGAGGCAAGGCATCCCTCCAAACCCTCGACCGCCCTCATCGACGGCGACAGGCTGGCTGGGATCGTTATCCACGACGGCGTCCCGGTGAGCTGAGCGTTCGGGGTCCGGTTACAGTTCGGGGTTGAGTTCGAGGTCTTCGAGGCGGCCCAGTTTGTAGATGGCGATCGACACAATCC
>CAZSWI010000243.1:0-6051 GCA_964610635.1 uncultured Acidobacterium sp.
ATGTCTTCTTTGTAGCGGTGGTAGAAGTCGTCGGCGACGTCGGCGGTTTGGCCCTCAAAGGTTTTGCCGGGGGTGTGGGAGAAGGTGTCCCAGATGGAGGGGCCGCGGCCGTCTTCATGGACGGCGCCTTCAACCTGGTAGCTGGCGGTTGCGGTGCCCCAGATGAACCCTTCGGGAAAGAGGCGGGATGCGGGCTTGGTAATGGCGGGGAGGTTCTGCGCGGCAGTTTTTGCGATAGGCGAGAGAGCGGGGGCAGCAGCAAGGACGGCGGCGGATTTCAGAAAGGAACGGCGTTGCATGGGAGCCTCGTAGAAAGCGTTCAGCGTTCAGCGCTCAGCGTTCAGCGTTCAGAAATACAGCGGGGCGCCTCGTCGGTCGGCATCCAGCGTATCAGCTAAAACGTTTAACTGGAAAGTGAGTTTGGGAGGGAAATCGGGACCGTGAGTCAGGGATGCTCATGCGTTCACCCTACAGCTTTTTGCCGATCTTTGGTGGCAGCGCTCGTGAACCTTGGGGTTCGGAAAACGAAGCGACAGTATAGGCCTATCTCGACAGGCCGATCACTCATCGTGAACTCTTTACCCTGCGCCCTGCGGCCTGTAATCTGTTCCTATCTTGGTTGAGCTTGCCCCATCGATCCTTTCCGCGGATTTTGCCCGCCTGGCGGACGAAATCGAGGCGGCCCGGCGCGGCGGGGGAACCGTCATCCATGTCGACGTGATGGACGGTCACTTTGTGCCGAATATCACCATTGGGCCGCCTGTCGTCGCCTCTCTCCGCAAGCACACCGACCTGCCTCTCGACTGCCATCTGATGATCGAGAATCCCGACGAGTTCATCCCGGCCTTTGCCGACGCGGGCGCAAACTGGGTCAGCGTGCACTACGAGGCGTGCCGCCACTTGCATCGCACGCTCGAGCACATCGCCGAGCACAGCATGCAGCCCGCGGTCGTTATCAATCCGCATACGGAGGTCGATCTCCTCATCCCTGTGCTGGGCATGGTGCACCATGTGCTCGTGATGAGCGTGAACCCCGGCTTCGGGGGTCAGCGGTTTATTCCCTACTCCCTCAATAAAATCCGGCGACTGAAAGAACTTCGCCAGGAACTGGCGCTGAGTTATAGGATTGAGGTGGACGGGGGGATCGCTCACGATACGGTGAGCAGCGTCGTCGAAGCGGGAGCCGAGTTGCTGGTGGCCGGCAACGCGGTTTTTGGCGAAGGCCGCCCGGAGCGGGATGCGCGCAAACTGCTCGACGCAGCGCAGCGAGCCGCTCTCGAGACCGTGTAAGCAAGGTTTTCATATCCGGCAAGGGGTTATCGCAGACTGTCTCGCGCCGGCAGGAAGGTAAACGACGGGCGTCTGCGACGAGGTGTTATGAATCGGTTGTTCATTCGTATTTCAGTAGTTTTTCTGGGTGCTGCGATCGCGTTCTCCACTCCCAACGCTTTCGCCAAGAAGCCGAAGAAGAAGAAAAACACAGACCTCAGCGCCAATCCTCTGGCGAATGTGAACTCGAAGCAGCCCGACAAGGAGCTCTTCGACAAGGCGATGATCGCGCTGAAGAAGGGCCGGTACGACGTCGCGCGTCTCGATTTGCAGACATTGCTGAACACTTATCCCGATTCCGAGTACGACATGCGGGCCAAGCTGGCGGTTGGCGATACCTGGTTCAAGGAAGGGGGCACAGCGGCTCTTACGCAGGCGGAGTCCGAATACAAGGACTTCATCACCTTCTTCCCCAACACGCCTGAGGCCGCCGAGGCTCAGATGAAGGTGGGTGACATCTACTACCAGCAGATGGAGAAGCCGGACCGCGATCCTCAGAATGCGGTCCATGCCGAGCAGGAATACCGCACCATGCTGGAACAGTTTCCCGATTCGCCGCTGATTCCACGGGCAAAGCAGAAGCTGCGCGAGGTGCAGGAGGTACTGGCTCAGCGCCAGTACGAGATAGGCGAGTTTTATGCCTCGCGCGAACAGTGGCCCGCGTCTATTGCCCGGCTGCAGACGGTCGCCGACTCGTATCCGCTCTTCAGCCACAGCGATCAGACACTCATCACCATCGGGGATGCCTATGCCACGGAAGCCCAGCTGATATCGCGGGCAAAGATAGCGCCGAAGGCCAAAGCCGAGCTGGTGCGCTACTATGAAGACCGCGCCGCGGCCAACTGGTCTCGCGTGGTCTCGCGTTATCCGCTTGCACCCCACGTGGAAGACGCCAAAGACCGGCTGATCGCCATGGGCAGACCCATTCCGGATCCGAGCGCTCAGGCGTTGGCCGAGAACCAGGCGGAGGAAGACAGCAGAGTCAACGTGAAGCTCGGTTCCAGAGCGGTACAGCTTCTGGGCCGTGGGCCCAACACGGTCCGGGCGGCCCGCGTGGGCGAGCCGCCGCTGAACAGTCCCACGCCGATTGTTGCGCCCGACGTGGTGAAGGAAAGTGCGAGCGCCTGGACCGAGGCGCAGCTGGGCAAGCCCATTACCGGGTTGGTAGGGGGAACGCCCTCCCCATCGACCAGCGGCGGCTCCGGGGCTATGAGCGCCACGATTGAAAGCGGCGGAGCGCCGAGCACGGAGCGCCCGACGCAGAAGATGACCTTTGAAGAGGTGCCGGACGCCTCGGGAAGCGTAGGAAGCACGGTGGAGGTTCCAGGTGCTGGCAGCCCCGTCGACGGCGGCGCGACAGCCGCCCCAGGCGCGAGTGCTCCCGGGAACAGCTCACCGGCTGCAGCTTCAGCGGCGGGGGATGGATTTGCAGGTTCACCCGCGAATGGGGCCGTGCCTGCCGCCAATACTCGTACTCTTGTCGCCCCTGTAGGCCCGGTGAACAACCAGCCCCTGCCCGCCCTGGATAAACCGGCCGAAGCACCGCAGCAGATTAACCAGATACCGGCTGGCTCAAACGCTCAGGTTGCAACGGGAGCCAACGCCAGCGGCAAGCCCACCGGCAAGAAGACGAAAAAAGCTCCTTACGACAAAAAGGACGAGTCTTCGAGCAAGCACAAAAAGAAGACCGGCCTCGAAAAGCTGAACCCTCTATAAAAGCGCGAGACGGTTGAATGGGAAGAGGCCGCCTGTGTGGGCGGCCTTTGCCGGTTTGCGTCTGCTTAACACTCCCTGCATCGAAAATTCAAACGTTATATCGTGAAAAGGGAATGCCTCAGCAAGCAGAAACCACGCTCCCAGGCCAGCCGGCGATGAACGACGAACCCAGGTCCCCGCGCCGCGAACTCCCCAAGGCCTACGATCCCGCCGCCATCGAAGAGCGCTGGGCAAAGTACTGGGTCGACGAGCGCCTCTTCGAGGTCAAAACGCCACCGGCCGGTTCCCGCAGCGGCGACGGAAGCCAGGCTTTCACAGTACTGCTGCCTCCGCCCAACGTCACCGGCAATCTTCACATGGGGCACATGTTCGAGCACACGGAGACGGATATCCTGGTGCGCTGGCACCGCATGCGTGGCGAGACGACTCTCTGGGTTCCCGGCACCGATCACGCCGGCATCGCGACTCAAATGCTCGTCGAGCGTCAGCTCACCTCTGAAGGAACATCTCGCCAACAGCTCGGGCGCGAGGCCTTCGTCGAGCGCGTCTGGCAGTGGCGCAAACACTACGGCGGCGCCATCCTCGCCTCAATGAAACGCATCGGCGATACCGTCGACTGGTCGCGCGAATACTTCACCATGGACGACAACCTCTCCGTCGCCGTGCGCGAAGCCTTCGTCCGCCTCTACGAAGACGGCCTCATATATCGGGGGGCCTACATCGTTAACTGGTGCCCGCGTTGCCAGACGGCCATCAGCGACCTTGAAGTGACGCACGAGGAACAGCAGGGCAAGCTATGGGAGATTCGCTATCCGGTGATCGGCTCGCCCGGCGAATTCCTGACCGTCGCCACCACGCGCCCCGAAACCATGCTCGGCGATGTCGCTGTCGCGGTGAATCCCCTCGATGAGCGCTACACGCATCTCCACGGAAAGATGCTGCAGTTGCCTCTCACCGGCCGCGAGATCCCGGTCATTGCCGATGAATGGGTCAAGTCCGACTTCGGGACGGGAGCGGTGAAGGTGACGCCGGCCCACGATGCCAACGATTTTGCAATGGGCCAGCGTCATAAACTTCCCGCCATCTCTGTGATGGACGAGACTGCGCACATGAACGCCGAAGCCGGGCACTACGCCGGCCTTGACCGCTACGAAGCGCGCAAGAAAGTCCTCGAAGACCTTGACTCTCAGGGGTTGCCTGGCACGGTCCGCGACCACGTCAACGCCATCGGCAAATGCGCCCGCTGCCAGACCGTCGTCGAGCCGCGCCTCTCGACGCAATGGTTTGTCGCAGTTAACCAGTCGCCGAAGCGCGGCGGCGATTCGATGGCGGAACTCGCTCGCAAAGTCGTTCAGGAAGCGATTGCCGGGAATTCCTCGTCGAAGCCTCTCCGCTTTACGCCCGAGAACTACGAGAAGATTTACCTCGAGTGGATGAACAACATCTACGATTGGTGCATCTCGCGCCAGCTCTGGTGGGGCCATCGCATTCCCGCCTGGCACTGTGCAAATTGCAAGCAGATTACCGTCGCTCGCCAGGACCCCACGCATTGCGCCCACTGCGGCAGCGACCAGATCACGCAGGAGACCGACGTCCTCGACACGTGGTTTTCGTCGGGGCTGCTGCCGGTCACCGTCTTCGGATGGCCGCCTCCTCCCGGCCAGTCGACGCCTGACCTCGACGCGTTCTATCCCACGTCGCTGCTCGTCACCGGCTTCGACATTCTGTTTTTCTGGGTCGCGCGGATGATCATGCTCGGCTGTTACTTCAGCCAGGATGTTCCGCTCGCCGACGGGTCGAAGCGCGAACTCAAGGACAGCGTTCCCTTCCGCGAGGTTTATATTCACGCGCTGGTGCGGGACGCCGATCGCCAGAAGATGTCGAAGACCAAAGGGAACGTAATCGATCCCGTTACGATTGTCGAAAAATACGGGACGGATGCGGTGCGCTTTACCCTGGCGTCGATGGCGTCGCCGGGCACCGATATCGCCTTCAGCGAAGCCCGCACCGAGGGGTATCGTGCCTTCGCTAATAAGATATGGAACGCTGCTCGGTTCATTTTTATGAATGTGGAGAGGGGCCGGGAAGCGGGGATTGAGATCGATCCGTCCCTGCTGGGACAAGCCCCCACCGTTCCCGCCGAAGCGCCCCTCGAAGCTCGCTGGATCGTCGCGCGCCTCAACTCCGTCGCTGCGGAAGTCAATGCGGCATTCGCCGACTACCGTTTCGACGAAGCCGCCAGCGTCGTTTATCAATTCTTCTGGGGAAGTTTCTGCGACTGGTACCTCGAAATCGTCAAGCTGCGCCTCGATTTCGGCGAGAACGCCGACAGGGCCGCGACGGAATCTGCTCTCTCCACGTCGGTCCAGGTTTTCGAATCGGCATTGCGCCTTCTCTCGCCGTTCATGCCGTTCATTACCGAGGAACTTTGGCAGGCGTTGTACGAGGGCCAGCCGCCCGCAAGGTCTATCGCGCTGGCTCGGTATCCGGAACTTGATTATCAGACTGATCTTCACGACATCGTCGAAATGCAAATGCTGCAGGATCTGATTCGTACGACTCGGGAGGAACGCAAAGATCGAGAAATACCCGAAAAAGAACTTGTGCCAATGCTCGTGATTACCAGCGCTAGCCGGGACTTTGCCATAAATCTGAACGAGCTGATTGATCAAAATACTGAGATCATTCAAAGACTGGCGAAGGTCTCAACGATTACCTTCCACGCGCACCGGGAAGTTGGAGGGGATGGCGTAAATTGGCGTTCAGTAGGGTTCACAGATATTGCATTGCTGCATGAAAAGTTACGAGACATCCCCGCCGAGCGCGAGCGCCTCACCAAAGAACTCGCCAAACTCGAAAAAGCCCTCGCCTCCGCCGAACGTCAGCTCAGCAATCCTGCCTTTCTCGACAAAGCCCCGCCGCACGTCGTCGAAGGCCTGAGAAAAATGGAGGCCGACACCCGCCTCCTCATCGAAAAAACGCGCAAGGCTCTCGACGACCTTGGTC
>CAZSWI010000244.1:0-6045 GCA_964610635.1 uncultured Acidobacterium sp.
ATTTCTCGCTCAGGTCCTGGATGGGCCGGAAGAAACGCTGCGCGTACTGCATGAAAGCCACCAGAATCCCCAGCGACACGGTGCCCCGCAACACGCCGCCGCCACCCAGCCAAATAATCAGCGCGATGGCAAACGAGCTCAGAAATTCCACCGCCGGGTAGTAGAGCGCATAGGCCAGGATGTTGTCCTTGAACGCCTCCATGTGGATGCGGTTGATCGCCGAAAAATCCCGGAAGGCGCGCTCCTGGCGGTTGAACAGTTGAACCAGCGACATGCCGCTGATGTACTCCTGGGTGTAAGCGTTGATCCGTGCAATCGCCGCCCGGATGCGCCGATAGGAGTCTCGCACATACTTGCGAAAGATGCGGGTCGCCAGCAGAATCAGCGGCAGCACCGAAAAGGCCAGCAGCGCCAGCCACCACTTCATGCGCAGCATCACGAAGACGATGGCGGCCAGCACGAACACATCCTCGAAGATGGCGAACACCCCGGACGTGAACATCTCGTTCAGGGCATCGACATCGGTCGTCAGCCGCGTCACCAGCCGCCCTACCGGGTTGCGGTCGAAGAAGGCGATGTGCATCCGCTGCATGTGGCGGAAAATCTGACGGCGCAAATCGAACATGACCTTCTGCCCGGTCCACTGCATCAGCCAGGTCTGCAGTGCCTCCAGGGCGTAACTGAAGACCAGCGCCACAAGCCAGATCGCGGCCAGTTCGGAGACGCCGGTCCACGCGCCGCCATTGGAGTAAGGGCTTAGCCAACGTGCGATCCACCCATGCTGCCGGACCCCTCGCGCCGCAGCCGCAGCCACCGCCTGCGGAGTCTTCTGCCAGGCCGGGGTCAGATACAGGTCCACGGCGACCATGGTGAGATACGGGCCCAGGACATCCGCGCCCGCCTTCAGCAGAATCGCCACAATGGAAGCGATGCACGCCCATTTGTAGGGGAAGAGGTAGGTGATTAATCGCCGCATCAGCCGGCTGTCGTATGCCTTGCCGACGACGTCGTCATCCTGCTGCGACGCGCTGGGTTTAGACGGCGGCCTGGGCTCTGCACCGGCGTTTTTGGCGCTATCTTTTCGGGTCTGGGAGTCAAGGCCGGGCATGGAGTCTTCCTTATCTTACCGGGGGGGAGGATGCGCACGCGATCCCGGCCCTCGCCGATCGAGGCTCACGGCTCATCCTCGAGACAACTCGAAATATGAAAATGGTCTCCATCGTGACCAGCATCCGTCCCTAGCCGACGAGCACAACGAGATGCTGGCTATCATCAATGCTGCCGCCGAAGCGTACCGCAACGCGATCCCGCCGGACGGGTGGCACGAGCCCTAAATGCCGCTCGCTGAACTGGAGAATGAAATCGCAGCGGGAACTGAATTCCGGGGCTATGACGCGGATGGTTCGTTTCCAGGCGTCATGGGCATCCAGCCCGTCCGGGACGTCGATCTTATCCCCACGCCTACGTCCGGCCTGGCCACCAGGGGCTGGGGGTCGGCGGTGCGATCATCGAGCACCTGCGGGGTCGCACTGCTCGCCAACTGCTGGTAGGCACCTGGGCGGCGGCGGTCTGGGGGATCCGCTTTTATAAGCGGCAGAGCTTCACTATGGTTTTGCCGGAGTCTCAAAACCAACTGCTCCGAACCTACTGGAACATCCCCGAGAGCCAGATCGAGACTTCCGTCGTTCTTGCCAGCCCGCCCATCCCGGAAGCTTGACCAACCTTCGGGGCGCCAGTTTCGAGCACCCTCCAATCCCGCTTGACATCCGCCGCGCCAGCAAGCAAACTTCGCCTACGGGAAAAAGTCCCCCGGAAAGACCCGCGAGTCGCAAAGCGAGGAAGGGCATTTGACAGGACAGCAGGCAAGTCGCGTCACGTACACTCTGGATTCCTCGCTGGACAGTGTCAACAAGGTCGAGGCCACGGCTGAGCAGATGGCCCGCAAGGCCGGCATCGATGAGGACGAGATTTTTCGCATCTCCATGGCGGTGCGTGAGGCGGCTGTGAACGCGGTTCTCCATGGCAATGCTTACGATCCGGAAAAGCGCATGACCGCCTCCTTCGAAAACACCGGCTCTTCCCTGGTCATTCGCATCACCGACGAAGGCAAGGGTCTCGACCCCGCCACCCTGCCCGACCCCCTGGCTCCGGAAAATTTGCTGCGCGGCTCCGGCCGCGGCATCTTCCTCATTCGCTCCTTCATGGATGAGGTACACTTCAGGCAATTGCATCCGGGAACCGAGCTGACGCTGATCAAGCATCTCGGAGCCGCTCCGGCCGGGGCCTAAATTTCCGCACTCAAGTTTTCCAAGGAGGAATTTCTCGTGAGCATGAAAATCAGCACCCGTCAGGTGGATGGCATTACGATTCTCGATCTCTCCGGACGGATCACTCTCGGCGAGGGCAGCGTGCAGTTGCGTGATTCTGTCCGTGACCTGCTCGGCAAAGGACAGAAAAAGATTCTGCTCAATCTGGGCGACGTCAATTACATCGACAGCTCCGGCATCGGCGAGCTGGTGAGCGCGTACACAACCGTCCGCAATCAGGGCGGCGAGCTCAAGCTGCTCAATCTGACCCGCAAAGTCCACGACCTTCTGCAGATCACCAAGCTCTACACCGTCTTCGACATCAAGGACGACGAGGCGAGCGCCATCGCATCTTACGCGCACGCCTGACAGTCGCCGACCTCAGAAACGAACGTCAGGAAAGGGCTGCCTCCCCCGGGAGCAGCCCTTTTTCGGTCTAACCCTGAAGCCCCGATTGGGGCCGCGCGCGTCCCGCACCACATATTCCCTTCAAACCTGTTGCGTTTGTCTCGACCCTTAGTGAAGATAAGGGCAGTTCTTCCTGTCCATGCGCAAGTCACAGTCCGTCTCTCTTACCTTGTTGGCGGCGGCCGCTATTTCAGCCTCCACAGGATGCGACAGCGCTCCCTCCCAGGTGCGCAACTGCGTCGACGCCCAGAATCACATTGTTCCCGACAGTCGCTGCGACCATCCAGCGCCCGCGGGAGGCGGAATGGCCCCAGTGGGCTACCGCTATACCTATGGCGGAGCCAGTGGCGGCCGAATCGGCGACACCGTTGTTGGCGGATCAATTGAGCCCGAAGCTGGCGCGCGCGTGGTTTCAGGAGAATCGGGCGCAGTGGTGCGAGGCGGGTTTGGCGGGGGCGAAGGCGCAGAGAGTGATGGTGGGCACGGAGGAGGAGAGTAGCAGTCCGAGCCCCCTCGTGGAATTTCAGAGAATGCGTAAATCGAAAACACTTTTGGTGGCGCTGTTAGCCGCAGTTGCTGCGAGCGGTGCTTCGGCCTGGAGCGCGCATGCCGACGGCGAGTGCTTCGATTCCGCAGAGTTCGCAGGCATCAAACGCGCAGGGTTCGGTAGCAGCATCGAACCTTATTGGCCTCTGGCTCTTTTCGCTGGGTATTTCCTTCTTCTCAGCCGCTTCGGTGGAGGCGAGTAGTGCAGCGTCATCGCATCCTCACGCGCCCTGACTGGCAGAAGAAGGTCGAACAGGTCGGCCTCACCTACCACACCATCGCCGGCCAAACCTACTGGGACGAATCGGTGTACTGGGAATTCACTTCGGTCGAAATCGATCGCATTGAAGCCGCTACTGCCGAGCTGCAGAAAATGTGCCTCGCTGCCGGAGACTACATCCTCGACAAAAGCCGTTACGACGCCCTCCGCATACCCCCATCGGCTCGAGCGCGCATCCGTGAGACCTGGAACTCCGAACCTCCGGCTCTCTACGGCCGCATGGACCTGGCCTACAACGGACGCGACCTGAAGCTGCTCGAATACAACGCGGACACGCCGACTTCCCTCGTCGAAGCTGCCGTGGCGCAGTGGTACTGGCTGGAAGATCGCTTTCCCGACGCCGATCAGTTCAACTCCATCCACGACCAGCTCATCGTTAAATGGAAGGACCTTGCCAGTAATGTTCGCCAGCCCGTCTATTTCGCCTGCGAACCCTGCGACGAAGACTGGATGACCATCACCTACCTGCGCGATACAGCACAGCAGTCCGGTTTGAGTACCGAAGCCCTCACCATGCGGGAAATCGGATGGCATCCCGCCCTGCACCGCTTCGTCGACGGTTCCAGCCGGCCCATGGAGACCGTCATGAAGCTTTATCCGTGGGAAGCTCTCCTTTCCGATTCGTTCGGCCCGCACGCGCTTGAAACCATGGGAACCGTCCAGTGGATCGAGCCCATCTGGAAAATGCTCTGGTCGAATAAAGGACTGCTTGCTGTTCTATGGGAGATGTATCCCGGCCACGAGCTTTTATTGCCCGCTTATCTCGATGGCCCCTGCCATATGGCTGCGTGGGTCCGCAAGCCGTTGCTGGGACGCGAAGGCGCCAACGTTATCGTGAATCTGAATGGCATCACAGTCGAAAACACCGGCGGCCGCTACGCTGACGGTGGCTTTGTCTATCAGCAATACATCGACCTCGCCAGTGATGGCTCATCCCGTATAGTACTGGGCAGCTGGCTTGTCGATGGAGAGCCCTGCGGCATGGGCATCCGTGAGCCCGACAGCTATGTCACGAACAACGCCAGCCGCTTCGTGCCGCACCTTTTCCGCTAACCGCTCCTTAGCGCTTGAGCAAATCGACCGGCTCGTCGGCATCCGTCACGCGGAAATACGGCGCGAGCGAAGGATGCTGCCGCTCCACAGCCCGATACATCTCCCACGCAACCCGGCGATAAGAGAAATGCCCCTGCGGCGCCGACCGCAGCTCTGAAATATATAGCGCCTCAGCAAAGTCCATCTTGAACAACGCGCGATTCCGCGTGCCCAGCGGCAGTACATAGCCCGCAGACACGGCTGCCTCCGGTCCCGAGCCAGCAGCCAGCGCGGCATACGCCGCATGCGCCGACTGCATCGTGTCTTCGTAGAGCGCTTGCACTCCAGCATCCCCCACGCCCTCGGGAATCGCGTAGCCATGAGCCGAGGTGAATCCCTGCAGCACCTGCACGCAGCGCCGGTGACGATGCATGTCGCGGAACCCGCCAATGTCCATCAAAATGTCGAAGCGCAGCGCCTGGCCAGCCGAAAACTCCCGCAACAGCTCGTCGTGCTGCCCGCGATGCCGCACACCCAGCTTAATAATCTCATTGCGCCGACCCTCGGCGAGTGCGGCCACATGATGCCGAATCTGCCGGTAGGGATGATGGCACTGACCGTAAAGCAGCGTCGTCGTCAGATCCACCTCCAGCGAATCGCCGCCCTCCACCAGATCCACCAATGGCGCCGCTTCGATCGCTTCGTTGCCCAGCAATTCAGCCGCAGCCTGACGCAGCTCCTGCCGCGTGCGCATCAGATACTCGTTCGCCGCGGCATACTTCACCAGCGTTGGAGCCGTCTTCACCTCGCGCGTCAGCAGAGCTGACGCACGCTCGCCGAGAGCCGGATCGAGAGCCGCAATCTCCCTTTGCAAGGCCGCCAGCTCATCGCCATAGACATTCCACGCAGCCGCCGAAGCAGCAGCCTGAAGGCGCTCGCCCAGCTGCCGCACCTCCGCTACCGGACTTGAAAGCAGCCGCGAAATTTGCGCCTCCAGCGTGCGCGCATTCACAATCTGCCCCAGCGATGTGTTCGTCGCCAGAGGCAGCAGATACCGCGCCACGTCAAACGCCCGCGCCCGCAGCGTTCGCTCGTACGACTCCTGCTTCATGTCCTCCGGCTTCCGCACCTGATTCTTCAGCGAAGCAAACACTGCCTCGAAAACGTCGTGATACCGCGAGAAGAGCTGCTCCACCGTCGCCTGGAAACGAATGGCCGCCTCCCCATCGGCGCCAAAGTCCGGCATAAACCAGCCACTCTTGCGAAAGTTCTGATAACGCGTCGAACGCTCCTGCCCATCCCACCGCTGCTCGTCGACCAGCACGATCGCGGCCAACAATGAAAGCCGCTCGATCGCAAACGCGACATGCGCCAGATCGGCGATTGACCGGTGCCCGTACTGGAAATAAAACGTGTTCAGGAACTGCTCGGCCCTCTGGCTGCTGATCTCGCGCAGCGACTCCTTCATCGAAA
>CAZSWI010000245.1:0-5995 GCA_964610635.1 uncultured Acidobacterium sp.
CGATGGCGCTGTTCGGCGAGAAGTATGGGGAGCGAGTGCGCGTGGTGCGGATCGGCGACTTCTCGACAGAGCTGTGCGGAGGGACGCATACCGGTGCTACAGGCGAGATTGGGGTGGTCAAGCTGCTCGGCGAGGGGTCCGTTTCATCCGGCGTGCGTCGCGTGGAGGCGGTGACGGGGCTGGGAGCGCTGAATGAATTCCGCAAGGATTATCAGGTGGCGCAGGTGGCTTCGCAGCTGTCTTCGAATGCCGATTTGGCTCCCGCGGATGCTTTACGGCAGCGGCTTGCGGCTCAGGAAGACGAGCTCAAGAAGCTGCGCCGCGAGCTGGATGAAGCCCGGATGAAGTCGGCGGCGTCACGGGTTTCAGGGGCGACGGATCAGGCAGTTGAGGTCGCGGGGATCAAGGTGCTGGCGCAGCGGGTCGATGCGCTCGATCGCGGGCAAATGCGGACGCTGGTCGATAATCTGCGCAACAAGCTGGGGTCGGGAGTGGTGGTGCTGGGCGGCGCACAGGACGAGGGCAAAGTGTCTCTGATTGTCGGCGTCACAAAAGACCTGACCGGCAAGGTGCAGGCGGGGAAGATCGTCGGGGAGATCGCGAAGATGGTGGGCGGGTCAGGCGGCGGCCGTCCTGACATGGCGGAGGCCGGCGGTAAGGACGCGGGCCAGCTGGATGCGGCGCTGAAGAGCGCGGCGGATGTGGTCAGGGGAATGGTAGCCGCCGGTTAGGGGCCGGCCATTTCCCAATGGCCAGCGCGCGCCGGCCCGCAGGCCATCTCCGCTCCCCGCACAGGGCCCGGGTTGTGAGGGCATGGGCTTATGCAGATTTTCCTGTATCGCCAGCGCGGAGTCCCTTTCGAGGACTATTATTTATTGGTTCTCCGGGCCATCTGTCTGGCCTGGAAAACAACGGCAGGGAGGCAATCGATGTGTCTGGCGATTCCTGGCAAGGTAGTGGAAACCTTCACAAATGAGGGCATGCACATGGCGCGCGTGCAGTTTGGCGGCGTGACGCGCGAGGCATGCCTGAACTATGTGCCGGAGACGCAGGTGGGCGAGTACGTGCTTGTGCACGTCGGGTTCGCCATCAGCCGCGTCGATGAAGAGGAAGCGCAGCGGACCTATGCTGCGCTGGCGGAAATCGACGCTCTGGGCGAGCTGGATTCGCCCTTTGTCGAGGAGACGCCGCGATGAAATACCTCGATGAGTATCGCAATGGAGATATCGCGGCGAAGTTGGTGGAGCGCATCAGGCGCGTGCAGACGAAGCCGTGGGTGATCATGGAAGTGTGCGGCGGGCAGACGCATTCGATCGTAAAGAATGGGATCGATCACCTGCTGCCGAGAGGCGTGGAGCTGGTGCATGGGCCGGGGTGCCCGGTGTGCGTGACGCCGCTGGAGATGATCGACAAGGCGCATGCGATTGCGCGGCGGCCGGAGGTGATCTTCTGTTCTTTTGGAGACATGCTTCGGGTGCCGGGATCGGATGGCGATCTGTTCAGCATCAAGTCGCTGGGCGGGGATGTGCGGGTGGTTTATTCGCCGCTCGATTGCCTGAAGATTGCGCGGGCGAATCCCGACAAGCAGGTGGTGTTTTTCGCGATCGGATTTGAGACGACCGCTCCGGCGAACGCGATGCTGGCGTGGCAGGCACGGCAGAGTGGGATGAAGAATGTGTCGCTGCTGGTTTCGCACGTGCTGGTGCCGCCGGCGATCGAGGCGGTGCTGAGTTCGCCCCTGAATCGAGTGCAGGGATTTCTGGGGCCGGGGCATGTTTGCGCGGTGGTGGGGTATCGCGAGTACGAGCCGCTGGCTGCGCGGTTTCATGTGCCGATCGTTGTTACAGGTTTTGAGCCGCTCGACATTCTGGAAGGCGTGCTGATGACGATTGAGCAGCTGGAGCAGGGGCGGGCTGAAGTTGAGAATCAATATTCACGGATCCTCGATCGGGGCGGCAACCGGCCGGCGCAGGAGCTGATCGCGAAGGTGTTTGAGGTGAACGACCGCAAGTGGCGTGGTGTGGGGATGATTCCACGCAGCGGGTTTCAGCTGCGGGAGGAGTTCCGGGAGTTCGACGCCGAGCGGCGATTCAGCGTCGAGGCCATCGACACCATGGAGCCGGAGGTTTGCATCGCCGGGCAGATCCTGCAGGGGATCAAAAAGCCGCATGATTGCCCGGCGTTTGGGACCGAATGCACGCCGCAGCATCCGCTGGGGGCAACCATGGTTTCAGCGGAAGGTGCGTGCGCGGCCTACTACGCTTACGGGCGGCATTTGAAGGATGCCGATCTGGTGAGCATCGGGGACGGGCGGCGATGAGCGCGGGCAAACTGGAAGAGCGCGGCGAGGCAATAGCTGCGCCGGGGCCGTTTGGCGAGTGCCCGCTGCCGATTTTCGAGCATCCGCAGATTGTGCTGGGGCACGGCAGCGGAGGCAAGCTATCTGCGGAGCTGATTGAGAAGGTTTTTGTCAGCCGCTTCCGGAATTCAACGCTCGAAAAGATGGACGACCAGGCAGTACTCGAAATAGGCGGCGCCCGGCTGGCCTTCACGACGGATTCGTTTGTGGTCACGCCAATCTTTTTTCCCGGCGGAGACATCGGCTCGCTGGCGGTGAACGGCACGGTCAACGATCTGGCGATGGGTGGAGCGAAACCGCTCTATCTTGCGGCGGCATTCATTTTGGAAGAGGGACTAGCGGCTACCGAGCTTGGTCGCGTTGTCGATTCGATGGCGAGTGCTGCGCAGGACGCGGGCGTGCAATTGGTGACGGGGGATACGAAGGTCGTCAATCGGGGGAAGGGCGACAAGGTTTTTATTACGACGACGGGAATTGGCCTGGTGGACCGCGGAACGCAGCTTTCGGCCGATCGTGCGCGGCCTGGAGACAAGATTCTGCTGAGCGGATACATCGGGGATCACGGCATCACGATTCTTTCGCAACGGGAGAATCTGGAGTTTGAGAGCGCACTTGAGAGCGACTGCGCGGCGCTGAACGGCCTTGTCGGGGCGATGCTGGACGCGGCTCCGGTTGACGGTTTTCGTGTGATGCGGGACCCGACACGCGGTGGCGTGGCCACGGTGCTCAATGAGATAGCCGGGCGTTCGCGGGTGGGGATGGTGCTCCGGGAGAGCGCGATTCCGGTGCGGGATGCGGTGCGTGGGGCGTGCGAGATGCTGGGACTCGATCCGCTGTACGTGGCCAATGAGGGAAAGCTGGTGGCCATCGTTACGCCCGAGATCGCGGACGCAGTGCTGGCGGCGATGAAAAAACATCCGCTCGGCGCCGAGAGCGGGATCATCGGCGAAGTTGTCGAGCAGCCCGCCGGTATGGTGCTGATGAAAACCTCCGTGGGCGGAACGCGCGTCGTAGACGTCCTGTTCGGTGAGCAATTGCCGCGGATTTGCTGAGTTTTAGTCCGCGGGCCAGGTCTCCGAAGTGAAGGTTGAGGCCGGCAGACCTGCCACGTTGAACAGGTTGTTCGTTACAAATCCCATCCAGGCATAGCGCACATACACCGGGTGCTGCATAGCTGTCGAAGTCACCACCACCGTTTCGCCTTCGATGCGCGCCGGGGCTGGCACGAAGTGGTGATCCGCACCGGCGAGTTCGAATGCGTCAACGGGCAGGCCGCGCGAGGTTAATCCGTGGGCGTGATCGAACCAGACGCGGATGGCGGTGCTGCCGTCGGGCTGCAACTCGAAAGTGGCCTGGCGGAAGAGCGGTGAGGCGAACGGGACGTCTTCGCTATAGACCATGTGACGGGCCGCGAGCGCGAGCCGGTGGCCGACGGTCTGCTTATCCGGCGGATGAACATTGTCCGCTGAGCCCACGTCGAGGGTAACGGCCATGGCGGTGTTGGTTAGCTGCAGCGTGCGGCGCTGCGCATCGCGCACCTTGCCCCAGTCTTCGCCGGGCGAATTGAAGCTGGAAATCTGCACGAAGAAGAAGGGCAGACTGCCCTGGGCGAACTGCATCCGCCAATCGCGGATGAGCGCGGAGAACAGGGTGGTGTAATACGGGGCGCGGTCGTGGCCGGAGTTGGTTTCGCCCTGATACCAGATGAATCCGCGGACGGACATGGGCGCGAAGGGCGCAATCATGCCGTTGTAGAGGCTGGCGGGCGACCACGATGTTTCGTCGGGATGCCAGGGGTGGCGCGGCAGTGGCTTCCCTGCGGCGCGGGCAGCGTCGTCCTCGGCTTTTTCGGCGGCGATCTGTGCCTTGAGGTCGGTCTGCTCATCGGCAAAGTGGGCGCGGCTGGCAAAGGCGGGCAGGAGGTCGGGGTGTGTCCCCAAAGTATCCATCGAGACCCAGGAATCGGCGGGCGTGCCGCCCCAGGTGGAGTCAATGAGGCCGACGGGGACGTTTTCTTTCTCGGCGATCTCGCGACCAAAGAAATACGCTACGGCGGAGAAGGCTTTGGCGGTTTCCGGCGTGCAAATGGTCCAGGTGTCGGGAATGTCGTTAACGGGGTAATCGGAGGCTTTGCGGTCGACGAGCAGCAGGCGCAGCTTTGGATTGGTGGCTGCCGGGATCTCCTTGTCGGCGTCTTTAAGGACCGCACTGCCGGGGAAACCTCCGAGGGGCATTTCCATGTTGGACTGGCCGGAGGCGAACCAGACATCGCCGACAAGGAGATCGGAGAGGGTCAGGTCAGCGCCGTCACCGCTGATGGTGAGGGTGAAAGGGCCGCCAGCCGGCTCGGGAGCAAGCCAGAGGCTCCAGGCGCCAAGGGAATCGGTCTGCGCCGCAATCGTTTGCGCGTGGAAGTGCGAGGTGAGATGAGCGCCGGGGGTGGCCCATCCCCAGATGTGGATGGGGCGGTCGCGCTGCAGGACAGCGTGGTCGCTGAGCAGATGGGGCAGTCGCACATCGGCGCGCAGGATGATTGAGAAGGGCAGCAGACAGGAGAGCAGAAGCGCGGTGCGGAAAGATTTCACGGCTAGCCTCGGACAAGTGGCATTGGAAGGCCGGGAATTTTGGCCGTATCGAGTCTACAGGCTGGGAGCGAGATTGCGGGGGAGGGGAATCTGCGATGGAGCCGACGACCGGACTTGAACCGGTGACCTGCCGATTACGAATCGGCTGCTCTACCAACTGAGCTACGTCGGCTTATGGCCGGTCCCGCAGAGACGATCGGCGCGGTGAAGCTGAACTTGATTTTATCGTTCGGGATGGGCAGCGTAAAGCGCGGGCAGGGCTATACTGCTGCCGATGGAAACCGATCCGCGAGCGGAATGGGAGCGGCTGACGCGTCTCTATGGTCAGAAGGGCGACGAAGAACTGCTTGCTTTGGCGGAGGACTTTGGGAATTTGACCGAGGTGGCGCAGCAGGTGCTGCGGGATGAGATGAAGCGGCGGCGGCTGGACGCGCCGAAGGGACAGCCGGTTCCGGATAACAGGCCTGTGGTTGGCGGGTGGGGTCAAACGGAGAAGAATCCCGAATCCGATGCTGGGGACGTGGATTCCGGGGACGAAGAACCAGACGAGCCGCACGAATACACCTGGAAGACCGTGCTCTGCAATTGCGGCAGCCGTAAGGAAGCATGGCAGATTTGCGAGGCGCTGCGCATCGCCGGCATTGAGAGTTGGCCGGATCGTCCGGGCTCCACGTTCGGGACGAAGACAGTTGCTTCGCAATCGGTTCGAATTCTGGTCGCCGCCGATCAGCTCGCAGAGGCGCGCGACATTCTGGCGAGGCCAATTCCGAAGGATATTATCGATCAGTCGAACGAAAAGGTTGAGGACTTTGTTCCGCCGACTTGTCCGAAGTGTGGAATTGCGGATCCTCTTCTGGAAAGCGTGGACCCCTCGAACAACTGGCGCTGCGAGAATTGCGGGGCGCGATGGAGCGATCCGTTGACGGTGGAAAACGCGGGACAAAATCCAGCCTGAAAAATGCCGGTCGAAACGAGAAAAGGCTGCCCGGCAACAGGGCAGCCTTCTCTTCAGGGAGAATAGTTCCAACGGAGGCAAGCCATCAGAACTTTC
>CAZSWI010000246.1:0-5969 GCA_964610635.1 uncultured Acidobacterium sp.
TTCAGGTGAACGGAGGAGCCTTGCAGAATGTGGCCAGTGTGACAGTGAACTACGGTGACACGGTGAATCTGGCGCCACAGCCGGTGAGCGGGGGTTCGTGGAGCTGGACCGGTCCCAATGGTTTTACGTCGACGGCGCAACAGGTTGATGCCGTTCCGCTGACTTCGGCCACTACCGTCTATGAGGCCACTTACACGGATGCCGGCGGAGTGGCAAGCACTCAGGCATTCACGATCACGGTCAACCCCACCCCGCTGAAGCCCGAGATCTTAGTGGACGAGGGAGCCTTTTTGCCAATCTCCAGTGTCACGGTGAAGGCGACCGACACGGTGACGCTTAGCGCGACCGGCTATGGCGACGATAACGCGAGATATACGTGGACCGGCCCCAACGGGTTCACCAGTTCCAGCTACGGTGGGTATTTGCTCAGCGATGTTCCCCTGCCATTGACGACGAATACATATGTGCTTACTTACATTAATTCCATCGGTCTCACGAGCACGCAGGTATTTACAATCACGGTCAGCCCCAACGCGATTGTTCCCTATATTCAGGATCTGGAGCAGGATGGAGGAGCGTGGCAGCAGGTTTCGAGTCTGACGGTGAACTATGGCGACACGGTGAACCTCGGTCCGCAACCGGCAACTGGCGGCACCTGGAGCTGGATCGGACCCAGTGGGTTCACGTCTACTTCGCGAGTGATCAGCGCATCCCCGCTGACATATGACGCCACCAACCAGGACGTTCCACTGGTTTGGACGGCGGCTTACACCAATCCGGCTGGTGTCGTAGCTGTGCAGGTGTTCACGATCAAGGTCAACCCCACGCCGATCGTTCCCTATATTGAAGTTAACGGAGGAGCCTGGCAGAACGTTGCCGGTGTCGCAGTGAATTATGGCGACACGGTAAATCTCGGGCCGCAGCCGGTGAGCGGCGGTGCGTGGAGTTGGAGCGGGCCCAACAATTTCACAGCCTCGACGCGGGCGATTTATGGGATTGCTCTGCCCTCCGGTACGAATACCTATACGGCGACTTATACCAATCCCGTGGGGGTCCAGAGCACGCTGGCATTTAACATTACCGTCAACCCGACGCCGATCACTCCCTACCTTGAGGTCAACGGGGGGGCGTGGCAGAATGTTTCGAATGTCACGGTGAACTACACGGACACGGTAAATCTGGCTCCGTGGCCGACCAGCGGTGGTGCATGGAGCTGGAGTGGGCCTAATAGTTTCACGGCCGCCACGCGGGAAATTGCGGGGATTTCACTGCCTTCCGGGACGAATACGTACACGGCGACGTATACCAATCAGGCCGGGGTCACCAGCATGCAGGCGTTCGTCATCACGGTCAACTCCCCGATCACGCCCTATCTTGAAGTGGACGGGGGAGCCTGGCAGAACGCAGCCAACGTCACGGTGAACCACACGGACACGGTGAATCTGGCTCCGTGGCCGACCAGCGGCGGCACGTGGAGCTGGGCCGGGCCTAATAGTTTAACGGCCAATACGCGGGCGATCTATGGCATTGCTCTGCCCTTCGGCACGAATACCTACACAGCGACCTACACCACTCCATCGGGATTCACCAGCACGCAGGCGTTTGTCATCACGGTCAACTCTACTCCGATTACTCCCTATCTTGAGGTGGACGGAGGAGCCTGGCAGAATGTTGCCACTGTCACGGTGAACTACACGGACACAGTGAATCTGGCCCCGTGGCCGACCAGCGGCGGTACGTGGAGCTGGGCTGGCCCTAACAACTTCACGGCCAATACGCGGGCGATCTATGGCGTTGCTCTGCCCTTCGGCACGAATACCTACACGGCGACCTACACCAATCAGTCTGGGGTCACCAGCACACAGGCGTTTGTCATCACGGTCAGCGCGACCCCGATCACGCCTTATATCGAGGTGAACGGAGGCGCGTGGCAGCAGACGAACAGCTTGACAGTCGGTGCGGGCAGCACGGTGAATCTGGCTCCGTGGCCGACTAGCGGCGGTACATGGAGCTGGTCTGGTTCTAATAGTTATACGGCCAGTACGCGGGCGATTTATGGGATTCCTCTCACCTCCGGCTCGAATACCTACACGGCTACTTACACGAACCCTTCGGGTGTGCAGAGCGTGGAGACATTTACTATTACGGTCGAGTAGAACCGGTCTCAACTTCTGGCATTGGTGAGGAGGATGAGGGTGTTTCGGACCATCCCATCGCGCCGGCAGGCACTATGGGGACCCACGGGGGCCGGGATCCGCCGGTGATGACACGGGTCAATGGGATTTTCGCGGCCGGCCGCAGGGGGCATCGTTTCGGTGATCCGGCTCAGAGATGTGGAGTGGCGGGTTCGGAATCTTCGGGCCGATCGAGGGGGCTGGCTCCTGGTCTCGAATGAGGAGGGGCGCTGCGAGGACGGCGAGGTAACGCGGGAGCGCCAGAATTATGAGGCAGAGGATTCCTTAAGTCTTCTAATTCCAAAAGGGTAGGGATCGAATCCAAAGTTGTATGGAACGGCACATCGAGGCGATTGATGATGCTGGGATGATGCACAGCGGCGTCAGGGCGGGGGTGAGGGCGGGGAGGCTCGCCACAATCCTCGGAACCGTAATAGTGGGCGTGGGGTTGCTGGCAACCGCGCACTGTCAGGGTTCGGTGGGAGCAAAGCGCCAGACCATCCAGGAGCTGAAGGGACTGCCTGTTAACTCAGCAGTTAATCTTACTGGCGTCATAACTTACGTTGACGAGGCGGGTAAGTTGCTGTGGATTCAGGATGGGACCGGGGTGATGCCGATCGCGATGGATCCGCTGCCGGCGGGAGTGCGGGCCGGGGAGATGGTTTCGATCCGAGCCACCACGACAGCGGCTTATGACGAGGTGAAGGGGCCAGGCAGCGTTGGGCTGCAACATATCCGGGTGCGAGTGGTTGGGGTGCGTGCGGGGGCCGGGGCGAGCGTGGCGGGAACGCCGGGGGTGCGTGCGGCAGGGGAAGCGCCAACGCTGACGCCTTTATTGAAGGGAAAAGACGGGAGCGCAGGACGGGATACAGGGGTTGTTTATGCCCAGCCAGGGGCGGCCGAGGGGGACGGGACCCAGAGTAGCAGGACACAGAGCGACGGGAGCGGCAGGCCGCGGAGCGCGGGGGAAGATGACGGCCGGCAGGGACTGGAGCTGGGAGCGGGGGATCTGACGGGGGTGCGGCGCGGCCAGCAACTGACCCCGCCGCCGATCGCGGTGATGTGGACGATCCTGATTGTTCTGACGGCGGGAATAACGGCGGTGCTGGTGCGGTTGAGTAAGCTGCGGCGGCAGGTGAGCGCGCAGGAGGCGGCGCTGCGGAAGGCGTCGGAGAATACGGCAGCGATCCGGGATTTGTCACGATCGATGTTGCAGGTTGCGGCACAGCGTCCGTTCGACGTAATGGTGCCGGAGCGGGGCAGCGAAGAGATTGTGGAGCTGGTCGATGGGTTCAATGCGATGCTGTTCGAGCTGCAGAAGCGGGATCGCGCGAAGAGGGACGCGGAAGACAGGCTGCAGAGTATGGCGCTGATCGACGACCTGACGGGGCTGCCGAACCGGCGGCTGCTGGCGGATCGGCTGGCGCACAGCGTGTCGAAGGGGCGGCGGGAGAACCGGAAGGTGGCGCTGCTGTACATCGATCTGGATGGGTTCAAGCTGATTAACGACAGCCTGGGGCACAGCGTAGGGGACGTGTTGCTGGGGCAGGTGGCGCAACGGATGAAGTCGCGGTTCCGGCAATCGGATACTCTGGCCCGGATCGGGAGCGATGAGTTCACACTGATACTGGACACGGTGCTGAACAGGGGGGATGCAGAAAAAGCGGCGGAGAGCGTGCTGGAGGTTCTGAAGGAGCCGTTTGAGATCGAGGGGCATTCGATCCGGATGACGGCGAGTATCGGGATCAGCATTTTTCCAGATCACGGAAAAGAGGGTGGACAGCTGTTGCGGCAGGCGGACTGCGCGATGGTGGCGGCGAAGCGAAACGGGAAGGACCGCATCGTGCAGTTTGGCGATGGGCTGGGGAGCGCGGCGCGGGAGCGTCTGATGCTGGAGGGCGAGCTGCGGCGGGCGATCGAAGAAGGGCAGATCAAGGTTCACTACCAGCCGGAATTCGACCTGGCGACAAACACGATTGTGCGATTCGAGGCGCTGGCGCGGTGGACGCATCCGACGCTGGGACCGATTCCGCCGCTGAATTTCATTCCGGTGGCCGAGGAGAGTGGGCTGATCATTCCGCTGGGGGCGCACGTGATGGAGCAGGCCTGTGCGGATGCAGTGAGCTGGCAGCGGAGGGCAGGCAGGCCGATCCAGGTGGCGGTCAATGTCTCCAGCGTACAGTTTGCGCGGGACACGTTTCTTGAGGAAGTGGAAGATACGCTGCGGCGGACGGGGCTGAGGCCGAGCCTGCTGCAACTGGAACTGACGGAATCGGCCACGCTGACCGGAGTGGAACGGGCGGCGGACTTGATACGGCGGCTGACAGGGAGAGGAATCGGCGTAGCGCTGGACGACTTCGGGACAGGATATTCGTGCCTGAGTTATCTGCCGAAGCTGTTCCTGGATGCGCTGAAGCTGGACCGGTCGTTTGTGACGGAACTGGCGATGCGGCAGGAGACGCGGCCGTTTGTGCAATCGATCATGTCGATGGCGCATAACCTGCGCATGAAGGTGATCGTGGAGGGGATTGAGACGCGCGAGCAACTGGAGATGATGAAGGCTTTGGGGACGAACGAGGCGCAGGGTTATCTGCTGGGCAGGCCGACTCCCAATCCAATGGAACAACTGGCATGGGGATCGAGCGCTGCAGCTGCCGTTGCTCGGGATCAAGAAGGTGCGGCGGTTTCTCAGGGACGATAGGGCGGCGCTTTCTGCGTGCGGTACTACCCCTGGAGTTGGTTTGTGCGGGGTGGTGATTGATTCTGAAGTGGTTGAGAGGGGAGTGACTTTCGTGACTCCCTGGCTCCCCTGAAAATAAGGCAGATGGGTCGCGGTCGGGAGTGAGTCATTCGCGCTCGCGATTGACTCATTGACATTTGCGACGGGGCCTGGTGATTGGAAAGAAGTCAGATGCCTGACGCGTGCGAGTGATTTATTCGCAGGTGTCAGGGCACCGAGAGCAGAGATGGGGGCACCGTGTACCTTTGCTCGGTGTGACATGGCTTGCTACCTCCTTTCCATAAAGCAGAAAAGCCTCCTAAGTGGAGGTATTTTCTTTTTCTACTCTAAGTTCAGAATATCAGGTTGGGAGGATAAAACTGCCAACTTTGTTGGGGTTAACTGGCTTGTAAGTTATGTCGATTGTTGGGCTATTACTTCGGATTTTGGCGTTGGGGCTTGACAGATTTTCCACACTTGGCGCGTTAGAGCGTAAGTGGGTTGCCGACGGGATGGGAACGGTACGAAGGTACCGTAACTGGGCGAGTCGGCTGCGCTCGTTCCGAGCTGCGCCGACGGCCTGCGGCAGCAAGGTGGGCGCTTCGCGCCGATTTTCTTTTCTAAACCCCGACCCGGCATCTGTGAAGCGCCCAAAGTAGTTGCCTTGCCAAGGAGCGCGTGACGCAAAGTGTCCATTGGAGTAGAAACGGGTTGTGGGGACTGTCGTCGAGACGCCTTCGTCTCTGAAGACGATCAGGAGGGAACGCAACCTGCTGCCGAAGCGCGCCGATGACATTTTTGAGAGATACAGAGGAAAGCCATGAGCGCAATGTTTGACGATATGATGACGGGCCTCGATGAGGTCGAGGCTTTTCTTGCCGGCGAGAAGGCCGGTTATAAGGTCAGTCTTCCCGCGGAAATCGATGTGAAGAGCATTCGGCAGCGGCTGGACATGACGCAGGCTCGCTTCGCCGAGGTCTTTGGCTTCAGTCTGGATGCAGTGAAGCATTGGGAGGGCGGCCGGCGGACTCCGGAAGCTGCGGCGCGGGCGTTCCTGAAGGTGATTGCGATGAATC
>CAZSWI010000247.1:0-5936 GCA_964610635.1 uncultured Acidobacterium sp.
GGCAGAGCGAACGGGGGATGAAGGAGAAACGATGAGTTTGACCGATCCGGTAGCGGATTTTCTGACGCGGATACGCAATTCGATACGGGCGCGTCATCAGAAGCTGGATGTTCCGGCCTCGAAGCTGAAGGCGGAGATAGCCCGCATTCTTAAGGAAGAGGGCTATATCTCTAACTTCAAGACGACCGAGGAAGAGGGGCGCGGGGTACTGCGCGTCTATCTGAAGTATGGCGCGAACAACGAGGCGGCGATTCGCGACTTAGAGCGGATCTCGCGACCGGGATGCCGCGTTTATATCGGGCGCGATGAGATTCGGAGGGTGCAGGGCGGACTCGGCATCAGCATTATGACCACGCCGAAGGGTGTGATGACGGGGCGACAGGCAAGGCGTGAGGGTGTGGGCGGCGAAGTGTTGTGCGAAATCTGGTAGAGGCAGGTGTTAGCCGCCAGCTACTAGCTGTTAGCTTTGATCCTCTTCGGACGAAGGGGGCGTGGTACGAGGTGAAGTTGGCCGACAGCCGGCTAATAGCTAACGGCTGAAAGCTAAAGGCTGCCGGACCTTGGTCCGGCCAGGCTGCAGTGGAACGGGGAGCTTGAGTGGCTCCGGGACTCGCAAGCCGCAAAGGACTGAAGATGTCGAGGATTGGAAAAAGGCCGATACCGCTGCCATCGGGGGTGAAGTACTCGGTGCAGGGGAATGTGGTTGTGGTTGAGGGTCCGAAGGGCAAGCTGGAGCAGGCCATTCCGGCGGGGATCAGGCTGGAGACCGAGGACGGCCACATCAACGCGGTGCGCGAGACCGACTCGCAGGCTGCGATTCATGGGCTGACTCGAGCGCTGATCTCGAACGCGGTCGAAGGCGTGACGAAGGGGTGGTCGAAGGATCTGGACATTGTGGGCATTGGGTATCGCGCGGAGCTGAAGGGGAAGAACACGGTGGTGTTCACGCTGGGTTATTCGCACCCGATTGAGTTTCCGCTGCCGACGGGGATTACCGCGGCGGTGGATGCGAAACAGACGCGGCTGACCGTGAGCGGGATCGACCGGCAGAAGGTGGGGCAGGTGGCGGCGGATATGCGTTCGCTGCGCAAGCCCGATCCTTATAAGAACAAGGGCGTGCGTTACTCCGATGAGAAACTGAAAAAGAAGGTTGGTAAGACGGGCGCCAAATAATTATTAGTTAACGGTAGCCGGTTTCCAGTTACAGCGATGAAAGCGAAATAGTACTGGAGACGGAAACTGGGGACTGGGGACTGATTGAACCGAACGAGGCTGCAAGGCAGCTTCGCTTTTAGGAAGGAAGACAAGCAATGATTCCGTTGAGAAAGAGAAACGCGATTCGGCAGCGGGTGCACACGAGGATCCGCCGGAAGATGGTGGGGACGGCGGAGCGTCCGCGGCTGAATGTTTATCGGTCGCTGAGCCATATCTATGCCCAGGTGATCGATGATAGCCAGGGTGTAACGCTGGTGTCCGCATCGACGGTGGCTGCGAAAGCGAAGACCGGCGGCAATGTGGCGGCGGCGAAGGAAATTGGCAGGATGATCGCGGAGCGCGCGCAGGAAAAGGGCATTAAGAAGGTGGTCTTCGATCGCGGCGGGTATTTGTATCACGGGCGCATTAAGGCGTTGGCGGATGCGGCGCGCGAGGCGGGCTTAGAGTTCTAAGAACAGAGTTTAGAGTTTGGGGATCAGGGATTAGAAAACATATCGAGTTGGCAGAGAGCCGCTTTCTAAACCCTGAACTCTAATCCCTAAACCCTTGTAGTGAAGGGAAGCGAATGGCGATCTTAAAGAAGAAGCTGGATTCGGGGCAGTACAACCTGAAGGATCAGGTCGTGGCCATCAACCGCGTTACAAAAGTCGTGAAGGGCGGCAAGAATATGTCGTTTGCCGCACTGGTGGTGGTGGGCGATCCGGGCGCCGCTGTTGTTGGTTATGGCTCGGGAAAGGCGCGCGAGGTGCCGCAGGCGATCCGGAAGGGGATTGAGGCGGCGAAAAAGAATCTGGTGCACGTGAACCTGACCCAGACTTCGATTCCGCACCAGGTGCTGGGGTCGTTCGGATCGGGGCGGGTGCTGCTGAAGCCGGCTCCGGAAGGCACGGGGGTGATTGCCGGCGGGGCGGTGCGCGCGGTGATGACGTCGGCGGGCGTCCAGAACGTGCTGACGAAGAGCCTCGGGACGGCGAATCCACATAACGTGATCAAGGCGACGTTCGACGCGCTGGTGCAGTTGCGCGATCGCGCCGAGGTAGCTGCCATGCGCGGCAAGACGGCGCAGGAGATTTAGCGATGGCTGAGGCGAAGAAGGAAGCGGTGGTAAAGAGGGCAAAGGCCCAGACCGGGGCTGAGTCTAAGGTTGGGGCTACAACTGTGGCGAAAGCGACGATTCGGATCCAGTATTTCCGGTCGAAGATTCAGGCGCCGGTGAAGCACAAGCGGGTGATCAAGGGGCTGGGATTCACGCGGTTGAACCAGGTTGTGGTGCGGGAAGATACGCCCTCGATTCGGGGGATGGTGAAGACGGTTCCGCACCTTGTCAGAATCGTGGATTAGGCCGGACCTGAACGAGTTTAGAGTTTAGGGATTAGAGTTTAGCGATTCTCGCAGGCCGATCGAGCTTGGTGGTGATTTCTAAACTCCAAACTCTAACCTCTAAACTCTCAGGAAAACATGCGAGTTGTTCGGTGAGATTCCGGGCAGCGTTGAGCGAGGATAGAAATGAACTTATCGAATTTACGAGCGCCGAAGAAGGCTAACCGCAATAAAAAGCGCATTGGGCGCGGCATGGGTTCCGGGACGGGTAAGACTTCCGGACGTGGGCACAAGGGGCAGGGATCGCGGTCGGGATCGAGCCTGATGCGCGGTTTCGAGGGCGGCCAGATGCCGCTGCACCGGCGCTTGCCGAAGCGCGGCTTTACCAATATTTTCCGGACCGAATATGCGGTGGTGAATCTGGATCGGCTGGCGGAGCTGGGCGAGAAGGAGCTGACGCTCGAGAAGTTCACGGAGCTGGGCCTGGTGAAGAAGCGGAATGGGCTGATCAAGATTCTGGGCGATGGCGAGCTGAAAGTCGCGGTGACGGTCCACGCGCATAAGTTTTCCAGGTCGGCGCAGGAGAAAATCGAGAAGGCCGGCGGCAAGGCGATTGTGCTGGGCGGAGATGCGCCGCCGAAGCCTAAGGGAAAGCTGAAGAAAGCCGCTAGCCGGCAGGCAGTAGCCGGTAGCTGAGAGCTGGGAGCGGGTGGCTGGTACAGGTCGCCGGTGTTAATGGGATGGAGCGCGGGAACGTGAGGAACAGGCACGAGAGCAGTAAAGCTCAGGCGTAGAATGAGGTCGGTAATCCATGTTTGAGAAGTTTCTGAATATCTTCCGCGTTCCCGACCTGCGCAGGCGTGTTCTGTTCACTCTTGGCATCCTGGCGGTGTATCGGCTGGGCGCGCACATTACGACGCCGGGCGTGAATGTTGCGGCGCTGGAGAATTTCTTCAATAACCAGGCAGGCTCTTCGCTGGGGCTGGTGGATCTGTTCAGCGGCGGCAATCTGCGGCGGCTGACAGTGTTCGCGCTGGGCATTATGCCGTACATCACAGCGTCGATCATCTTTCAGCTGCTGACGGTGGTGTATGAGCCGCTGGCGAAGCTGCAGAAGGAAGGCGAGCTGGGACGCCGCAAGATTACGCAATGGACGCGGTACGTGACGGTGCTGCTGGGCGTGGTGCAGTCGGCGGCGATTGCGATTGCGCTGCGCAGCTCTTCGAGCAATCTGGTGATCGATCCGGGATTCGGTTTCATCGCGATGACCGTGATCACGCTGACGGCGGGTACGACGTTCATTATGTGGCTGGGCGAGCAGATCACGGAGCGCGGCATCGGCAATGGGATGAGCCTGCTGATTTTTTCCGGCATTGTGGTGGGTCTGCCGCGCGGCATCGCGGATTTGATCAACACGGCGCGGACTCAGCGGTTTGGGGTGTTCACGATACCGGCGCTGCTGCTGCTGGTTTTCGGCATGGTGGCGATTGTCGCGTTCATCGTGTATGTGGAGCGGAGCGAGCGGCGGATTCCGGTGCAGTATGCGAAGCGCATTGTGGGACGGCGGCTGATGGGCGGCCAATCGACACATCTGCCGCTGAAGGTGAACTCGGGCGGCGTGATGCCGGTGATTTTTGCCGCGTCGGTGTTGTCGGCGCCGATGCTGTTTGGACAGGCAGCGTTTGTGAAGAACAGCCCGTGGCTGTCGCGCACCTTCGATGCGCTGCGGGTGGGCGAGCCGGCTTACGAACTGCTTTACATGATTGCGATTATTTTCTTCGCGTATTTCTACATTTCGATCGTGTTCCGTCCCGACGATATCGCCGACAACATGCGCAAGTATGGCGGGTTTATTCCGGGGATTCGGCCGGGGCGGCGGACCTCGGACTATGTAAACGAGATTCTGACGCGGATTACGCTGGTGGGGGCGCTGTACCTGATCGTGATTTCTATCATTCCGCAGATACTGATCAGCGGCATTCATCTGAACCATTTATGGCTGGTGGGAAGGTTTTTCGAGTCGATGCCGTTGTGGGTCACGAACGGGCTGGGCTTTAACTTCTATTTTGGGGGAACATCGCTGCTGATCGTAGTAGGTGTGGCGATGGATACCGTGAATCAAATCGAGTCGCAGCTGATCATGCGGCACTATGAGGGCTTCTCGCCGAAGAGCGGGAGGATTCGAGGAAGGCGGGCCTGGTAATGGCGGTTGCAGTGGCGGATGCAGGGGTTGAGAGTAAAGAAACGTTGGATGTAAAACCGGGGCCGATTTTGCTGCTGGGCGCGCCGGGGGTGGGCAAGGGAACCCAGGCGAAGGAGTTGATGGCGAAGTGGGGGATTCCGCAGATTTCAACCGGGGATCTGCTGCGCTACAACCGGGACCATGGGACGGCGCTGGGTTTGCAGGCGAAAGAGATTATGGCTGCGGGCAAGCTGGTTCCCGACGAGCTGGTGAACCAGATGGTGGCGGAAAGGCTGAAGCAGCCGGATACGGCGGCGGGCTATGTCCTGGATGGTTATCCCCGGACTTTGGGGCAGGCGGACTGGCTGGATAAGCAGATTGGAGCCGATGGGTGCGCGCTGCCGGTGATTGCGGTGAGCATCCAGGTCGGATACAATGTATTATTGCGTCGCATTACCGGGCGGCGCATCTGCCCAGTCTGCGGGACGATTTACAACATCTACCTGCAGCCGCCGAAGGTCGATGAGAAGTGCGATCTGGACGGCGCAACTCTGGAGCGGCGATCCGACGATACTGAGGAAGTGTTCAGGGAGCGGATGCGGACGTACGAGACGCAGACGGCTCCTGTGGTGGAACATTACCGCGCGCAGGGGCGGTTTGAAGAAGTGGACGGCGACCAGCCGGTGAGCGCAGTGGCGGCGGAAGTGGTGGCCGCAGTGGCACGCCTGAGAGGTGGAGAGGAACGCTCCGGCGCCGAAGCAGCAGGGACGCAACAGAACCGAGTTCAAGGATAACGATTGTCGAAGGAAGACGCGATTGAGGTAATGGCAACGGTGCTGGAGACGTTGCCGAATGCGATGTTCAAAGTGAAGCTCGAGAGCAGCGGCGGGCACGAGGTTTTGGCTCACGTCTCGGGGCGCATGAGAAAGAATTTCATCCGCATTCTGCCGGGGGATCGCGTGGCGGTGGAA
Organism: uncultured Acidobacterium sp.; assembly: GCA_964610635.1. GTDB lineage: Bacteria > Acidobacteriota > Terriglobia > Terriglobales > Acidobacteriaceae > Palsa-343. The sequence continues at coordinate 5,689 of CAZSWI010000247.1, forward strand.
CTGAGTCCGTACGATTTGAATCGCGGGCGGATTGTTTACAGGTACAAGTAAGTTGCCAGTTTCCAGTCACCAGTCCCGAGCGGGACCGGCTGGCTGCCAGGGACAAACTGATAACTCATAACTGGGGACTGATAACTGAAGACTGGGGACGACTTTTATGAAGGTTCGGGCATCGGTTAAAAAGATTTGCGACAAGTGCAAGGTCATCCATCGCCGGGGAGTGGTGCGGGTGATCTGCGAGATTGCGA
>CAZSWI010000248.1:0-5922 GCA_964610635.1 uncultured Acidobacterium sp.
AGACGAACGGCGTGGTGAAGGCGTGCTTGTCGATGTGGTGCGCCTCGTCGGCGGGGGTCAGCACCTCACTTTCATCGATGAAATCGACGCCGAGTTCCTGCAGGATCTGCGCCTCGGCGAAGTGGCCGATGCGCGCCTTGGCCATGACCGGAATCGAAACCGTGTCGATGATTCCCTTGATGAGTTTCGGGCTGGCCATACGGGCCACGCCGCCTTCGGCGCGGATCATGGCGGGCACGCGTTCCAGAGCCATGACGGAAACGGCGCCGGCCTCCTCGGCGATGCGTGCCTGCTCCACATTCATCACGTCCATGATCACGCCGCCCTTGAGCATCTCGGCGAGGCCGACCTTGAGGCGCAGAGTGGTGGAGTTGGCTGGGTTGTGACCGTTCTTACCGTTGTGGGTTTCTGCCATGTGTTGCTCCTTGGATCCGCTCGTCGACTGGCGATGCGATGGGCGCGGTGTATGACTGAACGGAAGATGCAGCGTGAAACTTTATTTTAACAAGCTTTGTGCAAAGGGCTTAAAGCAAGGGGCCCTGGTTCAGGGGCCAGATCACAGAACTCGGCGTTCAGGGCGGAGGCTGGTCATTATTTGCTTTGGCCCTGACCTTCGCGAGCAGGTCAGGGGTGATGGTGATGAAGACGGCTTTTGCGGTGGCGAGAATTTCGCCGGAGGCGTCGGCGAGGTGGGCTTCGATGTTATTGCGGCGGCCGGTGGTTCCGGTGTGCCGGGCGGTAAGTGTGAGCCGCTTGCCGAGGGGAACAGGGCGGAGGTAGTCGACGTCAAGGCGGCGGGTCATAGCGAGGACGCCGCGGGCGCGGTTGACTTTGCTCATGGCTTCGTCGAGGAGGGTGGCGATGATGCCCCCATGAGCATGGCCGGGAGGACCGGCGAAGCGTGCGGCGAGGCGGAGGTGGGACACGACTTTTTTGTCGTCATCGACGAAGAATTTGAGGCGGAGACCGGTGCGGTTTTCGAGGCCGCAGCCGAAGCAGTGGTTGAGGGCTCCGTGGGCGAGGGGGGTGAGTGCCGGGTTGGCTTCCGATGCATGGGTGGACATGGTTTGGTTTCAGGGTAACGTGCGCCGGAGAGACCGGTGGAGGCAGGGGAGTGTATCGGTCAGAGGACGAAAGGCACCAGGGCTGCGACGCGGCGGGAATAGGCGGCGTAGGTATCGCCAAATTCGGCGCGCATCCATTGTTCTTCAAGGCGGAGTTTGTACAAAAGGGAGATGGCGATGAGGGCGAAGGCTATGAGTCCGCGGAGTTGGGTGGTGGCGACGGCAGTGCCGAGGAAGGCGGTTAGCAGACCGGTATAGATGGGATGGCGGACGAGAGCGTAGGGGCCCGTCGTGATGAGCTCGTGGCCTTGCTTGATGGTGACGGAGCGGCTCCAGTTGGAGCCGAGGTGGCGGCGAGCCCAGATGGCGAAAAGGATACCGGCGACGGTGATCGCGGCTCCTGTGTAGAAGGACGCGAGGCCAACGGGGAGAAAATGCCGGTAGAGCAGCGGGAGCGGAATGTGGGGCACGCAGAGGAGCGCGATCGCGGCAAGGAACATGAGGGAGCGGAGGACGCGCGAGGAAGTCGCTTCGAGCCGTTCGGTGGCTTTGACGTTAGCCGCTGCGACCTGCCAGTAGATGAGATAGGCCGCCCACACGACGGGGAAGAAGAGCTCATAGAACCAGCGCATAGGGTTCCTCGGTCTTTGAGGAAGTCTACGCCCGAGAAGCGGGCCTGGTTCCCGTGGTGAGATTGCGCCATCTGGCGAGGGGGATTCCGGGGAGGAGTTCGAGGAGAGCGGCGTGTTCGCGGGCACGAGAGGCGCGGAGGCGTGTGCGGACCTTATCGAGGTGCTCATCGGGGTAGCCGGGGTGGCAGACGAATTCCCAGGTTTCTTGGGGGTTGCCCGGCATGGCGGCGAGTAAGCTGCGCAGGGTCGTTTCGACGTCGGTGGTTCCTGTGGCGAGGACCCCGATGGTGCCGCTGGTGGTAGCGAGTCTGGAGGCGGCAATGGCGCGCTGGAAGGTTCGATGCTGAGATTGAAGGACCATGACGGCGAGGCGGCGGAGACGGAACGAGGCTGATTTCGCTCCGGGTGTGGCGCGGAGGGCCCAGGCGGGTTCGAAGGGATTGCGGATAGCGGGGACCTCGCAGGCCTGGGCGGCGGCGAGCAGCGGTCGCAGGATTCCAGAGAAGAGGTGGGTGTGCTTGTGGGTGTCGATGTGGGAGACGCGGATGCCGGCGTTCTGCAGGCGGCGGATTTGGGCGGTGGCTTCGGCTTCGATTTCGGCGGCTCGGATGCGGAAAGTGAAGAGATCGCGCGCGAATGCGATGAGGCTGGGGCGGAACGAATGGCCGTTGGGGCAGAGGGTGGCGATTTGTTCTGGAGGAAGCGCGGGGGTTCCGTCGACGAGGAGGACGTGGCAGCCGACTTCCAGTTCCGGATTGGCATGGGAGATGGCGATGGCGTCGTCGAAGAAGGCTCCCGTGGCCATGAGGGTAGCGGAGGAGAGCGCGTGGGCGCGGTGGAGTTCGGCGATGGAGCGGTTGACGCCGGGGGTGAGGCCGAAGTCGTCGGCGTTGGCGATGAGGGGCACTGCTCAGGGTACAGGGTGCAGGGTAGAGGGATCAGAAGAACGGACAGCGATCAAGGTTCAGAGGTACCGCTGCTGTAGATGGCCGGGTTTAGGGTAGGGTCGTTGTACATCTTTAGCTGGCGGTAGATTTTGAAGCGGCGCTTGCCTTCGAGTACCTCGCGCCAGAGTTGGTCGAGGCAGGCTGCGAGGTCGTTGCGCTGCTCGGTGAGGAGGGCGAGGCGATCGCGGTTGCGTTCCCGATGGCCGGTGGGGGCACTGGGGCGGTCGATTTGTTCATGGGTGTGAAAGATTTTGAGCGCGAGGATGGACAGGCGGTCGATCATGAGGCCGGGGCTCTCGGAATGGAGTTCGGCGGATGGGTCGGGAAGGTTTGCGGACCGGAGGGATTCGAATAGGACGACGTCGCATTGCTCGGTGAGGTCGTTGCGTCGCTGGTTGATGCTGTCGATGGCGCGTTTGACCTGGGCGATGTCGCGATCGGTGGCGTGGGGGGTGCGGGCGCGGTCTTCGGTGTGCCAGAGGTCGAAGTTGGCGCGGTGTTGGGCGAGGATGGTCGGAAGGGAGCGGATGTCCTCGTCCAGCGCGGGCTGGGCGTTGGGGTCGTGGTGCCAAAGGGCGGTGCCGCGGTCGTGGAGGGCTACGATGGCTCGGGCCGAAAAATGATGCGGGTCGGACATGCGATGAGTGAGGCTATGGTAGAACACCATTGACCGATGAACACGAGCGAACAGCCACGGATTCTGTGCCTGACGAGTTATGAGAAGGGGCAGGCGTTTATGCAGGAGTGCGCGGCGTTGGGGTGCCGCGTGCTGCTGCTGACTCTCGACAAGCACCGGAATGGCGACTGGCCTCGGGAGATTCTGGAAGAGTTTGTGACGATGCCGGAAGGATTGACACTCGAACAAGTCACGAACACGGTTACGTATTTGGCACGGACGCGGCGGTTCGACCGGCTGGTGGCGCTCGATGAGTTCGATATGGAGACGGCGGCGGCGCTGCGGGAGCATATGCGGATTCCCGGGATGGGCCGGACGCTGACCTCGCATTTCCGCGACAAGCTGGTGATGCGGGAAGAAGCGCGGAAGGCAGGGGCTCTGGTGCCCGATTTCACTCGGGTGCTGGTGCATGAAGAGCTGACCGAGTGGATGGAACGCGTGCCCGCGCCATGGGTGCTGAAGCCGCGGAGCGAGGCGTCGGCGATTGGGATTAAGAAGATGCATGGGGCCGAGGATGTGTGGCGGACGGTGGAGAACCTGGGGGACCGGCAGAGTTTCTTTCTGCTGGAGCGTTTTGTGCCCGGCGATATTTTTCACGTCGATTCGATCCTGAGCGATGGCGCGGTGGTCTTCGCGAGCGTGAGCGGATATGGGAAGCCGCCCATGCAGGTGATGCATGAGGGCGGAGTCTTCACGACGCGTGTGCTGGAGCGCGGGTCGGATGTGGCGCGATCGCTGATCGAGATCAATGCCCGGCTGATGCCGTCGCTGGGGATGATACGGGGCGTGACCCATGCGGAATATATTCGCGGTCACGAGGATGGGCAGTTTTATTTTCTGGAGGCGGCCGCGCGCGTAGGTGGCGCGTTTATCTCGGATGTGGTCGAGGCGGCGACGGGCGTGAATCTGTGGCGGGAGTGGGCGCGGATTGAGGTTGCATCATTGCGAGGCGGGAAATATGAGGTGCCGGAGCCGCAGGGACTGTATGCGGGGAGCGTGCTGTGCCTGGCGCGGACGGCGGAGCCGGATACGGCGATGTTCACGGCGCCGGAGATTGTGCTGCGGCTGAAGAAGCATCATCATGCGGGGTTGATTGTGCGCAGTGACGATCCGGAGCGGGTGCGGGCGTTGCTGGAGGAGTATGCGGAGGGTTTCGCGCGGGAGTATCTGGCGACCGCGCCGGTGCCGGACCGGCCTACGGCGTAGGGCGGGGTTAGAGTTTAGAGTTTAGGGATTAGGAAACGCAGGTCCTTCGATCCCGCGCACGCCGTCGCTGAGAGGCGGAAACGCGGTTGGGCGCGCGGCCCACGATGACCGTGATTGTTTGAAAGGGGACGGATTTTGTCAGAGTCGTTGCAGTTTCCGCATCGACGGTTTAACCCGCTGCGCCGGCAGTGGGTGCTGGTGTCGCCGCACAGGACGGATCGGCCGTGGCAGGGCGAGGTCAACAAGACTTCCGGGTTCTCGGATGTCCATTACGATCCCCAATGCTATTTGTGTCCGGGCAATACCCGGGCGGGCGGGAAGGTTACGCCGACATACGAGAGCGTCTACGTATTCGATAACGACTATGCGGCGTTATTGCCTGACTCGCCTGAGCCGCATCGGGAAAATGCGCCGGAGCTTTTGCGCGCTGAGCGGGAGCGGGGACGGTGCCGGGTTTTGTGCTTTCATCCTGACCACAGTTTGACCTTGGCGCGCATGCAGGTCGCGGATATTCGCCGCCTGGTCGATGCGTGGACCGAGGAGTATCGGACGCTCGGGGCGGAGCCGGATTTCCGGTACGTGCAGATCTTTGAGAATCGCGGGGCGATGATGGGAGCGAGCAATCCGCATCCGCATGGGCAGATCTGGGCTACGGAGCATGTGCCGGATGAGCCGCAGGCGGAGACCGAGTCGCTGGCTGCTTATCGGGCGAGCCACGGGAGTTGTTTGTTGTGCGACTATGCGGGGCTTGAGGCGCGCGAGGGCTCGCGCATGGTTGCGGAGAACGATAGATTTCTGGCGGTCGTGCCGTGGTGGGCGGTGTGGCCGTTTGAGATGCTGGTGATTGCGAAGCGGCATGTGCGGTCGCTGCTGGATTTTGAGGAGCGGGAGCGGGATGCACTGGCGGACATTTTGAAGCAGGTGACGACGAGATACGACAATTTGTTTGAGACGAGCTTTCCTTACACCATGGGCTTCCACCAGGCGCCGACGGATGGCGAGGGGCACGAAGAATGGCATTTCCACGCGCATTTCTACCCCCCGCTGCTGCGGTCGGCGACGGTGAGGAAGTACATGGTTGGGTTCGAGCTGCTGGGAATGCCGCAGCGGGATATCACGCCGGAGACGGCGGCGGAGCGGCTGAAGGCGGTGCCGGCGGTGCATTTCACCCTGCGTTGAAACGGCTGCGTCGGTTGAAGCCTCCACCGCGCCAAAGCGGGTGTATCGAGGACCCCGCCGATTTATGACTATGGTGAGCCCGCTGGAACTGGAACTCGAGCCGATTTGCGGGCGTCCGAGCCCGCACGCGAACATCCTGAGCGGAGACGAAGGACCTTGTGATTATGGTGAGCCCGCTGGGACTCGAACCCAGGACCCACGCCTTAAAAGGGCGTTGC
>CAZSWI010000249.1:0-5921 GCA_964610635.1 uncultured Acidobacterium sp.
GGAGCGGATGGCGGGGTGGTTTGCGGGATTGTGAGGGGCAGAGTTTAGAGTTTAGGGATTAGAGTTTAGGCGCGGCGAGATCGAGCCCACTCAAGCCAAAAGAGGGCTTGAATGGGCCACCCGCCGGGACTCACCACAGAGGGCACATAGGTCGCAGAGAATATCCTGGGTCTTTCCAGACTAGATGTCTGTACGCGCCCGCTCACTCAAGCCAAGAGAGGTTTTGCATGGGGCACCCTTGCGAGCCCACTCAAGCCAAAAGAGGGCTTGAATGGGCCACCCGCCGGGCGCGATAGGCCGCGGGTTCCGCGACGGGAAAAAGACGGTACTAAGGGATTGCAGCCCGGCAATCGGCTATAGCAACAGCAGGTATCCAGGGTCGAAGCTTCTTGCTGTGGGGTGAACCTGGCCTTCGCTGGTTTTGGGGTTTTGGGGTTGCTCGGAGGCTAGTCGAGTTTGAGGATGAGCATGGTCATGTCGTCGTGCTGGGGGGCTCCGGCGGTGAATTTGTCGGCGTCGGCGAAGATGGCGTTGAGGACTTCGCCGGCGGTTTCGTTGCGGACTTTGCGAGCGGATTCGATCATGCGGTCTTCGCCCCACTCTTCGTCGTCGTGGGTCATGGCTTCGCTGATGCCGTCGGTGTAGAGGAGCAGCAGGTCGCCGGGTTCGAGCGCGAGGGCCTGTTCGGTGTACGGCGCGAAGGGAAGCAGGCCGACGACGGGACCGCCGGCTTCAAGGCGGATGACCTGGCCGTTGCGCAGCACAACCGGGGGGTTATGGCCTGCGTTGACGCATTCAAGGCGGCGGGCGCGAGGGTCATACGCGGCGAAGAAGAAGGTGGCATAGCGGTTGGAGGCAGAGGCTTCGTAGACCAGCACGTTGACCTTGTGCATGAGCTCGGCAAAGCTTTGGGCGCTGTTGAGGGAGACGCCGCGGAGCGAGGCGCGGAGGCTGGCCATGAGCAGCGCGGCGGAGATACCTTTGCCGGAGACGTCGCCGATGGCGAGGCCGAGGCGGCCGTCTTCGAGATTGAAGACGTCGTAGTAGTCGCCGCCGACGCCGAGCGCGGGACGGCAGTGGCCGGCGACCGAGGCATCGGCGATGTGTGGCATTTCCTGGGGGAAAAGGCGCTCCTGGACTTCGCGGGCGATTTCCATTTCGCGGTTGATGCGCTCGCGCTGTGCGGCCTCGGCGGCGAGGGAGTGGGCGAGCTCGCTGACCTCGAGGGCGAGGCCGGTTTGGCGGGCAACGGTTTGCAGGACCTGGAGGTCGGTGTGAGACCAGGCGGCCTCGGAGCGCTTGGGCCCGAGGGTCATGACGCCCATGAGGCGATTGCGGCCAGGCAGGGGCACGAGCAGTTCAACATTGAGGAGGTCGAGGGCGCGGCGCTCGGCGGTACCGGCCATCAGGTACCAGGCGTCGGGATCGTTGCGGTAGAGGCGGGCGGGCTCGTTGGAGTTGAGCAGATAGCGGATGGACGAGGCCTGGGCGGGCAGAGCCAGGGTTCCGTCGCTGGAGACGCCGAGGGACTGCTCGAGGAAGAAGGAGTCGCCACGGCGGAGGAGCATGGCGATCTGGCGGATGTGGAGGGTGTCGCAAACCGTGCGGGCGACTGTTTCGAGCAGCGGCTTGGTTTCGGTGAAGCGGCGGACCTGGTCGGAGAGATCGTTGAGCATGACCTCGGAGTTGTAGGCTTCGCGGAAGAACCGGCGGTCGAGCCACTGCTGGAGACGCTTGCTGACGCCAAAGCGGAGGGCGAGCACGAGGGCCAGAAATAACGCGGTGCCGAGGATGTCGGAGGTATCGAGGCGGCGCTTATAGATGGCGGGCACAAGGACACGGAGCCCGATTACGCTGAGCAATGCGACCTGGATAACCCATAAGGTGGCTTTGGCGAGGGCGTAGCGCGTGCCCATGCGCAGCAGCACGCGGAGGTCGAGCGCGCGCTGGACAACAACCACGTAGGCGAGGGTGAGCGGGGCGATCATAAAGATCACCGCGCCGAGATAGCGGATCCAGTAATAGCGTGGCACGCCGGCGGTGATGCCGAAGTGGGGCAGGAGCACAAAGACAACGAGAAGCGAACCCACGCCGACGGACATGCCGGCGGTGAGGACGCGCAGGCGGCGGCGAGCGTCTTCGGTCGAAGCGGAGCGGAGTTTGTCCAGGGTGAGGACGAGATACAGGATGACGCAGAGCAGATTGAACGCGTTGATGACATTGCCGGCGAGGTCGCTGGCGCGTGTCAGAAACGGTCCATCGCCTCCGCCGTAATTCTCCATATACATGGATGGGTAGAGGATGGCGACAAACAAGCCAAAGACGCCGAAGAGGATCCACTTGATCCATCGGGCGCGCGCGTCGATGCGGGAGCGTTCCGGGAAGTAGATACCGAAGAGGAGCAGCGCGGGGGCGCCGGCTAACTGCATCGTCTCATACCAGAATCCGCGCAGGAACAGCGGGATTCCGCTGGCGAGGCCGCTGTTAATGAAGACGGCGCAGGGAAAGGTGAGGAGGACGAGGAGGAGCCAGGCGTTGCGGTCGGTGGGCCGCGACAAAACCACCCAATAGCCGATTACGAGGCAGGTGAGGGTCAGCATCCCATTGAGAAAGAAGCCCTGCCAGAAGGCCACGAGTGGGGACATGCGGCCGAAATAATAGGCCGGGCGGAGCAGGGTCAGTGTGAATGAGGCGGGTGTGCCGTTGGGGCGGGTGACTTCGAGGTCGAGAACATCGCCGGGATGGCTCTCGGCGAGGATCGTCTGCCATTGGGCCAGACCGAAGTAGGGAGCGCCATTCAGCGATTCGAGTCGATCGCCGGGAGCGATGCCGGCTGCGCGGGCGGAGGGGGCCAGGTCGCGATTTTGGATCCTGCGTGAATCGGCGTCGAAGCGGAAGGGGGCATCGACGAGCTGGTCCCAGTGGACGCGGGTCGTCCAAAGGTCGACGATGCCCGCGACCCAGTAGCTGAGGCTGGCGACGATCCAGAGCGCGAGCAGGAAACGCAGCAGGTTGGGCGATGGGGATTTTTTGCGATTCCGACGTTTCATCCGTGGGGACATGGTAGAGCATTTTCGCTTTCACCGGGCCGCGCTGCAGGGGGCGTGCGAGGGCGATATTTTGGCCGCTCGTCCTCGGTGCGCAGAGGTATTCTTGATACGCAATTGGGAGGGGTGGGAGTTCATGCGACTTTCGGTATTGGTTCTTGGCCTGGTTACGTTGACTGGCGCGGCTCAGACGAGGCCGGCGATTCTGGGCATTTCGCATATGGCGGTGTACACGAGCGATTCGACGAAAGCGGAGCACTTTTATGTGCAGGAGATTGGGCTGAAGAAGGGGGACGATCCGGAGCGGAGCGATGGCGCGCGGTATTGGGTGAACGAAGAGCAGTTCATCGAGGTGCTGCCTATGGCCGCCGATGCGGGGGTGAATCGGCTGGATCATCTGGCATATATCACGGCGAGCGCAGAAAAGCTGCGCGTTTATTTGGGCGCGCGTGGGGTGACGGTTCCCGGGGCGGTACAGCATGGGAGCGATGGCAGCGCATGGTTCGAGGTGAAGGATCCTGAAGGGAATAAGGTGCAGTTTGTGCAGCCGCCGGCGAAGGCGCTGGGCACGAAGGACACGGCGAAGCTGTACGAGCTGACGGGGGCCGATCCGATCGGGCGGCGGATTATTCACGTGGGGATGCTGGTACGCAGCAAGGAAAAAGAGGACTCGTTCTATCGCGAGATACTGGGATTTCGTCCTTACTGGCATGGGGGAATGCAGCCGGACAAGACGGACTGGGTGTCGCAGGAGGTGCCGGAGGGGGGCGACTGGCTGGAGTACATGATGACGAGCGGACCATCGGGCAGCGGGATTCCCGCGGAGATTTCGCAGAAGCAGCTGGGGGTGCTGGATCACTTCTCGCTGGGTGTCGAGAACATGGAGAAGGCGGTGACGAAGCTGGCGTCGGAAGACCGGCTTGGCGGTGAAGCGCCGCGACCGCAGCTGGGGAAGGATGGGAAGTGGCAGTTCAACATGTACGACCCGGACCTGGTGCGGGTGGAGCTGATGGAGTTTGGGGCGGTGGAGAAACCTTGCTGTTCGGATTTCACGGCGGCGAATCCTGCGCCGGGGCAACAGCCCTGAAGGGCAGGGGACAGGCAGTAGGCAACAGGCAATGGGGAGGCAACAGGCAGTAGTGCCGCTGGCGGTGGCTCGTTGCCAGTCGCCAGTTGCCAGTCGCCAGTCGCCAGTTGCGGGTGGCTCGTCGCCAGTGGCCAATAGCTATTAGCCATTATCTAGTGGCTCGTCTCTGAAGTTCGTTGCGGATGTTTTTCGCGTTCAGCCTTGCTGCGGTTTCGCGTTAACACTTGCTGTGACAGTTCCGTGATAGCATGGCGAACGCCGCAGCGAGGTAGGAGAGCGATGCCTGTAGCGACGATCGATGGGAGAGCGCGCGAGTTTACAGCCGGGGAATTGCTGCTGGATGTGATCAACCGTGCGGGTGCGCAGGTGCCGCAGGTTTGTTATCACCCGCAGATGGGGCCGATCCAGAGCTGCGATACGTGCATGGTGGAGGTGGACGGCAAGCTGGTGAGGGCCTGCGGGACGACGGCTGCCGCCGGGATGAAGGTCGAGACGAAGTCGGCGCGCGCGGGCAAGGCGCAGCGCGAGGCCTTCGACGTTATTCTCGGGAACCATCTTCTGTATTGCACGGTGTGCGACAACAACAACGGCAACTGCACGGTGCATAACACGACAAAGATGCTGGCGGTGGAGCACCAGGAGATTCCCTACAGGCCGAAGCCGTACGAAGTGGACATGTCGAACCCGTTCTACCGCTACGACCCGGACCAGTGCATTCTGTGCGGGCGGTGCGTGGAGGCATGCCAGAACGTGCAGGTGAACGAGACGCTGAGCATTCGCTGGGAAGACGAGCATCCGCGGGTGTTGTGGGATGGCGGGGCGCGGATTGGGGAGTCCAGCTGTGTTTCCTGCGGGCACTGCGTAACGGTGTGCCCGTGCAATGCGCTGATGGAGAAATCGATGCTGGGCGAGGCTGGTTACATGACCTCGCTGCCGAAGCCGGCGCTGGACGGCATGATCGAGGTGGTGAAGGGCATCGAGCCGGACCTGGGATACGGGTCGATCATGCAGTTGTCCGAAGTGGAAGCGGCGATGCGCGAGTCGCGGACGAAGGTAACGAAAACGGTGTGCACGTATTGCGGGGTGGGATGCAGCTTCGACGTGTGGACGCGGGACCGGCACATCCTCAAGATCGAGCCGCTGCATGGCGCAGCGAACGGTATCTCGACGTGCATAAAGGGGAAGTTCAGCTGGGGGCACATCGACAGCGAAGACCGGCTGACGAAGCCGCTGATTCGCGAGAACGGAAAATTCCGCGAAGCTACGTGGGACGAAGCGCTGGGTCTGGTGGCGCGGAAGTTTACAGAGATCAAGGCGCAGTATGGGCCGGATGCGCTGGCATTCGTGTCTTCGTCGAAGTGCACGAACGAAGAGAGCTATCTGATGCAGAAGTTAGCGCGGGCGGTGATCGGCACCAACAATATGGATAACTGTTCGAGGTACTGCCAGGCGCCGGCGACGGTTGGGCTGTTCCGGACGGTGGGGTACGGCGGGGATTCCGGATCGATCACAGACATCGAAGCGTCGGACCTGGTGCTGATCGTGGGCAGCAACACGGCAGAGAGCCACCCGGTGCTGGCGACGCGGGTGAAGCAGTCGCACAAGCTGAGGGGGCAGAAGCTGATCGTTTCGGATTTGCGGAAGAACGAGATGGCGCACCGTGCGGATCTCTACATTCACCCGAAGCCGGGCACCGATCTGATATGGATGAGCGCGGTGACGAAGTGGATCTTCGATCAGGGCCTCGAGAAGAAAGAATTCCTGGCGAAGTGGGTGAACAAGATCGA
>CAZSWI010000250.1:0-5913 GCA_964610635.1 uncultured Acidobacterium sp.
AGCCCGCATCATTTCAAGCCGTGTGCGGCACGAGTAAACTCGTGCCCTGACACAAAAGCGCCTTGTTTCGATATTTTCCGCAAGCTGTGAAGTCGCGCCTTGACACAACGGCGCCTTGTTTCGATATTTTCCGCAAGCTGTGAAGTCGTGCCTTGACACAACGGCGCCTCGTTTCGGCATTTTCCGCAAGCTGTGACGTCGCGCCTTGACACAACGGCGCCTCGTTTCGGTATTTTCCGCAAGCTGTGAAGTCGCGCCTTGATACAACAGCGGCTCTTACGGCGTTTTTCCGCGGGCTGTGAAGCCGTGCCCCTTCAAACCCCGGCTTAATCCGAGGGTTGACCGTGCCGCAAAAAAGAGACCGGTTGAAGATCGAGGAGTTTGCCTGGCTGGCGCTTGACAGGTTTCTGTTGTTTTCCCAAAGGAAGTGTGCCATACTTCTGTTGGAAACCAAAATGAAGCAGAAAACCGACGTTTTGCAGGGCACTCTGGCTTTGATGGTGTTGAAGACTCTGGATGTGCTGGGACCTTTACATGGGTATGGGATCGCTCGGCGGATCGAGCAGATCAGCGGCGATTTGCTGGCTGTGAATCAGGGGACGCTCTATCCCGTGCTGCTGAAGCTGGAGCAGGAGGGGGCGGTTGAATCGGAGTGGGGGGCTTCGGAAAACAATCGGCGGGCGCGGTTTTACCGGCTGACGCGCGAAGGGCGGAAGCAACTGCAGGCGGAGACCCAGGATTGGGAACAGACGGCGGCGATTATCGGGCGGTTCTTTGAGGCGAAGGCGGAGGATCTGGTATGAGATGGCTGCGGCGGTTCTTGAGGCGTGCGGTGAATCTGGCGACGGGGCGCGTGGATGACGAGAGGCTGCGGGAGGAGATCGAGGAGCACATCGCTCTCGATACCGACGCCAACGTTCGCGCGGGGATGACGCCGGTTGAGGCGCGGCGGCGGGCGATCCTGAAGTTTGGCGGGGTTGGGACAGTGCGTGAGGAGTACCGGGCCGAGCGCGGGCTGCCATGGATCGAGAATCTGGCGCAGGATGTGCGCTTCAGCGTGCGGGTGCTGCGTAAGTCTCCGGGATTTACGATTGCCGCGGTTCTTACGCTGGCGCTGGCCATCGGCGCTAACTCCGTTGTATTTGGGGTATTGAATGCGCTGATTCTGAAGCCGCTGAATGTGCCTCACGCGGAGAGTCTCTACACGATCGAACGCGGCGGTTATAAAGATCAGTCAACGTCTTATCCCGACTATCTCGATCTGCGGGATCGCAACCGCACTTTTGAGGCGCTGACCGCTTATATCCTGATTCCGGTGGGAATGGATACGGGACGGAATCCATCCCAGGCGTGGGGCTATGAGGTTGCGGGAAACTACTTCGACGCGATGGGTGTGCAGCCATTTCTTGGCCGATTCTTCAATGTCGCCGATGAGCATGGCCCGAACAGCGCTCCGTATCTGGTTCTCTCGTGGTCGTACTGGCACAGCCATTTTCAGGACGATCGTGGAGTGGTGGGCCGAGTGGTTCAGGTCAACAAGCATCCATTCACGATCCTGGGCGTAGCGCCGCCTGCGTTCAACGGGACGCTGCTTTTCTTCTTTCCGGATTTCTGGGCGCCGATGGTGCAGGAGGAGCAGCTCCAGGGGCGGAGCGTTCTGAACGATCGCGGGCGTCGCACGATTTTCATGGTGCTGGGGCATTTGAAGGCGGGAGTGACGCAGGCACAGGCGATCGCCGATCTGGACTCGGTTGGGGCATATCTGGAAAGGAGCTACCCGAAAGACGATGCGTGGATGACGTATTCGCTGGCGCGGCCGAGTTTGGCCGGCGACCTGCTGGGGCCCGGCGTGCGGGGATTCATGACAGGCATGATGCTGCTGGCGGGACTGATTCTGCTGGCGGCGTGCGCTAACCTGGGAAGCTTGTTTTCCGCGCGAGCGGCGGACCGATCGCGGGAGGTCGCATTGCGGCTGGCGCTGGGGTCGACGCGCAGGCGCATTTTGCGGGCGTTGTTCACCGAGGCGGTGCTGGTTTCGCTCTGCGGCGGGGCTCTCGGGCTCGCATGCAGTGTGGCGCTGCTGGGGCAGTTGAGCGCGTGGCATCCGATTCCGCAGTATCCGATGCATGTGCCGGTGTACCCGGACGCAAAGGTGTACCTGGTGGCTTTGTTGCTGGCGCTGGGCAGTGGCTTTCTGTTTGGGGCGGTGCCGGTTCGCCAGATACTGCGCACTAATCCCTACGAGGTGGTTAAGGCAGGATCGGCGGGCATTATCGCGGGGCATGGCGGACGGCGGGTGGTTCTGCGGGATGTGTTGCTTGTGGCGCAGATTGCCATTTCAGCAGTGCTGGTGACCTCGTCGCTGGTGGCGGTGCGCGGACTGGCGCGCTCGATGCATGCCAGCTTCGGGTTCGACCCGCGGAATGCTGTGCTTGTCGATACTGACCTGAGTATGGCGGGTTACAGCGGGGATCGAGCAACGGCAATGCAGAAGCGCATGATCGATGCGATGGAGGCGATTCCGGGGGTCAAGTCAGTGGGCTTCGTTAGTCAGGTTCCGCTGGGCGGGGGAGGATCGACGGAGGATGTGTTCAGCGACCAGACGACGGAGCTGAAGCCATCGAAGGCGGCAGCGAACGTGGCGGTGTTCAGCATATCGCCGGAGTATTTCAGCGCGGCTGGGACGTCGGTGCTGACCGGCAGAAATTTTTCGTGGCACGACGACAGTGGCGCGCCGCCGGTGGCTGTCATCAACGCATTATTTGCGCGCAGGGTCTTTGGTTCGGTGAACAACGCGATCGGCAGGTACTACAAGAGAAACGACGGGACGCGGGTTCAGGTGGCGGCGGTTGTGGAAGACGGCAAGTACTACCAGATGACCGAGGAACCGCGGCCGGCGGAGTTTTTGCCGTTTCTGCAAAGGCCCACGCAGCTGACGGCGCTGGTGGTGCGGTCCGACCGCGATTTGTTGCAACTGGCAACAGAGATGAGGAGCAAGCTGAGCAACCTCGATTCCGGTCTGCCGTTCACGCTGCAGACGTGGAGCGACGGGATGGGGCTCGCGCTTTTTCCTTCTCGTGTGGCAACCGTGTCGTTGGGGGTGCTGGGGATGATGGGCGCGATGCTGACGATCACCGGCATTTTTGGGATGGCGGCGTACTCGGTGAGCAAGCGGCTGCGGGAGCTGGGGATTCGGATGGCGCTGGGCGCGCAGCGCAAGGAAGTGCTGCGGGCCGCGCTGGGGCGGGCGGTGAAGCTGCTGGTGATTGGTTCCGCGGCGGGGTTGGCGCTGGGCATTCTGGCGAGCCGGGTGCTGGCTTTCATCGTGTATCAGGCGACTCCGCGCGATCCGCTGGTGCTGGCGGGAGTGGTGGTCGCGATGGCATTGCTGGGTGTTGTGGCTGCGTGGATCCCGGCACAACGGGCGCTGTCGATTGATCCTTTGCGGTTGCTGCGGGAGGAGTAACTGGGCCGGCTTTGAGGGCTGCGGTTTGTTTAGGGTGATTTTTTTGCCTCAGGGCAGGTACTGAGCGGGGACGGGTTCGGTCGGGGATTCCGCGTGCCAGAGGATTTCGACGATGTGCCAGCTCTGGCCATCGTAGACCGCCTGGATGGAGTTGATGCCGCGGGCGAGGGGCTTGCCGGCGAGGGTGGTGGCGTAGGTGCTCCAGAGATGGGCGATGGGGCCGAAGGTCTCGGACTGAAATTTGAGCTGGTGCTCGGTGACGATGGTGTCGTTGTTTTTGGCGACGGCGGCGATCCAGTCGTCGATGGTGAGGACGTGGGGGCCGTTCGGGCCGGTGGGGATGAGGCGGGCGCTGGGGAGAAGAATCTGGCGGAAGCAGGTGCGGTCTTTATTGGCGGGGCCGGAGATAGCGCTGTCGATGGCGACGATGAGCTGGTCGAGGGTTGCGGTGGGTGGGCAGGTTGGAGGGGGTGGGGCTTGCGCTGGCGTTTGGGCGTGGATCGCGGAGATGGTGGCAGTGCAGACGAGGATGAGGGCGAGGCGGCGCATGGTGGGAGTGTAATTCAGCGATCGGCGCTCAGCGTTCAGCCGAAGGGCGGATTATCTGCTCGGGTACGAATCCCTCCACCGAAGACGATGTCGTCCTGCCACGTGGTCACCTCGCCCCAACCTGCGGAGCGGACCAACCCGCCCTGGGGGGAGGAAGTCGCAGGCGCTCAGATCCTTGCGAAGTCTACCGGACCGTAGACATCGATGTGGGTAATGTGGATGTAAGACATCGTGCGGCAGTGAGATGCTCCGGTTTCCATTTCCAGGGAAGTCGCCACCGAACCCCTAAACTCCAGACTCCAACCTCTAAACTCTGTTCATGGTCACCCTCGAAACCGTCTGGCGAACCGGCCTGACCTTCCCCAACGTGGAAGAATCCACCTCCTGGGGAGCGCCTGCCCTCAAGGTCCGCGGCAACCTCATGGCCTGCGTCCCCACCAACAAAGCCGCCGAGCCCAATTCGATCCTCATCCGCATCGACCGCCGCGACCGCCCGGCCCTCCTCGCCGAGTCGCCCGGCCTCTACTACGCCCCCGAGCACTACCTGGGATACGACGGAGTCCTCGTCCGCCTGGCCCACCTCACCCCCGAAATCCTCCACGACCTCCTCGCCATGGCCCACAAATTCACAACGCGAAGCCGCCCGGCCCGCAAATCCAGCTCCTGAACTTCACTCGACCCATTGATCTGGCTACGCCACTTGATCCAGCGGGGAAGAACACGCCACGCCGCTACAGGTTTTTCTTCAGGAAGTGGGCGCGAAGCGCCTTGCGTGCTGCCGCAGGCCTTACTCGCCACAGCCCAGGGTCCCGGATGGCGGTCCCGGGAACGGTGAGCTACGAAACTTACGGGGGTTTTGAGAGGAGCGATTGTCGTAACGGAGAGTTCCCGGTAAACTGAAGGTTCTGCGCCTGGGCGTCTCTCGGCGTGGTGCGGTATCGAGCGGGATTGGGCGCGAGTGTTGACTCGCCGGTCTGGCTTACCGGTATGGTTCGCGGTTTTGAAGCCGCGTTTTTTTGACGACATCCTTGAAAGGGAACTTTTTCCCGGAGAAGACATGGCACAGGTTTGCGATATTTGCGGTAAGGGTCCGCAGTTTGGGAACAACATTTCGCATGCGCACAACATTACGAAGCGGCGCTGGAATGTGAATCTGCACCCGGTCAAGGCAAAGGTTGGGGGCGGGGCGAAGCGGCTGCGGGTATGCAGCAGCTGTTTAAAGGCCGGGAAGGTCGTTAAGGCTTAGGTACAGGGTACAGGGTACAGGGTTTGGATGCGATCTTGCGCGGAGTTGCCTGCGCGCAAATCGGCGATTCAGGGCGGAATCAGGGCTCTGTTGCGATGCGGCCGGTTGCTGGTATGGCAGGGATGGCTTTGCGGATGGCGGCGTCGGGGGCGCTTGAGTCGAAGCGGATGCCGGTTTCAGTTCTGACAATTCCTAATTTCTTCCAGAGGCTGTCGAGGTCGACCGTGACTGGCGTGGAGGCCATGCGGTCGTATTGTTCTTCGAGGACTTGTGTGCCGGTAGCTGAATCGCCTGCGGCGAAGGCTTTCCTGATCGGCCAGTTCTGATCGATCGTGCCGCCGGCGGCGACGATGGCGCGAAGAGCGTCCTGCAATCCTTTTTTGTTGTGGGTCTGTTCGCGGATGGTGACGTCGGCGAGCAGGCAGAATTGCGCGCCCCCCCAGTAGGTACGGCCCCAGGTGTGGGTATTGTCGAGCCCCTGATCACCAGGCTGGGGATTACCCCTGGGCATGTCACGCACCATGTCGGCCCAGATCTTTTCCGGCTGGAGGAAGCCAGCCTGTACACGGGCGACCGGCTCGACGTAAACGGCGATACCTTCTTCAATCCAGTGGTGCTCGTCTTCCTGGGAAGGGAAGGCAGTGTGGACGAG
>CAZSWI010000251.1:0-5906 GCA_964610635.1 uncultured Acidobacterium sp.
CGAAGAGGTTGGGGCGGTTCATCAGCGAGACGCCGACGAAGATGTTCTGAGTGATGGTCTGCGTGGCGGTCTGATTGGAGGAATGGGATTTTGAGGGATGGATTCGTGGAACGAATTTCACAAAGACGATGCCGCTGCCGTGGATCGGCATGCGGCGCCACCGCAGCTCGGGGGTTTCGCCAGGGACTGGGGCGGGTGTGGGCGGTTCGGCTTCGGTGACGTCGGGGAAGGTGGTGACGCGGGCCCAGGTGACGCCGCGATCGAGTGAGCGCCAGAGGCCATCGTGGCGGGTGCCCAGATAAAGGATGCGGCCATTTTGCGGATCGACTACGAGGCGTTCGCCGTTGCCACGGCCGTCTTCGTTGCCGCCGAACTTGATGGGAACGTTGGAACGCTGGAAGGTCTTGCCGCGATCGGCGGAGCGCAGGATGGCGCCGTTGGGCGTTTTGAGATTGGTGTAGGTGCCGCAGGCGAGGTAAACGCGTTTGGGGTCGGAGGGATCGACGGCTATGGACTCGATGCCCATCAGGTTGAGGTCCTTATAGGGGACCCAGTCGAGGATGGGCTGCCAGCGGCGAGCGGCGCTGTCCCAGCGATAGGCTCCGCCGATGTCGGTACGAGCGTAGCGAACATCGGGGGCGGTGGGATGGAAGACAATGCCGTCGACGAAGCCGCCGCCGACGATCTGGACATTTTTCCAGGTGTAGGGCTGCTGGGCGACAATTTGAGCGGATGCGGGCAGCGCACAAAGCGCGAGCAGAAAAGCTGCGAGTGGGGAGGGCTTCACGAGGCCGCAATCCTTTCAGAGAGAACCGGTCAGGGCGAACGATGTCGAGGCGTCAGGATTGTAGCTAGTTTATTGCAACGACGGAAAACCAGGCGAGGGGCGCCAACGATGAATGCTCCGTTGCGGTGTTCACACCATTCCTGGCGATGGTGAGGGCGTTTCCGCGAAGAGACAGAGCCACGAAGAGTCGAGACAGAGCCAGCGCTGGGTGCTGAACCAGCTGGTGGCGAGCTCGGGAATGTGGAGCAGTCCGTGTCCGCGATCGCAGAAGAGCTCGGTGCCGTTCCACGAGAGGAAATTGCAGGAGGCCTGGCCGACGCGAGCGGGGTTGGAAAGCAGGCGGAGACATTCCGGGCAGCGCCGGCGCTGATCCTGGAGAATCCAGCGGAACGCGAAGAGCAGGGCGAGGAAGGCAGTGGCGACCTGGAGAAACACGGCGGTCGATCCGGTGAGCGACGGACCCCATGCCAGCGCAATGGATGCGGGATAGACAACGGCGAGCACCAGCACGAACTTCAGCGCGAGAAAAACCCAGCGGCGCGTGTGAAAGCCGAGGGCCAGGCGGTCGCGGCGGCGCGGGTAATCGCCAAGCGGGAGGGCGGTGGTTGCCGGCAATGCCATACAAGCCAGCAGCAGAGCGAAGAGGAAATTCGAGGTGGGTTGGCGCGCGAGCCAGTCTACCGAGATGCAGTCGAAGCAGTGGGTGACGCCATCGCGGGCGTCCGTCATGACGCGGATGCCGCCGCGCGGCGCGGGAAAGGCGGAATTGCGAATGCGCGCGAAGACGAAGCCCTTTGCATGCGGCGGCAGTTGTGCGAGGGACAGTTGGTCCTCGAGGAGCCACGCCTGGACCTTGCCGGGGAACTGCCCGTGGTCGTCCCGCAGAACGGCGGCGATCGTGACGGGCTGGCCATCGATGCTGGCCGTGCTGCCGACAAGGTGCGCGTCGCTGTGGTACCAGGTGCGCCAGGCGTTGCGGCTGAGGATGAGGCGGGGTGAGTTTGGCGCGGGTGCGGCGGGAAGTGGGACTTCGAGGACACGGAAGAGATTGTTGCTGGCGAGGGCAACGGACAAGCGTGCGGTGCGCCGATGCGTCACATACACGTTCTTGATGGTGGGTCGATACCAGGCGAGCTGGGAAAACAGCTTATCGGTGTCGGTCTGCCATTCCTGGTAATTTTCGAGCGGAATGGTGGGCGCCTGCGCACCCGCGTAACTGGCGCCGGAGATCATGACCAAGTCAGCCGGACCGAAGGGGTGGAAGGGCAACAGGGCGGTGCGCGCGCGCGGCAGACACAGGCAGAGCAGGAAGCCGACGGCTGCGAGGGCCGACAGGATGATGCCGCAACGCGCCGCCGAACCGGACTGCAGTAAGGGGAGCGCGGCAGAACGCAGGAGATTGCAGCGAATCCAGAATGCATCTGGAAATGCACCGAGGCTGAATCGGAGGGGATCGGCTTGCGGTTTGTGGGTCGCGGAGCAGTAGCAGAGGTGGTAGAGCTCGGCAGTCCATTCGGCAGTCCAGTCGTCGCGGTCGCGGCGCGGGAGCATCAGCGAAGCGGCGCTGATGTTGATTTGCGCGAGCGACGGGGTATAGAAGCGAAGACGCTTCATACGCGTTGCTCCACTTTGGACTGCGGCGTGGGGATCATCTTTTCGAGGAGCGGGTAGCGCTGGTAGACCGCCTCGAGTGTCGCTCTGCCGTCGCGGGTGAGGCGGTAGTACTTGCGGGGCGGGCGCTGATCGGCGTCGGCGATGGACTGCTGCTCCCATTTGGAAAGAATGAGGCCGTCGCGTTCGAGGCGGCGCATGGCGGGATAGACGGTGCCGCTGGGCAGGCCGGTCATCTGCATCACGCTGAAGCCGTAAATGTGGCCGGCGTGGATGGCCTGGAGGATCATGGCGGCGGTATGCGAGAGCTTCGCGTCGACCGGCATGGGAGGAATTGTACCCTATGTAGCATTCTGTTGACGGGAATGTTAGCAGTATGCTACATAGGGGTATGCTGGAACTGCAGCACCTCTCGAGAAGCTACCGCGGCATTCCGGCCATAAGCGACGTGAGCTTCCAGGTCAAAGCTGGCGAGATCGCCGGATTCCTGGGGCCGAACGGGGCGGGGAAGTCGACGACGGTGAAGATCGTCACCGGGCTGCTGCGGCCTAACGACGGCCGTGTGCTCTTCGAGGGCAAAGATATTCACGCCGACCTGCTCGCATGGCGCGCGACGTTTGGATACATCCCCGAGGAAGCGCACCTTTATGCGTGGATGTCCGCCATGGAATACCTGCAGCTGGTGGGCAGGCTGCGCGGCATGCGCGAGCGGCTGATCGAGGAGAAAGCGAACGCGATGCTCGGGCTGCTGGGGCTCGAGTCGTGGCGGCACTCGCCGATGACGGTGTACTCGAAGGGCATGCGGCAGCGCGTGCTGATGGCGGCGGCGCTGATGCACGATCCCCGGATGCTGGTGTTCGACGAGCCGCTCTCGGGGCTGGATGTGCTGTCGTCGCGGCTGTTCAGGGATTTGCTGCATGAGCTGGCCCGCGCGGGCAAGGCGGTGCTGTATATCTCTCATGTTTTGGAAATTGTGGAGCAAATCTGCGATCGCGTGATTGTGATCGCGCAGGGGAAGATTGTCGCGGACGCTTCTCCGTCGGATCTGACGCGACTGATGGAGTTGCCGAGTTTAGAAAGGGTGTTTGCGCAACTGGTGCGGCAGCAGGACACACAGGCCGCGGCGCGAGAGATGGTCGAGGTGATGAGAATTGGCTAACGCACTCAAGCCGCGCGGGGAGGTGCTTTCGCTGGAGGTGCTGGCGCGGGGTTCCGCTGACGAGGCGAAGGAGCCGACGCAGTTTCGCGTGCTGGTGCGGCATTTTCTCGATCGCTTTTTCACGAACGAGATGGCGTCGGCAGAGGGCGATGCGAAGACGCGGCTGGTGCAGGTGGCGTGCACAATCGGGTTGCCGGGACTGGTGGTAGCGCTCTATCTCTACCCGGTTTATCACTTGCCGCGTGGCCACGTGGGGAAATACTGGGGGCCGCGGCCGTATTGGGCGCAGGCTGGCGACCACTATTTCTATGTGCTCTATTCGATGGTGGCGATGGGAATGGTCACGATCTTCGAGTGGGATTTATTGTTTCCCGATCTGCTGGATGTGTTCGTGCTCTCGCCGCTCCCGGTGCGGAGCAGGCAGATGCTGGGGGCGAGGGTGACGGCGATCTTCATTCTGATGGGGGCGGCGCTGTTCGACTCGAATTTTCTTGCGCCGCTGGTGCTGCCGGCTGCGACGGACCCACCGCATCTGCTGCGATTTTGGGCGGCGCATCTGATGTCGGTCGCGGCCAGCGGCGTTTTCGGAAGCGCTTTGTTCCTTGCGATCGAGGGGATTCTGCTTGCGCTGCTGGGTGATCGCTTGTTTCGGAGAATTGCATTGTGGCTGCAGGGATTGTTTGTGCTGGTGCTGCTCACGCTGCTGTTTTTGTATCCGGTGCTGTGTGGAGCGCTCGGGGGATTGCTCGATCTGCGGAATCACGCAGCGATGTGCGTGCCGCCATTCTGGTTTCTGGGAATTTATCAGCGCATTCTGGATAGATCGGCGACATTGCCGATCTTCGTGCGGCTGGCGCGGATCGGATGGGCGGCGACGGCGATTGTGGTGGGGCTCGCGGTGGCTTCGTATCCGCTGGCATGGTGGCGCAAGACGCGTGGGCTGGTGGAGGGCGGAGCGCGGCGGGAGAGGCAGAGCCGGTTTGCGGGGTCGACAGGGCGAATGCTGCACACAACGCTGGCGCGGACTCCCGCGTGCCGGGCGATCTGGCAATTCATCGGGCAGAATCTGCTGCGCGTGCCACGCTATCGCATGGTGCTGGTGATGTACGGGGGCATGGGCGCGGCATTAGTGCTGGCGACTGTTACGAGAGCGAGCGTGATGCACGGGAGGGTTGGGTTTGTCTTTTCTCCGGAAGGGCTGCGGGCGACCGTGCCGATCGTGGCGTTCTGGACGGTGTCGGGTTTGCGCAGCACGTTTCTCGCGCCTGCGGATCAGCGGGGAAGGTGGATCTTTCGCGTGATCCTGGGCAAGGCTGGGTTGGCGGAGGTGGGAGCGGCGCAACGATGGGTGTTTCTGTGGAGTGCGCTGTTGAGCCTGATGGCAGCGGGGTGTGCGTGGTGGTTCGGCGGCGCTGCGGCGCAAGGCTGGCGATTCGCGGCGGGGCAGGCGCTGGTGGCGATCGGATTGAGTGCGGTTTTGACGGACGCATTTTTTCTGAACGTGAAGACGATTCCGTTTACGGGCGCGCGGGCGAACGCGGCGACGAATTTTGCGCTGCTGCTGATTCCTTACCTTGGGTTTTTTCCGGCGGTGGTGATGTTCACGGTTGGGCTGGAGCCGGTGATTGAGGTGAGCGCAGGACGTCTTGCGATGGCGGCAGGGCTGGCCACAGCAGCACACCTGGCGTTGTGGGCGGTGCATCGGCGGCGCATGGCTGAATACGCGGAGCTGATCGAAGCGGACGAAGACGAAGAGGAATTTCCGCTGCGGCTGGGGCTGCGGTACTGACTTCGTTCACGAGGCTTTCACTGGGGGATCGTGGTGCGGGGAGCGGAGCGCGTCGAGGACCAGGAGGATGCCGCCGATGACGATGGCGGAGTCGGCGACATTAAAGTCGGGCCAGTGGTAGTGGACGATGTGGACTTCGAGGAAGTCGGTGACCATGCCGAAGCGGAGGCGGTCCCAGACATTGCCGATGGTGCCGCCGAGAATGAGAGCGAGGGCGACCATTGTGGGGGTGAGGCGGCGGCCAAAGCGGACGATGACGAATAGGACGACCGCCGCGGCGACGAGCGAGAAGATGGTCAGGATCCAATGCGTGAGCGAGGGACTTGGCGAGTCAGTGAACATGGAGAAGGCCGCGCCGGGATTGCGCACGTGAGTGATGCGGAAGACGTGGCGGATGACGACGATGGCGTCGCCTTCAGGGATGTGGCGGACGACCCAGAGCTTGGTGAGGCGATCGAGGAGGAGGATGAGGGCGGAGAGGGTGAGGAGAAGTGGACGGCGGTCTTTCACCGTGCTTCCCCGCTGGAGTAGCCCATCTGCGTGAGGGCGTCGGCGCAGCG
>CAZSWI010000252.1:0-5863 GCA_964610635.1 uncultured Acidobacterium sp.
GGCCAGGGCCATGGGGCAATGCGGGCTGCGCCGGCCAAGGTGGCTCATCTGATTCGCGATTTCCTGGCCGGGTGACCACCCCGGCGGCGTGAAACCGTGCTTCCTCATGCACATACCACCGAAATTGGACGCGAGCAAAGCCCGGCACATATCATTGGCATTATTTGTCAGTTCGAAGAATACTTCGGCGGGACCGGGATGCGCTTAGAGCGGACATTGAACAACGATGGAGACTCGTGTGGCCTCTCTTTGCCGCTCTCTCCAGAGCCGTTGCCAGGGGTGCAGATGCCGCCCCATCCGGGTTGCGTTGCCGGTTTGAGCCGCGGATCGCATCGCGCCATGGGGACGGAGTTTACGCTCTACATCGATACGCCGGATGAGGCGCAGGCGCGCGCGTGCTTTCAATCCGCATTTGAGGAAGTTGATCGCGTCGAGCAAACCTTCAGCCGCTTTCGCCCGTCGAGCGAGATTTCACGGCTCAATCGCGAGGCCGGCGACGGCCCCATGGTTACCGATCCCGAGGTCTTTGCGTTGCTGGCAGCCGCGCGGGATGTGAGCCGCAAGACAGGCGGGGTTTTTGACATCACCGTGGGCCGCTTGACGCGGGTCTGGGGATTTCCGGATCGAGAGCCGCATATTCCCGAGGCGCGGGCGCTCAAAGAGGCGGAAGAAGCGAGCGGCTGGCAGTATCTGGAGCTCGATCCGGCCTGGCGGACGGTCGAGTTTCTGCGGCCGGGGATGGAACTGGATCTCGGCGCCATGGCCAAAGGCTACGCAGTGGATCGGGCTCTGAGCGTGCTGCGGGCGGCAGGCGTGCGCGGCGTGATGGATGCCGGGGCAAGCAGCATGGCGGCCACAGATGCGGATTTCGGCAAGAATTGGAAGGTGGGCATCGCCAATCCGGGCGACTCTTCCGCGCAACTTTGCGAGGTGTTCCTGGGCGGCCGCGCGCTTTCAACGTCGGGAGTGAAAGAGCAGAGCTTT
Source organism: uncultured Acidobacterium sp. (assembly GCA_964610635.1). Lineage (GTDB taxonomy): Bacteria > Acidobacteriota > Terriglobia > Terriglobales > Acidobacteriaceae > Palsa-343. Next base: position 985 of record CAZSWI010000252.1, read on the forward strand.
GAGCAGGATGGGCGGATCTACAGTCATCTGATCGACCCCACCATTCAGGGCCCGCCGTCAATCGATCCGGAGGGGCAAGTGGTGCAGGCGACCGTGCTGGCGCCGGCTTCGACGCTGGCTGACGCGCTCTCGACGGCTATGTTCCTGCTTGGTCACGAAAAGGGCAGTGCCGCGCTGGCCGAGTTTCCTGGGTGCGCCGCGCTCTGGGTTTATGCGGATGCGAGCGGCATTCGATGTCTGGCCTACGACTGGCCGGGTGGGGAATCATCTTTATAGAGAGAGGGTTTTATGGAGACGAAGGCAGAACTGATGGACCGGCGCGACTTCATCGGGATGGCAGCCGCGGGACTCGGCGCTCTTACGCTTGGCATGCGAGGTTGCAACTCGCCCCATGCGGTAGCTCCAAGCGATTGGGTCCATGTGGGCGTGATTGGCGTGGGCAGCCGCGGACAGCACATGATGAGGATGTTGCTGCGCGTCCCCGGAGTCCGGATTGCCGGCCTTTGCGATGTCTACGAGCCGCGCATCGCCGAGGGCCGCGGAGTGACGGGCGAGCAGACTCCGGCGTATAGCGACTACCGCAAGATGCTCGAAGCCCGCGACATCGACGCGGTTATGGTTTCCACTCCGCTGGGCCTTCACGCCGAGCACGTGGTCGCCGCACTGGAGAGCGGCCGGCCGGTGTACGGCGAGAAGAGCATGGGGCGCACGCTTGAGGACTGCAATCGCATTCGCGATGCGGCGAAGCGCACCGGCAAGATGCTCCAAATCGGCTTGCAGTACACTTATGCTCCCTGGTACCAGGAGGCGCTCAACCGCATCCGCGAGGGGAAGATTGGACAGGTGACCCAGATCAATTCTTATTGGCACCGCAATAACAACTGGCGCAGGCCGGTGCCTCCGGGGGGCGACGCCCAACTCGAACACCTGCTCAACTGGCGTCTCTATCGTCAGTGGTCGGGCGGATTGTTTGCCGAACTCGGTTCGCACCAGATCAACTTTGCCAACACGGTTTTTGGGGGAATGCCGGAGTCGGTCATGGCTTCGGGGGGAATCGACTATTGGAAAGACGGACGCGAGATCGAGGACAACGTTCACGCGATTGCCCGCTACGCCGGCGGGCAGACCCTGCAGGCAAGTTACATCACCACAAATCGTCTGGAGGGAGCGCAGGAGCGCGTCTATGGCACCGGCGGCAGCGTTGAGCTGACTCATACCGAGGCAACTTACTTTGAGGAGCCCTGGTACCCGAATTCCGCCATTCCGCCGGAGATTACGATCCAGCACAAGCTGATCACCGGGCCTACCTACAGCGCCGAACAGCCCTACCACGGGAAGGGCAAAACCCCCATCAAGGGCGATGCTTCCGACGCCGATCTGATGGCCTGCCGGGAGTTCATCGATTGCATTCGCAATCATCGGCGGCCTGTGGCGGATGAGGATGCGGGCTGGAGTGAGGGTGTGACCGTGGCTCTTTGCAATCGCGCCTTGCAGGAAGGGCGAAAGATTACGCTGGCCGAATTCCTGGGGAAGCCCCCCGCACGATGAACAGGGCTGGCTGAGAGTTGCACATTACCAGGCGTCAGAAACGAGGCTGGCGGAAGCGGAGAAAAGCGAACCGCAGGAAGCTGAACTCGCAGAAAACTGCGCCTGCACGGCGGGTCTGAATTGGAATTCCTCCCGTATTTGCACTGAAGCTGGTTCAATTGTTTTCACTGCGGCGATTTATGCACCAAGACTAGTGAAATCCACAGATTAATCCAATTTTTGCACTTGTTTCCACAGGAGCATCGGACGCACACTCCTATCCAACTGGTGACCCTAAAGGGAATTGGAAACGCAGTTTCAGCCAGGCAGGAAGATGCGGGAATCGAAGGAATGAGGCGGGACACAAGCCGGGAAACCGGCGGGTGGAAGGCCGAAATGAGATTGAGAATGCATCCAGAGCTTGGCGGGAATGTGCAAGGATCGGCGAGACACGAAGATTCATCCGCAGCCTAGGGCCTAGGCAGGGGATGCAAAGTTCGAGACGAGCCGGGGAGTCATCATCGGCCTAGCCGTATATGCAGGATTCGGGGAAACCTGGAGACGCGTAGGCGGCGCAACCGGAGAATGGAAGGTCGGGGCGACCCGGAACTCCGTCGCCGGCGAGGTTGGAGGAGTAGACCTACGGGGGGACCCGGGGACTACGCGCCCGCCACGCTGTGAAATGTGAGTTTCGAGGAACTCCGGGTTTCATTGCCGGTACTACCGGAAGGTGCGAGATCCGAGGATACTCGGAGATCCATCCGCCGGCGCAGAGGGTTGGGGAATTCGGGGACACCCGGAGACTCAACCTGAGGCGATGCTGGAAGGCGCAGGCTTCGGGGACGCTCGAAGACTCGCCGTAAAGCGGCACTGGGTGAGAGAAGACTCGGGGCGCACCGAGGATTCGCCACCGGTACCGCCGAAGGATGCGAGCTTCGGGGAAACTCGAAGATCCATCGCCGGCAAGGCTGGAAGATTGAGGATGCAAGGAAACTTGCACCCCCGATCAAAAGGCCGATGGGACGATGATGGTCCAAGTAACCTGCGGGTTCACCGTGATTGAGACGCCAGGGACCTCGGTCTCTGGCGTCTTCGTTTGTGCGGGGTTTTCAGGCGTATCAAGCCTGAATCGCCGGCGGCATGCGCCCGGAATTGCAGAATTGGATTCCCTCGATGGTGGAATTCTCAACCATTGCGCGCATCTTCTTAGGTACGCCGTAAGATGGTTGTGAAAGGGTGCCAAATGTCAGCCTCCAAGGTTAGCCTGCCTCCGGATCTAGACGATTTTGTCCTCACAAGGCTTGAAAGCGGGCGCTACGAGAACGCCAACGAGTTGCTTCGAGCCGCCATGCGCGCCCTGGATCGCGAAGAGAAGAACGCCGCGCAAAAGCTAGCCGTGGCGACCATTGCCGATGGCGACGTCTTTCGGGGCCTGTGGGAAGCTTCGAACAAGTCCTCGATGACCTTGCGCTCATAGCGCGCAAGCGCGCCGCCCATCCCGCTCATTCGCGTCTCCGGCGCGCAGGCGTAGTACATCCCTTGATCCGCTGGAATCCGCAGCCCGACTCAGCCCAGCCACTCCGGTTCCGAAGCCTGTTCTGTCTCCTCATCCGGCTCTGCAAGGACATCGGCAAGCCGGTCGAGGCGATGCTCCCAGAGCGTTCTGCGTTCGGCGAACCATTTTGCGGCAAATTCCAATCCGGCAGACTCAATGCGGCAGGTGCGGACGCGGCCCAGCTTCTCGGTTTGCACCAGGCCGCAACCCTCCAATACTTGAATATGCTGCACCACCGCGGCCAGGGTGAGGCCGAATGGCTCGGCCAGCCGGGAAACCGAGATGGGGCCATCGCTGATGCGCTCTACAATGGCCCGGCGGGTCGGATCGCCAAGTGCATGGAAGATGCGGTCGATATTGAGCTTCTCGTTTTGCATGGAGTTGTGCCTTTCAGGGCCGCATCTTCCCTATAACGCCAAATCCGCAGACAGTTTATCGAGGAGCTTGACCCAGCCTGCTTCGCGCATTGCCGGCCCGTCGGCGCCTTCGAAAAAGGCTCCCTGATGCGTGCAGATGAGGGAGGTGCCGGACTCGGACGGCAACAACTCAATGGTGACCAGCGATGCCGAGAAGCACCGTCCGTCCAGACTCATTGTGGAAGCCGAGACGATGCGGCGGCTGGGCACGATGTTCTGATAGAGGGTGCAGTTCAGCAGGGTCATCCCCGCGATCGGGGTTCCCTCCTTCATACGGAGGCTGGCGACTTCTTGGCCGCCAACGCGAAAGTCCATCTCATGGTGCTCGACAATGTGGTGATCGCCCTCAACAAACCAGCGGCGTTTCTTGACCGGATCGGCGAAGGCCGCAAAGACGCGCTCGGGCGGGACGGGGTATGAGCGTTCGAGGACGAAGGTGCTGTGGGTAACGGTCGGTTCGGTCATGGGAATTTCCTCCAGGGGATAGTAAAGTATCTGCTTTAATATTACGACCACGATTCACATTGTCAAGTAATTATTTAAGTATTATTCGGAAGACGCGAGGAGCGGATCTCATCCATGGTAGACAGCAGACTATAAAGCGGCTGCTTAAGCGTATTCGAGTTGGAGTGAGTGAAACAGGCGCGATGGCATCCCGCCCTTTCGAAGAAGAAATGCGAAAGGTCGGTCACGAATTTCTTGTAGAGGTGAATGCAGGGGGTGAGATGTGGCGCGCTCTTTTTCTCGGGTGCGAGATCTGAGCCGAGGGAGCACTCGTTCCTAGGGCCTGTTCACGCCACCCTGGCGGGCGGCGACGGTAGCCAATTTTTCTTGAGATCGAGGAGTGAGGAGCGACGGATGCCGGGTGCATCCTAGCGACGATTGACGAAGAGATGGGGAAAATTGGCCCCGTCCCTTCGGGCTGCGGCGAAAATCGGGCCGTACTTCGTTGGCGGCTTCGACTTTGGAACCACCAAACCCTTCAGCCTCCGCCTCGTCTCCACCCCACGGACGAAGACCTATCCGTGGGGACCCCGGTCTGACCCGATTCTCGCTCGCAGCGCCACCCACCTGGGTGGTGTGAACAGGCCCTCGGCCTTTAGCCGCTTGAAGCTGTGACTCCGCTGGGTGCCCACCCTGGACGCGCTGCTGCCCTGCGCCCAGGGTGGGAGAGCACCAGACTCTCATGGCAGAAGAAGAACGCCCTACGGTTCAGCCTTTGCAGGCGTCGCCGCCGGCGGAGCCGGAGCGCTCTGCGGCGCAGCCGCCGCCGGCCCTGTCAAGCTCGCGGGCGTCACGGGCAGAACCAGCGTTTGTACCACCGCCGGATCGTCGCGCAGCCTCAGATAGAGCACGCCGTTGGCCGGGTGGGGCACGCTCA
>CAZSWI010000253.1:0-5850 GCA_964610635.1 uncultured Acidobacterium sp.
TATGGCTTTGCCCTGCGAGTCGCTTCTTTGGTTGCTCAGCCGGCGATTTTTTCGGTTAGTTCGACCCAGCGCTCGTAGACGGAGTGGTGGTCGGCGGTGGCTTGTTCGAGGCCGGGGGCGGCGAAGACTGACCATCGCGGGCCCGGCCCGGATGTCAGCGTTCACTTTTGAGCATCCGCGGCGAGGAAGTGGCCCTTCTTTGCCAGTTTGAGGAGATTGGCATCGGCCGTGACGAGGGTTGCGCCGAGATGGCGTGCGGTGGCCACAAGGATGCGATCGGCGGGGTCGGGGTGCATGTCGAAGGGCAGCCGGGAGCTGGCGATGGCGATTTCGGGTTCGAGCGGGATGAGGCTGAGCCCGGGTTGCGCGAGCACTTCGCGAATCCAGGCGAGGGCTTCCTTGTGCAAGGTGATTCGCTTCTTGCTGTCGAGAAGCCCGATCTCCCAGGGCGTGATGGCGGAAACCGCCAGCCGGTTTTGGCGCGAGGCCAGATTGATGATCTTCGCGGTCTGTTGTCCCAGACGGGGTTGGTTCGACGACGACCAGATCAGGACATGGGTGTCGAGGAGCAGCAGTCCCGGTGCTGGCACAGGCGCCTCCGCGCTCACTTCAGAGCCTCCCATCCGGCGTCAATGGGAGAGATGATGTCTCCGTGGATCTCCACGGTTCCTTCCATCGAACCGATGAAGCCGCCCTTCTTTGGAATGGGCGAGATCTGGGCCACGGGGCGGCCGCGCTTGGTGACGATCAGGGTCTGGCGTTTTTCGGCAACCTCGTCGAGCAGCTTCAGACAGCGGGATTTGAATTCACCGGCGGGGATGGTAGCGGTTTTCAAATTTGATCCTCCCATGGTCAGGGTCTATGGTCACATTTTAGCATCCTCTCCTCAGCCACCGGCCTTTTCGGTTAATTCGACCCAGCGCTGGTAGACGGCGTGGTGATCGGCTCTGGCCTGTTCGAGGTCGGCGAGGGCGCGGGTGAGGGCTGCGGAATCGGTCACTACTTCGGGAGATTCGGTACGCTGCTGGGCGGCGTGGAGGCGCGTGTCGGCTTCCTCGATGCGGGCTTCGAGGTCGTCGTATTCGCGCTGTTCTATATAGGAGAGCTTCTTGCGCGGCTGGGAGGCGGGGGCGGATGTCGTAGCTGGGGGGATTTTCTGGGTGCTGGATTCCGATGCGGAGCGGATTTGCCGATCGCGCCAGCTTTCCCATTGCAGGTAGTCCGCAAACAGGGCTGCGTTGCCGAGTCCGTCGAGGCCGAGGACCGCATTTGTGACGCGGTCCAGCAGATAGCGATCGTGGGTGACGAGAACCAGAGCGCCGGGAAATTCGAGCAGCGATTCCTCCAGAATTTCAAGAGTCGGGATGTCGAGGTCGTTCGTGGGTTCGTCGAGGATGAGGACGTCGGCGGGCTGCAGCATGAGGCGGGCGATGAGGACGCGGGCGCGTTCGCCGCCGCTGAGCCGCTCGACGGGCTGGTTGAGCTGCTCGCTGGTGAAGAGGAAGCGCGAGGCATAGCCGGCGACATGGACGACGCGATCCTGATACACCACCGAGTCAGAGTCAGGCGCGAGGGCGCGCCGCAGGGTGACGGAGTTGTCGAGCTCGCGCATTTGTGAGAAGTAAACAATGCGCAAGCCAGGGGCGCGGCGAATTTCTCCGGCGCTCAGAGGCAGCTCGCCAGTGATGGCGCGGAGGAGCGTAGTCTTGCCCGAGCCGTTGGCGCCGGCGAGGCCGAGCCTGAGGCCGTTAATGAGGGTGAGGCTGACGTTCGAGAGGATGGTGCGAGCTCCCAGGGTAACAGCTGCGTTCGCGACTTCGATCAGCCGTTTGGTCTGGCGGCCGGTCGCGTCAAAGGCGATGCCTGCTGACGCTGTACGGGAGCGGGATTCTGAATCCTCGAGCTCGGCGATGAGGGCGTTGGCATTGTCGATGCGCGCTTTGGACTTGGTGGCGCGGGCTTTGGGGCCGCGCCGCAGCCACTCCATCTCGATGCGGACGCGGTTGCGGAGGCTCTCCTGGGCGCGCTGCTGCCACTCGACGTACGCCTCGCGGCTTTCGAGGAATTTGGAGTAGCTGCCCTCGAGGCGGAGCAGGCCGTCGGAGTAGATGCGGTTCAGCTCGACGATGGCCGTCGCGACATTCTCGAGGAAATAGCGGTCGTGGGTGACGACGACGTAGGCGAACGCGGCGTTGCGAAGCAAATCTTCCAACCACTCGATGCCTTCGAGGTCGAGGTGGTTGGTGGGCTCGTCGAGGAGCAGGACCTCGGGATCGGTGACGAGGGCTTCGGCAATAGCAAGGCGCTTACGCCAGCCACCGCTGAGACCGGCAGCCTCCCGATTCATGCCAGGATTGGCCGGTGTGTCGTCGTCGGCAAAGCCAGCCCGGCCGAGGGTTTCGCGCAGGCGCTGCTCGCGGTCGGCGACGGGAATTCTGGCGCGTTCAAGGGCGGCTTCGGCGATCTGGCGAACGGTGATACCGGGAGCAAAATCGGAGATCTGGTGAACGTAGCCGATGCGTGCGCGCTTGCGGAAAGAGACTTCGCCCGAATCGGTCTCCTGCTCGCCCCCGAGAATGGCGAGCAGCGTGGACTTCCCCGCGCCGTTGGGACCGATAAGCCCGACGCGATCGCCATCGTGAACGGCAAAGGAGATGCCGTCAAAGAGCGGAACCGCGCCGAAGCGTTTGGTAATGTTCTGCGCGATCAGGATCGGTGCCATAAGTTCCAGTTTATCGGGGGGCTCGGCCGAGTCCTGTGCGGGTTCAGCGCCAGCCGAGCGCGGGGGCAACCGTCGTGAGAATGGCTTCCATGACGTGCGCGTTGTAGTCGACGCCGAGCTGGTTGGGGACGGTAAGGAGGAGCGTATCGGCTTCCGCGATCGCCTCGTCTTCGCGGAGCTGGCTGATCAGAACGTCCGGCTCGGCGGCGTAACTGCGGCCGAAGATCGCGCGTGTGTTTTCGTCGATGAAGCCTATCTTGTCGCCTTCGTGGCCGGTTCGACCGAAATACAGATGGTCACGTTCGTCGATCAGCGCGAAGATGCTGCGACTGACGGAGACGCGGGGCGTGCGGGTGTGGCCGGCCTCTTTCCAGGCGGCGCGATAGGCGCGAATCTGGGCGGCTTGCTGGATGTGGAAGGGCTCTCCGGTCTCGTCGAACTTGAGGGTTGAGGATTGCAGGTTCATGCCGAGTTCTGCGGCCCAGGCCGCAGTCGCATTGGTGGCCGCGCCCCACCAGATACGATCGCGAAGGCCTTCGGAATGCGGTTCGAGACGGAGTAGCCCGGGTGGATTGGGAAACATGGGACGCGGATTCGGCTGAGCGAAGCCTTTGCCGCGGAGCAGCTCGAGAAATTCCTCGGTGCGGTGGCGTGCCATATCGGCATCGGTCTGGCCGGGCTCGGGAGCGTAGCCGAAGTAGTGGAATCCATCGATGACCTGCTCGGGCGAACCGCGGCTGACGCCGAGTTGCAGGCGGCCTCCGGCAATCAGGTCCGCGGCTCCGGCGTCCTCGACCATGTAATGCGGGTTCTCGTAGCGCATGTCGATGACGGCGGTGCCGATTTCGATGCGGCGCGTGCGGGCGCCGACGGCTGCGAGCAGAGGGAACGGCGATGCGAGCTGGCGCGCGAAGTGATGAACGCGGAAGTACGCACCGTCCATGCCGAGGCGCTCGGCTTCGACCGCGAGGTCGATGGACTGCAGGAGCGCGTCGGAGGCGCACTGGGTTGCGGACTGCGAGGACGGGGTCCAGTGGCCGAAGGAGAGGAAGCCGATCTTCTTCATGCAGGACTACTGATGCGAGCATGGTCGAAACGATGCTTCGGTCATGCGACGTCGGTCCCGGAAAGCAACGGCCGCAAGTCAGGATTCGCGGGTTGTGCGTCTGGGACGATTCGGGGAGGGCTGCCGTGCTGTCTTCTCCGTGACGGCTGCGTCGAGCCGCTTTCCGATCGCCTCGAATGCGGGGGTGGGACCGTTCCAGCGTAAGAGCTCGACATCGTCGAACAACTGGATGTCGGTGCGAAGGGTGGCGAGGGTACGAAAGAGGAGTGCCTCGTCCCAGTGGCTGACGAGGGTGGCTGCAAGGCTGCCGGCATGGGCTGCGTTGACCTGCCACGCGCGGCTGTCGTGAGGGATGGACTCGAGGTGGACGAATTTGGCGAGGACCGCGGCGGTGGATTTTGCGCCCCAACCCGGCAGGCCGGGGTAGCCGTCGGCGGCGTCGCCGACGAGGCCGAGGTAGTCGGGAATGGATTCGGGGCGGACACCGAATTTTTGGATCACGCCGGTTTCATCCGAGATGGCGTTGGTGCGGCGATTGAGCTGGACGACGCGCGTGCCCTGGACGCACTGGGCGAGGTCTTTGTCGGGCGTGCAGATGATGACGCGGTCGACCTGCGGATTTTGCGCGGCGGCGGATGCGGCCGATGCCAGGGCGTCGTCGGCCTCGAACTCGACCATCGGCCACACGACAATTCCGGCGGCGGAGAGGACTTCTTCGAGGAGAGGAAACTGAGCGAGGAGATCGGGGTCGACGCCTTCGCCGGTTTTGTATCCCGCCCAGAGCCCATTGCGAAAGGACTCGATGACGTGGTCGGTGGCGACGGCGATGTGGGTGGCGCCGGCTTTGAGCATGCCGAGCAGGGAGGCGAGCACGCCCCGGACGGCGCCGACTTCGCGGCCTTCGGCGTCGCGCGCGTGGGGCACGGCGTAATAGTGGCGAAAGAGCTCGTAGGTGCCGTCGATGAGGTGGATTTCCATGGTTGGGTGTTATTGGCCGGGGCGATCAGGATACATGGCGGGGTGGTGGCAGGGCGGATGGAGGTTGTTCGTTAGAGTGAAAGCCGGTTTTTCAGGACTAATCCCGGTAGGCCAACGGCGTACCTCCAACGGTTTGTGTCATAAGCCTGAGATCAAAATTTCTATCCAGTGTTGCATGGAGAGGCATAATGGTTGGTGGCCTTTGAAAGGATTCCATGCCTCGGCCGACAGACCCCACCCATGCTTCGGCGCTTCCCGAGCGATTTGATACCTATAGCAAAACCATTGAAGGCATTGTTCTGCGTGGCATAGAGCACCCGGCCTGTGAACTGAAGCGCAGCGTGACTTTATCGAAGGATGACCTCACCGATCGTCTGGATTTTGTGAAGCTCATTCAGGGACTTGCAAATTCCCACAGCGGAACCGAATGCCTGATTGTGGTGGGGGCAGACCAGAAAGAAAAGAAGTTCTTTGAGGTCGCCAACGCTGCCGATTTCGATCCCGCCAAGCTGTCACCCATCTTGGCAAAATATCTAGCGCCGGAGCCGGTCTTTGAAGTGTTCAACGACATGCGCGCTTCGACAGGAGAGAGATATGTACTGATTGTGCTCAATCAGCTCCAGCCTCGCCCGATCATGGCGCTCGTCGATGGTAAAACCAGCGACAAGGTCCATTTCAGGCCAGGTGAGATTTGGATCAAGCACAACACGGGTCTACGGCCCGCCATGAAGGCCGACTTGGACCTGATGTACCAGCCGGTCATCGAGCAGGAAGCGACCAAACGTGCGCGAATCATTTTCGAGCATTTGAAGGCGGATTTGGGGCCTGAGTTGTTATCACAGGCTGTTACTGCGACACCTGTTCCTGAACTCTTTTTAGGTAGCCGGGAGCGGCTGGCCCGTTTCGCAGAAGCAATGTTGGCGAACGGTGAAGACGGGCGGTTCAAAATGCTGCTGGAGATGGGGCGGCGAACAACCGTCGATAAATGGAAAGCCCTGCTGCGAGGAAATCCAGAGGAGTACTACCCGACGGACGAAGAGCGAGCCGAGATCCTCGAAGAGCTTCGCGTCGAGCTGCAGCGGGT
>CAZSWI010000254.1:0-5830 GCA_964610635.1 uncultured Acidobacterium sp.
AAATCGCGAAGTCCACATTCGCCGTCCCCGCCATCACCGATGGCGACGTCATCACCGTATAAATCGACGGGTCCGGATGATCGAAGCTCACCGTGTTAATGCATTGGAACCGCGCCAGATCGTACTTATAGGGTGCGTAGTTCCCATGCCACGCCACTACATCGAGCGGCGAATGGTCGATCTCCGCCTCCCATAACCGCCCCAAAAATCTCCCGACGATCCTGAAATCCCCTTCCTTATCCTCATACGCCGCGACGGGCGCCAGAAAGTCCCTGGGATTCGCCAGCCCATTGGCGCCTATCGGCCCCAGATCCGGCAGCCGGAACGGCAGCCCATAGTTCTCGCAGATGTACCCGCGCGACGGCCCCTCCATCTCCACACGAATCTTGATGCCCCGCGGTACGATGCAAATCTCCCCCGGCGCAACACCGATAATCCCAAGTTCTGTGCTGATCCTCAGCGTCCCCTGCTGCGGCACGATCAGCATCTCGCCATCGGCGTTGTAGAAATACCGCCCCTGCATCGACACATTCGCCGCATAGACGTGCAGCCCCACGCCCACCTGCATCGCCGGATCGCCGCTGCCGCCCAGCGTCACGATCCCCTCGACAAAGTCCGTCTTCGCCTCCGGCATTGGCACCGGATTCCAGCGCATCTGGTTCGGAGGCGACGGCATCTCCGTAAAAGGCCCGCTCCGAAACAACCCAGGGCCTAATCCCGACACAATTTCCGTGAAAGGCTTGTGCGTCACCGACGGCCGGATCCGATACGTCCACGTCCGCCGGTTCGTCGCCCGCGGAGCTGTGAACGCCGTCCCGCTCAGCTGCTCGGTATACAGCCCCCGAGGCGCCTTCTGCGGCGAGTTCTGCCCCTCCGGCAGCGCGCCCTTCACCGCCTCGGTGGCAAATTCATTCCCAAATCCTGACTGATACTCGAGCTCTCCCTGCGGCATCCCACCCCCCTTGTTCCTCCGCTTCGCGCACAAAATCTTATACGCTACCGGGAACGGCAACGGATTGGCAACAGCCGCATGATCGCGTTCGAAAACATATTTGGCAACATATCAAGAGCGCGCATCTTCGAATGATTTTTCTGCGCTCTCCGTATCCTCTCTGGTGAAAAGGCCCTCACCCCTCCGCCAGCCACAGCAGCGCCCAGTGAAACTTATCCGGACCCAGCACCGGCGACGTGCTCAGGACCGGTGGAACTTCACGGTCGTCGGCATGTCATAAACCTGCACCGGTGGGCACACTCCGCGCACATCGATCGCCATCGCTCACCTCACGACGGCCCCAGCATAGCCTCAAAGGCTGCTCCCAGCAATGGGCTTCCTCTCAGCTCCCAGCTCCTGAGTACCCGCCATCGGCTACTGGCTACCGCCTACTTCGCCATGCCGCTCGCAACCCAGCGCTCGAAAACAGCAACCTGTGTCGCCGGCCACGCTCCGTCACAGGGCATCGTGCCATCCTGCAATCGTTCCAGAATAGGCGCCGCATGCTTGCTGACGTCGTCATAGGACCACAGGTCGAATGCGCCTCGCATCGCCTCCCGATCCGTGGCTCGAAACAGATTCTTAATATCCCGGTCGAAACTGACGGTATCGCCGGGGCCGGGTCGCTCAACTGTCATCTGCGTTCCTCCTCCCACTTTGAGACATTGCTCCGCCGCGCGCACCGAAGCGTCCACGGACTTTTGAGGATTACATCTCAGAAACAAAATACAGGTCAGAATACATGTCAATGCGCCGAGGGCAAATTCATCACGCTACAATCCAGATTCAGCCCCCGTCGCGGGTCGCGCCTCGCCCATTCGCCGCTCTCCACTTCGCCCTCAACAGGAGATACCCATGCAAATCACCGGCAACACCATCCTCATCACAGGCGGCACCTCCGGCATCGGCCGCGCCCTCGCTGAAGCCCTCCACAAAGAAGGCAACCAGATTATCGTCGCCGGCCGCCGCAAGGCCCTCCTCGACGAAGTCACTGCTGCCAACCCCGGCATGCAATCCGCCGTACTCGACGTCGCCAACATCGACGAACTCCCCTTCTTCGCCGCTCAGCAAACCAGCAAGCACCCATCCCTCAACGTCCTCATCAACAACGCCGGCATCATGGGGCCCGAAGACCTCAACGACCCCACCGCCCCCTTCGACATCGTCGAGGACATCGTCACCACCAACCTCCTTGCGCCCCTGCGCCTTACCACCGCCCTGCTCCCACACCTCAAAAAGCAGCCCAATGCTGCCGTCATGACTGTCTCCTCGGGCCTCGCCTTCCTGCCCCTCGCCATGACCCCGACCTACTGCGCCACCAAGGCCGCCATTCACTCCTGGACCCAGTCCCTCCGCTATCAGCTCCGCGACACCAAAGTCGATGTCCTCGAACTCATTCCGCCGTACGTTCAGACCGAGCTCATGGGACCGCATCAGACCCAGGATCCACGCGCCATGCCCCTCGCCGACTTCATCGCCGAAGTCGTGGAGATCCTCCGCACCCAGCCCGACGCCAAAGAAATTTGTGTGGAACGCGTCCTGCCTATGCGCTCCATCGCCGAAAAAGGCCAGGCCGCCTACGACAAATTCTTCAGGACGCTGAACGACTCCATGCACTGAGTCTCCCTGGCCGCAACCATTCGTCTCATGACACGCGCCTGCTGCTGTCCAATTTTCACGCTCGCGCAACTTCCCCTCAAGACCTGCGTTCGAGTCGTTGAACTACAATTCCTTTCCGTCGAACCCGTGCTGTCTGAGGAGACCCACGATGTCCCTTCACGCGCCCCTTCGTCGATTTGCAATCCTTCTGCCAGCCCTTCTCTTCGCCTCGACCCTGCCGCGCAGCGCCGCCGCTCAAACCATTCCCTCTGCCGACACGCCCCCCGCCCAGGAGGCACCCCCGCCCCCACCGTCGGACTCCCAGAACAACGACGCGCCAACCTCGCAAGCCCAGCAACCACCCATTCCGCTGCCCCCTCCGCCGCCCTACGACATCAACCTCTTCGAGAATCGAGTCCCCGCGCCAGCCCTCGCCTTCTTGGCACAATTTGACGGCGCGCCCTCCGGCGCCCTCTACCGCGAACATCAGTTCCGCAAGCTCCTCAACGCCACTGTCCCTGACTGCATGTTCCATTACGGACGCGATATGCCCCTCGCCGACGCCCTCGGCAAAGTGCTTCCCGGCTCCAGCGTGCCCGTCCAGATTCGCGATAACCGCTACGTACTCGTCTCCGGCAGTCACGGTCCCTACCTCGGAGGCCGCGGTTTCATCTGGATTGATACGCAGGATGGCATCGTCCTCGGCGGTTTCTTCTTCCGCCCCACGAACGGTGAACCCACACCGACCCTCGCCGCTTTTTCGCGTCAGGTCAAAACCAAAGACCACGCCATCGCCATGAGCCAGCTCCCGCCCGCTTTTCAGGACGACCTCATCCAATGGTCAACGCAGTCGGGAGTCGCCCCCATAACCACTCGTTATTTCCTCACCGGCAATGACAAACGCATCCTCCTCGAGCACACCGAGGACTACTGCGCCCCCGGCCCCGACCCCAATGCCGTACCCCCCGCGCCCGATGAATGCGCCCAGATGGACGCCGACGCCGCCGAAATCGACATGAATGCCGCCTACTACCTTGAGCAGGTCAACTACGCCACCAACGCAACCGCGTGGATGATCCCGGGCGACGACCAGATCGCCTGGATCGCCATCCGCGACCGCACCTGCATCGGCCCTAATCCCCTCCCCTGCCGCATCCGCATGACCCGTGAGCGCACTCGGGTCATCGTCACCCGCCCTCCCGTCGGACACACTCCGCACTCCTGAGCTTCGTCGCGCCATATCGCGCCAGGTTTGCTGGTTTTGTGATCGCCATCACATCGCTGCCAAACCCACTCCACGCAGAATGCATGCTGGGTCTGACCCGCTCCAAAAGTTGACGGCCCTGCGAGGAGTATGTCGAAGGATCTAGTCGAACTGGCTGCCGAGCTCGACCGCGCAGCATCGAAGGTTTCCCTCCGCGAAGGTACCCCGTTGTTCCGCCGCGGCGATCCCGTCTCCGGTGTCTTCATCATCCGCAAAGGCGCCGTGCGCATGTCTCTTGACAACTCCGCCGCTCAGCTCTTTCCTCCCGTTACCCTCGGTCCCGGTGAAATCGCCGGCCTGCCCGCAACCCTGACCGGCACCTACAGTCTCTCCGCCGAGGTCGTCGAGCCGGCGGAACTTGGTTTCATTCCTGCCGATCGTGTGATGGATTTGCTCGAGTGCAACCCTCGTCTCTGTCTGCTCGCCACCCGCTTCATCGGCCGCGAAATAGCCCGCATGCGCTCGGCTCTCAGAGAAACACCGCCCCTCGATCACCGCGATGAATCCACGCCCGACTAACGCCGTCCGCTGAGGAATCGAGCACCGTCTCCGTCGCTTCCTACTGCCACTGCCTATTCCTTGTTGCCTGTACCAACCCCGGCAGCACCTCTCCTGCATTCCCCAGCGCCAGCCGCGTGAACGCGTGCGCGTTCAACGGCTCCTCCGGCCCGATGTAGTACTTTCGCACCCGCTCCCCCGCCCAGCGCACAAAATTTGCCGCCGGATACACTGCTCCCGAAGTCCCCACCACCAGCATCACCGTCGACCGCGCAATCTCCCGCTGAATCCGCTCCATCTCCAGCGGAATCTCCCCAAACCATACAATGTGCGGCCGAATCCGCGCACCGCAACCGCACCGCGCAATCGCATCTTCGGTCTCATACAGCGCCCGGTCCGCAAACGGCGCGCTGCAACCATCCTCGCACCGTGACACGAACAGCTCCCCGTGCATGTGAACCAGCCGCCGCGTTCCCGCCCGCTCGTGCAGATCGTCCACATTCTGCGTGCAGAGAAAGAAGCGATCTCCGATCGCCGCCTCCAGCTCCGCCAGCGCCCGATGCGCCGCATTGGGCTCGGCCTTGCCCGCGCCTTTCCGCCGCTCGCTGTAGAAGCGCCACACCCGCGTCGCGTCCTCTTCCCAGGCCTCAGGAGTAGCCACATCCTCCACGCGATGCCCTTCCCACAACCCGCCCTGATCGCGAAACGTCTTCAGCCCACTCTCTGCGCTCACGCCCGCGCCGGTCAGCACAAAGACGCGATCCTCTGGACCCACCAAAATCTTCTCGTCACGCATAACGAAACAGCATCATGAATCCGAAATCCATATGCGTCTGCTGATGGCAATGAAATAACGTCAGCCCAGGATTCCTCGCTGTGAAATCCACCGCCGCCATCGTCCCCGCCTTCACCACCACCACATCCTTCATCAATCCCGAGAGAGAGCGCCCGTCGAGTTCCGTCACCTCAAACGTATGCCTGTGCAGATGGATCGGATGATCGTCCATGCTCTTGTTCGTCATGGCCAACCGATACCGCTTCCTCTCGTGCAGCGTGACCGTGTCCGTCTTTGGATACGACTTCCCATTGATCGTCCAGTAGTCGAACTCCCCATGCCCCTCAAATTTCGATTCAAACAACAGCGGAATTACCTCGTCCGGCGCAGCCGCCGCCGCACCTTGATTCGCAAAAACGCGGTAATCCCACTCGGTCTCCGGCGGCTCAACCCACCTCGCCTCGCCCATTTGGCTCGCGTACTCCACCACGATTCCCATTCCCGCATCGCGCAAATCCCTGCGCGTCTCCCCCAATACCCAGACACCAGGATTCCGCATCTCCACCAGCAAATCCACCCGCTCCGCCGGAGCCAATCGCACTGCCCGCATCTTTCCCGGCTGCGGCACATCATTCCCGTCCATCGCCACCACCGTCATCTCGTGCCCTGCCAGCGCCACCCAGTGCATCAGCGTCGCGCTCGC
>CAZSWI010000255.1:0-5780 GCA_964610635.1 uncultured Acidobacterium sp.
GACGATGTGATCAACGTGAGCGGGCATCGGCTGGGGAGGATGGAAGTGGAGTCGGCGCTGGTGGCGCATCCGAAAGTGGCCGAGGCCGCTGTGGTGGGCCGGCCTGACGAGCTGAAGGGGCAGGCGATTGCGGCGTTCGTCACCCTGGAGGGCGGGTACACGCCGACGAAGGAGACGAAAGACGAATTGCGAGCGTGGGTGGCAAAGGAGATCGGATCGCTGGCGCGGCCCGATGATATTCGGTTCACGGATCAATTGCCGAAGACGCGGTCGGGAAAGATTATGCGGCGGCTGCTGCGCGAAATGGCGACGCATGGGGAGATTAAGGGGGATGTTACGACGCTTGAGGATTTCTCGGTGATTGCGAAGTTACGGGAGCAGGAAGAGTAAGAGCAGGGTTTAGGTTACAAGTCACTCCCGCGGCCGCGCGCAAAGCGAAGGAGGTATCCACGCCCTCCTTTGGGATTCAGGCAAACACTACGACATCTCGCCCTCCGGACAGCGCGCATGGGCACTCACCCACACACCCGCTGACCGCGCGTCTCCACCCCGGCGAAAGCATCCTCAGCGATCAGGTCTTCGAACGACATAGAAGACGCCGTTTGCACTGATGGGGCTGGAGGAAGAACCCAGTTGAGCGGAGGTTTGCACCTGAGAAACCGAGAAGCACATCTCGTCGAAGCATTCTTCCTGGTTGAAGGCGATGATGGCTTGCGACGTTGCGGCGGCGGTGATGAAGACAATCCCGAGATAGACAACCGAGGTTCCTCCGAAGAGAAGGAAGAGGCGTTTAGCGGCGGGGCCGGGTCCGCGCACGAGCATGATGAGGATCGAGACGAGCGCGACGACAGAGGCGAGGAAGAGCACGACGAGCAGATCGAAGATCGTCATGAGGCGGTCGTTTTCGCAAGAGGCGGAGGAGTGGGACGTGCGCCGGCACGTGGCCAGCCGAGGGCTGCCAGCATCAGGAAGCCCTGGAGAATGAAGCTGAGTGAGAGGAGGAAGACGAATCCCTCGAAGTGGCTGGTGAGCAGATTGTTGACGAAGGCATACCCGCCGAGGGCGATGAGGGCGACCGCGGCTATCCAGAGCCAGCGCTCGCTACGGGCGCTGAGATGGAGGAAGCGAGCGAGGATGGTGGCGAGGCCGATGAGCGCGACGCCGAGGGCAATGGCGATGCGCGTTGGATAGCCGGGGTGCTGGAGGATCGATTCCATTGTGGCGAGCCAGGCGCCGCAGATGCATGTCCAGAGGGAGGCGATGAGGAGGGGCGTGCGCAGGACGTCATGCATGGCGAGAGACCTCGACGTGAAGAAGTGAGACACCAGGGAGCGGGAGGCGATACTCGAGAGCTGTCGCAGATACCAGAAATGGGCGCGCAGCGGTCCGTAGGTGGGCAGGATGACTTCGAGATATTCTTCGCGCAGATCGCCGGTGATGGTTTGGCGATCGCGCGCGGGGAGGAGTCGCTCGAGGAGTTGCTCGGCCCATTCGGGAGGCTGGGGGTTCCGGGGTTTCATAGAGCTACCTTTCTCACCCGGGCTGACCTTGCTTTGGCCGGCCATGGGACGCTTTTCCATAGGGTGATGATGGCTTCGTGGGCTTCGTCGAGGGCGCGTAGGCCAGCGGCGGCGATTTTGTAATAGCGGCGGGGGCGGCCACCGCGGGCGGGCGTACCTTCGGCGAGAGTTGAGGCGATGAGGCCGCGGGCTTCGAGGCGGTCGAGGGTGGTATAGACGGAACCTGCGGAGACATTACGGCGTAGCGAAGTTTGCACCTGATGAAGGATGGCGCGACCGTAGGCTTCGGGGCCGAGACGGAGGATGGCGAGGAGGACGGCTTGTTCGAAGGTACCGAGGAGGTCGGCCATGTCTACATTGTAGGCATTATTTGAGAATTGTCAACCGCCAAACCGAGCGCTGTGCGGGAGAAGTGCAGGTCCGGGCAGGAGGGCAGTACGTTCCTCTATTAAGAGCCGGGATTGGCGCCGACTGCGAATCGTCTCAGTGCGCCTCTCGCGCGGCGCGCTGCGGGAAGATCAGAATGCAGACGAGGATCGCGGCAGCAAGCACGGCCGACGCGGTGTATCGGCTGATGGCCATCCCGCCCTGGGCGACGGGCTTGTCGAACAGGTCGCCGGAAACAGCGCCGAGCGGGCGGGTGAGGATGAAAGCGGCCCAGAACAGGGTTGTTTTAGAGATCTTTGTGAAGAAGTGGAGAGCTGCGACAAGGAGCAGCGCTCCGCCAAAGAGGGCCACGCCGCCGAGGTAGCCAAGGCCGGCATCGTCCGCGGCCCAGTCGCCGAGGGCGGTGCCGAGGGTCTGCGAAAACATGATTGTGACCCAGTAGAAGATCTCTGTCTTTGGAGAGGCGACGGTCGCCACCGAGATCGATCCCATGGTCCAGTACCAGAGGCCGAGCGATGCCACCAGCAGGGCGAGGAGGAGGGAGCTTCCGCCAGCATAGCCCATTCCGAGCGAGCGGTCGGCGAAGTCGGCCATTGTAGTGCCCACGGTGGTGGTGGCCACAATGGTGAACCAGTAGAGGAAGGGATGGAACCGCCTGGCGATCACCTGCGCGGTGACAGCAATGACCACGATGACGGCGAAGATCGCGGTGCCGATGGCATATCCGAGATGCATCGACATCGTGACCGCATCGCCGCCGGTTTCGCCGAGTGTCGTGCACAACACCTTGATGATCCAGAAGGAGAGAGTAACGGCGGCTACTTTGCTCAATCCCTCCTGTTCCTGAACGGACGGGTTCTTCTCTGAGTTCTCTGACAAGACCGTTTCCTTTATTTAGATGACATGCGAGGCTTCATTTTAGATGCAGAGGTTCACGCTGCCACGGAGGCTGATGCGGTGCGGCGGACGTACCAGGCGCAGAGGAGGAGAAAGGCCGCTCCTGCGAGGTAGGAGAGGGCGAAGGGGGGCGCGGACCACCAGCCGAGGCGGCCCTCTACGCCAGACGGGGTGAGCTGCCAGGCATGGATGATGCCCAGGGCAGAGAGGAGTGCGGCGGCGGCCATCCATGCGGCGGCGCGAGCGAATTGCTTCTGGATGACGAGGGCCATGGTGGCGGCCCAGAGCATGGAGGTGAGCAACGCGCCCTGACCGAGGGAGAGCAGACCGGCGAGGGCGAGTTCGCCGTTCATGCGGCCGAGCACCACGGCGAGTGAACTGTTGGCGGCGAGGGCAACGGTGTTGAGCAGGCCTGCGGCCCACTCCGCGACGATCGGGATGAGGCCGAGGGCGACGGCGACGGACTGCTCGCGAGGCACCTCGACGAAGGCCTGGCCGATGGTGACGAGTCCAAACCATACGATGACGGGACCAGCGACCTCAAGGGGGACGATGCGGAGGACGAGGGGCAGGAGGCCGGTGACGCAGAGGGCGAGGACGGCGATTCCGTTGAGGGCGGAATATCCGGAGCGTGCGCCGTTGGCTTTGTGCGCGGCATGCCCGATGTAGAGGGTGGTGGGGAAGGGGCTGCCGAGCAGGGCTGCGGCGAGGGTGCCGAGTCCATTGGTGAGCAGCGAGGGGACGGTGCGGTATTCGTCGCCGGCGATGCGGACGGATTCGAGGATCTGGAGAGAGCCGAGGGTGTCGAGCGTGGCGAGGGGCGCGATGACGGGGAGGTAGGTCCAGAGCTGGCGATTGCCGAGGAGCGCAAAGGCGTTGAGGGCGTGTGGCAGGTAAAGGCCGGGGGCGACGATCTGAGTCGGTAGCGGGTGATAGATGTGCAGTGCTCGCAGGATGCCGACGAGGGCGGCTCCGATCGCGATGGCGACGAGGCCGGGAGGGATGCGGCCTGGAAGGCGCAGGCGCGATCCATAGAGGGTGAAGAGGACGATCATGGGGACGAGGGCGATGGCGGCCTGCTCGAAGACGCCGAAGATGAATCCGAGGCAGAGATAGGCAAGGGAGAGGCCGGCGAGCGGGCAGAGGAGCGCGGCACGCGGGGTGTGACGGCGCAGCCAGTCCGTGCAGAAGGCGCCGGCGGTCTGGATGATGCCGCTGAGCAGACTGGCGAAGACGCCCGCTTTCCACGCCGCTGTTCCGGAGTGGGTCTGCGTGTAGACGGGGCCCATGATGAGGAAGACGTAGGCGAAGATGGTTGGGGTGTTGACGCCGAAGGGGATGGCGGTGACGTCGGTGCGACCGGTCCGCAGAGCAAGGCGGCGCGCCTGCCATGCGTAAAAGAAGTTGCCGATGACGACGGAGACGGCGACGCCGGGCAGGACGCGGCTGACGACAAAGGCGGTGGAGAGACCGCAGACCGGAGCGAGTCCGACGATGAGCAGAAGGTCCGGGAATCCTGAGAAGAAGAGGCCGAAGAAGCCATCGATGTCGCCGGAGGTGAAGAGCGGCGGGCGCGCGAGATCAGACTGCGCCATAGCGAAGCCCGATCTTCCGCAGCCATTTGCGGTAGGCGATGGCCATGCGGTCGGAGCGCAGGTGGAGCTCGGCCTGGAGGTCGAGGGGCAGAAGTTCGGGTCGTTGCGATTCGACGACGACGCGGTCCTGTTCGGTGACGCGGTCCTGGAAGGCGCGGAGTTCGGCGTCGGGAATGTCGTGGCCGTAGTTCATGCTCATGAGCAGGCGCATGGCGCAGGACTCGTGGTCGATGGGGGCGACCTGGGCGAAGATGGCGAAGCGGCGGGCGGCCTGGGTGGGGATGTCGGGGCTGGGGTTGTCGGGATCGGGTTCGGCGAGTTTTTCGAGGCCTGCGGTGAGCGGGCCTTCGACCCAGTAGCGATAGGTGATGAGCGCGCCCTGGCCGGTGCCGTCAGGGTTGGGCTGCCAGATGCGAATCTGAGCGGCTTCGGGACCGCGGGGGGTGTCGGCTACTTCGTAATCTTCGATGTCGAGTTTTTGCGGATCGCCGAGTAGGCCGGCGTGGACGAAGCCGAGGTGCGCGACGTCGAGGAGGTTTTCGATGATGCGTGGGCCGAGGGCGCGGAAGACGTAAGGTCCTGCGGGGATGGTGCGAAAGCCAGGAGTATGCGAGAGCGGCCATTGCGGCGTGGGGTGCGCGGGTTCGCCGAGGCAGACGAAGACTGCGCCGTAGGATTCCTGGACGTGGAAGACCTGGGCGCGAGCTTTGGCGGGCGGAGGCAGGTCTGGCTGAGCGGGGATGCGGACGCATTGGCCTGAGGGCGCGTACTCCCATGCGTGGTAGGGACAGATGAGGTGGTCGCAGGCAATCGTGCCGAGCGAGAGTTTGGCTCCGCGATGGATGCAGAGGTCGAGCCAGCAGTGCAGGCCCTGCGAGGATCGCCAGAGGACGAGATCGCGGCCGAGGAGGCGGCGGGCGAGGGTTGCGCCGGGGAGGATTTCGGTTGAGAAGGCGATGAGGAACCATTCGCGCAGGAGGAGCGGGTCGCCGGATGCGAGAGTCGCGCGGGCGGCAGGATCGGGAACGAGGTCAGGTGCGAGCGGATCGGGCAGGGGCGCTGGTGGGGCCATGCCTTGGTACCTCTTGCAGTGGATGGATCGGGGTTTGGACAGTGTACAGGAGGGTTTTCCGGACACGATTGTCCGACTCAAGAGAACATATGGGGATGGAGTACTTGATTTGCATCGGAGTTTATTGGGGCACGGGCAGTTCGATGTGGGAGGTGGCGTAGATGTGTTGTTCGGCAGGTTGGTAGTCGGATGGCTTGGCGGTCATGATGTTGGGGACGAAGGTTTGGGGGTTGCGGTCGTAGAGGGGAAACCATGTGCTCTGGACCTGGACCATGATGCGGTGTCCTTTGAGGAAGACGTGGTCGGCGG
>CAZSWI010000256.1:0-5754 GCA_964610635.1 uncultured Acidobacterium sp.
TAGTCCACCTGCGCCTTCGCCGCCAGCGCCTGCAAATACGTGTTGCCCACGTTCAGCACCACCAGCCCGCGCGACGACTGCGCGTTGTAGTACGCCGCCTTCTGGAACGCCTGCGACGCCCGCCACACGTCATACCCCGCCCAGTTGAACAGATACTGCGTAAAATTCACCTGCGCGATAGTCGAATCCACCTTCGTCACCAGGTGAAACGCCGAAAGATTCGTTCCCGATGGCAGCAATTTCGCAAACAGCGGCTCAATCGAAGGGTGAAATCCCTCTGCCTCCAGGTTGTATTCGTGAACCCCTGTCTCAGCATGCAAGGTCAGATTCGGCAGCAGCACGTTCACCAGCTGCAGCTTCTCCGCATCCGCTGCCTTCTGCTGTTCGCGCGCTACCGTCAGCGCCAGGTTGTTCTGAATACCCAGCGCGATCGCATCGTCCAGCGACAGCGCCTTCGGCTCCGGCGAATAGGCCACAGCCTGTACGCTCCCCACATACGGGTTCCCCGCCGAGCTTTGAGGATTGCTCTGCGCCGGTGCCCCCGCCACAGTTACAGCCCCCAGCAGCAGCGCGCCCCCGCCCACAATCAGCTTCTTCATCGTCCCTGAATCCATCGGATGTCTTCTGGTTAGATCAGAATACCTTTTCCGCGTTGCCAAAAAATCCGCCGCAAAGTACGGCCTTTATGCCCGCCTTCCCGTGCCCCGTCCCCGCACCGGGGACATCCCGCCCAATTCTGGCCCCTTTATCAACATCCGCGCCGCCAGCACCCAATAAAATAAGCAACACCCTCGTAAGCCTTTACATCCCACTTTTCAGAACGACTACTGCGGGCTCCGTGTGCACGAACTTCCGCCGCCAATTTTCCGAGAATTGAATGGCCGGCCGTAAGCAACGGAAGCTGAACGAGATCGGGAGGCTCGTATGGCAACGCTGGAGGCTGAAATGCTTCCGGTCCGAAGTGCGAAGAAATGGCTGAAGCCCCACTTGGCTCCGGTCAACCAGGATTCTGCTGACATGCACCGGTCATCCATCCCGAGCGTTCTGATGCTGCGGTGTTCCGCATTGTCGCACCATGCCGTGCGCGCCGCCGCCCGCCACGCTGAACTTCCGCTCGCTATCGAATTCTCGGAAAACCGCCGCGAATTCCTCGATGAAATGCGCCGGGGCGCCACCGACCTCATCATCGCCGGTCCCGAAGGCCTCCCTGACCTCCCCGCCCGCGAGGTGATTGAGCGTGCTCGCTCCGCTCAACCGCCCATCCCCGTCCTCCTCGCCGGCGGCCGCGTTGCCGAAGGCGAAGCCATCCGCATTCTCCGCGAGGGCGCTACCGAGGTCATCCGCACTGGCGAAATGGAGCGGCTGCCCTCCGCCATCGCCCGCGCCCTGAAGGTCCGCCAGTCCGGCGTCCTGCAGGCTCAGGCGCAGCTCGAACTCGACCGCGCAGCCATGATGCTGCGCGAAAACCAGAAGCTCATCACCATCGGCCGCCTCGCCGCTTCCATCGCCCACGAGATCAATAACCCCCTCGAATCGATCACCAACCTCCTCTACCTCCTCGGCCAGGAGCAGGGCCTGACCCCAACGGTTAAAAACTATCTCGCCATCGCCCAGCGTGAACTCGAACGCGTCGGCCAGATCAGCCGCCAGACCCTCAACTTCTCTCGTGAAACCTCCGGCCCCATCCGCGCCCACATTGACGCCCTCCTCGAGGAAGTCCTCTCCCTCTATAGCCGCCGCATCATGGAAAAGAATCTCCGTATCGAGCGCCAGTACGATTGTCCGGTCGAGGCTGTCGTCTATCCCGGCGAGATGCGCCAGGTGCTCTCCAACCTCGTCACCAACGCAATCGAAGCCTCGTTGCCCAACGGACGCCTCCGCGTCCGCGTTCGCTGCACCCGCAACTGGTCCGATCCCGGTGTCCGTGGCCTGCGCGTCTCTATTGGCGACACGGGCAGCGGTATCCCTCCGGAGGTTCAGCGCCGCCTCGGCGAGCCCTTCTTCACCACAAAGGGCCAGCGCGGCACTGGCCTCGGCCTTTGGGTCACCCGCTCCATCGTTCAACGCTACGGAGGCGAAATGCAGCTACGTTCCTCCGTCGCCTCTCAGCGCCACGGCACCGTTTTCAGTATCTTTCTGCCCACCAACATGCGCCCCAGCAAGGTCAGTACTACCCGCCAGGAACCAGAAGTCAGCGGCGGCGGCGCAGGACCGATAACCTTCCCCTCATCCACGGCTGCCGACACCCCCCCGGACACAGCCATCAATCTCTCCGCCTCAGAAAAGTCGCCACCCGGAAAAGCGCGTGAAGCCTGATCATCAGGATGTTTGCTGCCGCCGCGGTCACTTTCCTACATCCGGCGTAAGAAGGCTCTGAAACTCCATCTGGAACTGCCACCCGTTATCGACCGCTTCTTGCCGGATGCCCTTCGCTGCAACCTGTACCGTGCCCTCAGCTGTACCGCAGCCACCGAATCATCTCCGGCAATGTAGCCCGCTTCCCATACATCAACACGCCTACCCGGTAGATCCGCGCGGCCAGCCAAACCATCGCCCACACCGACCCGAACAGCAGCACCACCGACAGCGCTACCTGCCACGCCGGAGGCATCTGCGCGCAAATCCGCATATACATAATGATGGGCGCAAAAGGCGGCAGCAGCGACAGCACCACCGCCGTCGTAGAATTCGGATTCGCCAGCACATAGGGCAGCAGTACTACGCTCACCACCAGCGGCGAAATCAGGATGAAGCTGAACTGCTGCACCTCCTGCTCCCCGCTCACGCTCGACCCCAGCGCCGCCGCCAGCCCGCTGTACAGGAAAAATCCTCCCAGAAAGAAAACCGCGAAAAAGGCCAGCTCCGCCCGCGTGATCCCCAGCGAGCCCAGCCCGTGAATCCCCTGCGTCGCCGCCATCGCCGACCCCGCGTAGAACACCAGCAACGCCCCCCAGATTCCCATCTGCGTCAGCCCCACCGCTCCCACCCCCAGCAGCTTGCCCAGCATAAGCGAATCCGACGACGCGGTTGACAGCAACACCTCGAAGATGCGCGACGTCTTCTCCTCCACCACCGACCGCGCAATATTGATCCCGTATATCAGCACTGAAGCGTACAGTACGATGATCAGCCCGTACGCGCCCAGAAAGCTCCGTTCCGAATCCGACGACACCACCGCGCCATTCTTCACCTGCATCGTGTTCAGCGTCGTGTCCTTCATCAGCGCGTGCATCTGCGCGTCTGAAACACCGCGCGCCGCCAGTTGCTCCCGGATCAGCGCCGCCCGCACTGCCGATTCCATCTGCGCCTTGCCCACCAGGTTGATCGCGCTCCCCGATACCCACGTCGACTTCGGCTCCGCCTCTCCCGGTACGGGCTCCAGCGTCAGATAACCGCCGATCCGATGAGCCGCCACCTCGGCATTCAGCCGCGCCACGTCCGCATCCGTTGCCGGCGCAACCACCTCCACGGTTTGCGGCGGGAAAGATCCATCCGCCAGTGCCGCCTTTACCGCCTCCGCCAGCCCGCGATTACTCGAGACGACCGCCAGGTCCTGCACCCCCTCCATCTTCCGCCCGCTGAACTGCCCAAGCACCGCCAGCGCCCCCATCCCCACCGGCACCAGCAGCGTCGTTATCCGGAAAACCTTGCTCTTGACCCGCTCGAGGTACTCGCGCTTCGCAATCAGCAGCGTATTTCTCAGCATCCCGTTAAGCATCGGCGCGCCCTCCCACCGTCTCGATAAAAATCTCCTCGAGCGACGGTTCCACCAGCTCGAATTTCGTGATCGTCGCCGCCGACACCGCTGCCTTCAGCAGCTCCTGCGCGTTCGCATGTGGCTTCAGCTTGATCTCCGCGTGACCCGCATAGCTCTTGTATTCCTCAATCGCCGGGTGCTGCAGAAACCCATCGCCGCCCTCATATTGCACGATCACCCGGTTGCGCTCGTAGCGCGACTTCACCTCGCGCATCCCCCCCGCCAGCACCGCCTCGCCCCGGTTAATCAGGCAAATCGAATCGCACAGCTTCTCCACCTGGTCCATCCGGTGCGTCGAAAACAGCACCGCGTTCCCGTTCTTCTTCAACTCCAGCAGCGTGTCCTGCAGCAGCACCGCGTTTACCGGATCCAGGCCCGAAAACGGCTCATCCATAATGATCAGTTCAGGATCGTGCAGCAGCGTCGCGATGAACTGGATCTTCTGCTGCATCCCCTTCGACAGCTCCTCGGTCCTCTTGTCGATCGAGTCTGCGATCTGCAGCCGCTCCGCCCACTGCTTCGCCCGCCGTGTGGCCTCGAGCGCCCCCAGTCCCCGCAACTCGCCCAGAAACACCAGCTGGTCGATCACCTTCATCCGCTTGTAGAGCCCGCGCTCTTCCGGCAGATACCCCACCCGCTTCAGCGCCCCCGGTCCAAACGGCTTCCCAAACAGCGAAACCTTCCCCGCATCCGGCAGCGTGATCCCGATCATCATCCGGATCGTCGAAGTCTTGCCCGCCCCATTCGGCCCCAGCAGCCCGAACATGCTGCCCGCCTCGATCTTCAAACTCAGATCGCGGACCGCCGCCTTGTCTTCATAGGATTTAGAAACGTGATCCAGATCCACCAATGCTTCCATGCTTTGAGGATTCTCCCGCGACTGAAAAAGGCAGAAATGCAAAGAACCCAGCCAGCATATCAGTAAGCATCCCCGCACCCCCCATCACAACCCGTATCAAAAAGAGAATGTCATCCAGAGCGAAGCATCCGAATCGTTGCGCTGCTCCTGGCGCAACAACAAATTAAGACGCGAGTCGAAGGACCTGCATTTCGTCCTTGCCCGCGCAACAAATGCCGGGTGCCCCATTCTGGCGCGCGGCGCCTTTCCGAGCAGCAGGGTGGGCCGGAACCTTCCGCATTCCCACCCCCACGTTTTTTACTTTTTTGATCTTGACGCCGCAGCCAAACGCGCTAATATCGTCCAGCATCTGGCTTCGGCCGGCCCTTTCGCACCGTGCGAAAGGCTTTCAACCAGGCCTTCCGGAGACCAAAGCATTCATTCCATGATCACCTTCGTGTCAGGTGCATGGTTACTGTTTGTGGTCCTCCCTTAACCCGTTCTTGGGATAGTGGATGCAATCCCTGCCGCCTACTCTGTTGCTCATGAACTTCGCTCAAGGACAGCGGGTCCGTATCAGGGACAAGAAACTCGTTGGGAAGGTCGAGAAGAAACTCTCATCCCTCGATGATGTTTATGTTGTCCTCTTCGAAGAGGGCTCCCGAAACGAAGAAAAACTGGTGCGCGGCGCCGATCTGGAACTCTTCGCCGAGATCGAAAACCAGAAGCTCGCCTGACACGATCCCGCGATTCGCCTGCCGATCCGCACCGAGATTCAGGTCCGCCTCCTCGCCGCCCTCCGGGCGCTTCCGCTGAGGTCATCGCGAGCTGGATCTCATCCGCTTCCAACGAATGCCGAAGCTGTCAAATCCCAACCCCGACACTCTTGGCTCTGAGCCATGAGCCCGGAGCCATGGGCCCGGAGCCACGTGCTCTGACCTCCGGTCTGACATCTGAGCTCTGCGCTCTGAGCCCTGCCTCTAGACAAACCGCATAGCCGCCGAATTCATGCAGTACCGAAGCCCGGTCGGCGGTGGCCCGTCGTCAAACACATGCCCCAGGTGCCCATCGCACCGTCGGCACGAAACCGCAATCCGATCCATCCCCAGGCTCGGATCATGCGTCTCCACCACATTCTCCTTCGCGATCGGCTGCCAGA
>CAZSWI010000257.1:0-5739 GCA_964610635.1 uncultured Acidobacterium sp.
CAACCACCGAAAATCCTTCCTTCGAAATCATCGCCGCCCTGCTCTCCCGCTGCCGCGTCTACACCCTCAAGGCCCTCACCGACGCGCAAATCGTCGCCCTCCTCGAGCGAGCCCTCACCGATCCCGTCCGCGGCCTCGGCGCCCAGCACATTGCCGTCGGCGAAGGAGCCCTCGAACTCCTCGCGTCTTATGCGTCCGGTGACGCACGCAACGCCCTCAACGCGCTCGAAGTCGCTGCAAAACTCGCGCAATCGCGCGCCGGCGGCCAGCCCGCAACCATCACCCGCGAGATCGCCACTGAAGCCCTGCAGCAGCGCGTCCTCCTCTACGACAAATCGGGCGAAGAACACTACAACCTCATCTCCGCCCTGCACAAATCCATACGCAACTCCGACGCCGATGCCTCCATGTACTGGCTCGGCCGCATGCTCCACGCAGGCGAAGACCCCCTCTACGTCGCGCGCCGCCTCGTCCGCATGGCCGTCGAAGACATCGGCCTCGCTGCACCGGAAGCCCTCCACATTACTCTCGCCGCCAAAGACACCGTCGACTTCCTCGGCTCGCCCGAAGGCGACCTCGCCCTGGCCGAAGCCGCCGTCTATCTTGCCCTCGCGCCCAAATCGAATGCCCTTTACACCGGCTACGCCGAAGTCCTCGCGGATATCGAGAGCACCCGCCAGGAACCGGTCCCGCTGCACCTCCGCAACGCCCCAACACGCCTTATGAAGGAACTCGACTACGGCAAGGGCTACCAATACGCCCATGATGTCGAGGGCCGCGTCGCCGACATGGAATGCCTCCCCGAATCCCTCGCCGGCCGCCGCTATTACCACCCCACCCAGGAAGGCCGCGAAAAGCTCCTCGCCCAACGCATGGAAGAGATCCGCAAGGTTAGAGGAGCGAGCCGGAGAGAATAATCAGCATATGCTGCGGCCTATGCTAAAATGACCCCATGGCGCCCAGAAATCCATCTCGCCGAGTCCATCTCTTCCGCAACGGCAGAAATCAGGCCATTCGAATTCCGAGGGAATTTGAATTGCCCGGTGACGAGGCGATTCTTCGTCGCGACGCCACCACGGGATGTCTCATCCTGGAACCAGCACCCCGCAAAGATCTCGCCGACCTGATCGCTTCCTGGACTCCTCTCGGCCCCGAAGACGATATGCCGGAAATCGAAGATCTGCCCATCGACCCGGTCGATCTTTGATGCCCCAATACCTCCTCGACACGAACATCCTCTCGGATGTGATTCGCAATCGCACAGGCAATGTCGCAAAGAAGATCGGCCGTATGACGCGAGCCGAACGGCGAAGCCTCTGCACCAGCATCATCGTGGCTGCGGAACTCCGTTTCGGCGGCGCAAAGAAGAGCTCTCTACCCCTGATCGAGCGAATCGATGAGGTTCTCCAGACCGTCACCGTGCTCCCCCTCGAAGAAGATGCGGACAGGCATTACGCACGCCTGCGCGCCCAACTCGAAAGGGTCGGCTCACCGATCAGCGGTAACGACCTTCTGATCGCCGCACATGCTCTCGCTACGAACTCTATTCTCGTGACAGACAATACCCGAGAATTTCGCAGGATTCCTGAGCTCAGGATGGAGAACTGGCTCCGACCCTAGGACTTCTGCTCGTGCTCGCATTTCGCGCTCATCGGCGTTCTCAAACGTTGTTCCCGGCCGTTCGCGAACCTCTCCCGCTCGCCTCTCGCTGATAGTTTTTGGCTGGTAGTCTCTCACTCGCTTTTCCGCTAACCGCTCTTCAGCTGACCGTTTATCGCTAACCGCTCCATCGCTGCCCCGCTGCCTTCCCTGTGCTATATTCCGAATGAGTTCAATGATCTTTTCCCGCGAGTACATTGGCTACCTGGCGCGCCACACCGTAAAAAGCCTCATCGACGCCAAAGCGATCCAGACCACCAAACCCAAAGCTGTCGAGGAGCGCGTCAACGCCGGCATCCTCGAAGAGCTCTCCCTTGAAGACCGCATCAACGAAGAAGTCCGCGTCATCCTCGATGCCTATCAGGACGAGATGAACCGCACCGGCGCCAGCTATTCCGAGATGTTCAAGAAGGTCAAGACCGAGCTCGCCCGCAAATACAAGGCGGTGCTGTGAGGATCTCGCGCGACAAACTCAACAAGCTCGCCCACGTTGTCGCCGATACCCTCGCCGAGACCCCCGAATGCGATTTCCTCGAAGACCGCAACACCGTCCGCCAGGAAGCCCGCAAAGCCCTTGAGCATCTGCTCCTCGAAGAGATGCGCATTGACCAGGCCGCCCGCCAGAAGATCGAGTCCCAGCGCCGCATCATCCCCGAGGGCAGCCAGGAATGGGACATCCTCTATCGCAAGTACTACAACGAGGAAGTCAAGAAGCTCGGCATCTGAAAAGCCAATAGAGTTCCAGGCATCGGCCGTACCCCCCCCCAGCGATCTCCCATTTTCCGTAGATGCGCTGCTATCCTTTACGATTTGTTGAATTACCCTTCGTTTCATTAAACCCTTCATTAGTAACTGTCGCGCCAACTTCTCGCGCCTCGGAAGGGCTCCCTCATGCCTTCTCGCGGACTGATAAA
Organism: uncultured Acidobacterium sp.; assembly: GCA_964610635.1. GTDB lineage: Bacteria > Acidobacteriota > Terriglobia > Terriglobales > Acidobacteriaceae > Palsa-343. Next base: position 2,574 of record CAZSWI010000257.1, read on the forward strand.
TAAGCACTTTTGAGCATTTCAGCATCTTCCTGGCCCACCCAGGGCGGCTCACGACCGAGTGAGGTACTCGAGCCATCCCGCGATGGTATTCCGAGTGCAACCCTGATGGCGTTACGCATGTGTGCTGTTGAATTCCGAAGGTGCAATCCACAACCCCTGATCCAGTTAAGAGGTCAGCCGCACCAGGGCGCAGCAGCCGCCGATCCACGAACAGATTTTCTTCTCCAGAGGGGTCTCCCCTCACCCGACCCACACGTCAGGCCCCCAACTTATTTCGGAGGAACTATGAATTCCAGACGCAACAGCTGGTTACTTGCCCTTCTCTCCCTGTGTCTGCTGCTTTGCGCAGCGCCGCGCTCCCATGCTCAGGACGTCTATGCAACCATCCATGGAACGGTGACCGATGCGTCGGGCGCCGTCATTTCGCATGCTGATGTGACGGTCATCAATACCAGCACGGGCATTTCAACCAAAGCCACAGCGGACGATAAGGGATACTACATCCTTCCCCAGCTCCAGGTCGGCGGTCCTTATACGGTCACCGTCACCGCCACGGGATTCCAGACCTTCGTCTCCTCCGGACTGAACCTGAACGTCAATGACAATCGTGACGTCGACGCCTCCCTCACGGTAGGAGGAGGCTCCCAAACGATTAATGTCGCCGCAACCGCCGTCCAGGTTGAGACTTCCAATACACAGCTGGAACAGATCGCAACTTCTACCCAGCTTGAGCAGATTCCGCTGGAGGGCCGCGACCCCGCTGGCCTCCAAAAGCTCGAACCCGGGGTTGTTGAATCTTCTGACAGGTTTGGCACCTTCTCCAGCAACGGTAACCAAACCCCCCAGAACTCCTATCTCCTGAATGGTGTCGATATCAACGATCCCGCGCTGGAGAACGAAGGCATTCAGATCAACCCGGACGCTCTTCAGGAAGAAAACATCGTCACCAGCACGATGAACCCGGAATTTGGCCGCAACTCAGGCGCGGTCGTCAATCAAATTCTCAAATCCGGCTCCAATGCGCTGCATGGCAGCGGCTTTGAATTCTATCGCGATACCTTTCTGACCAACGGCAACTATTTCACTCAGCCGCTAACGCCCGGCGGATCGACCAAACAGATTTTCCACCAGAACCTCTATGGCGGCACTCTGGGCGGACCGATCGTCAGGAATCGACTCTTCTTTTTTCTCGCCTACCAGGGCGAGCGCCAGCGGACCGCGACCACAACCGTCCAAACGACGCTGGATGCCGATCAGTTCGCCGGTAACTTTACCAACGACCTTAACTATGTTACCTCAGGCCCTAACAGCGCTGGCTTAACGAACAATCCGATTCCTTTCAACATAGGTTCCTGCACGGCGGGCGAGACGTGGGCCAGTTGCTTCCCCAGCGGAACAGTTAACATCCCAACGGCCAATTGGAATCCAATCGCGAAGAACCTGACGAGCAAATTTGTTCTGCCCGCAAATTACGGCTCTCCCGATGCAAACGGTCAACAGGATGAGGCCAACTTCACGCCGGCAAACACCTACGCGCAGGATCAGGGAATTATCAAGGTCGACTACACTCCCACTACCAAAGACAGCCTCTGGGCGTCGGGTGTGTTCATGTCGAACCCTGAGACACAGGCCCTTACCTTCGGAGGTGGCAGTTTCCCCGGGTTTCCCTCGCAGGAGTCGAGTCACTTCAAGCTCTTCTCGGCTTCCTGGACTCATACCTTCAGCGCCAGCCTGCTGAACGAGCTTCGCGGTTCCTACTATCGCAACCCCTTTGCCGCGGTAGGCGTGCAAAAGGTCGACCCGCCGAGTAACTACGGCTTTGCAATCAACCCGCAGGACCCTCAATCGGGCGTTCCCTATATCGCGGTCGGTAACTACTTCAGCCTTGGCTTCAGCTTTGAGGGGCCTCAACCTCGTCTCGATACCAATCTTACTTACACCGATAACTTCACCTGGGTGAAAGGCAACCATAACCTCAAGTTCGGCGGCTTGTTCGAGCAGTTCCGGGTGCACAACCCGTTCGACGTTTATAACAACGGCTACTACAGTTTCGACGGAGGGGGAGCTTACAGCTCCGGCGACCCGATTCTCGATTACAGCCTCGGTATTCCGGATGCTTATTACCAAACCAACAACGGCTTTATCAACGCCGTTGCTGAAGAGCTCTATGGCTACGCGCAGGATAACTGGAAAGCGTCTCCCAGCCTGACGGTTAACTTCGGACTTGCATGGGATGTGGAGAAGCCCAACCAGAACCATCAGGACGGCGGTCTGGGTATCGTTTGCTGGTCCAACAGCTCTTCGGAGTCAAAGGTCTTCCCCGGCGCCTCACCCGGATTGAGTTTCCCCGGCGATCCCGGCTGCAATAACGCCGGTTCTCCTGTTCCTCACTATGACCGCTTCGGGCCCAGAATCGGCTTCGCCTGGTCCCCGTCCGAGGGGCCCTCCATGCTCATCGGCGCGCCAGGCGCGCATGACTTCTCTGTCCGCGCCGGATTTGGCGTCTATTACAATCGCGACCAGGAAGAGCAGTCGCTGCAGAATCTTGAGGACCCGCCGTTCCTGAAAGTGTCGTATGGCGCGGGGGACGCTGGAGGCAGTCCAGCATTCGCAAATCCTTTCAGCGACGTTACCGGCAATCCCGCAACATCGGAGGCAAATCCTTTCCCCCTGGCCCCTGTGACGCCGGGTTCAACCATCAACTGGCTCAATTACCTCGAGGAGGAGCTTGCGGTGTTTGACCCCTCCTATAGTGTCCCGTACACATATAATTTCAACCTCAACGTCCAGCGCTCCCTGGGTGGCAACATCGTTGCGCAGGTTGGCTATGTCGGCTCTGTGGCTCACCGGCTTGCCTCCTGGTATGAGGGGGATCCAATTACCGCTGCCGGACACACAGCTTGCCTTGCCAACCCTGCCTGCGGCGGAACGGTGGTGAATGGGGTGCGGACCGGAGGAACACCCTACTATGACCGTGCCTTCCCCCAATACATGGCAGACACCGCAAACTATGCCGGGTTTCCCTACTATTTGTCGATCGCGGACCAAACCACCGACGGCTCTTCGAACTACAATTCTCTGCAGGCCAGTCTCATCAAGGCTCCCTCTCACGGGTTGCAGTTCACCGCCGCCTACACCTATTCCCACGCCCTGGATGACGGTTCGG
>CAZSWI010000258.1:0-5738 GCA_964610635.1 uncultured Acidobacterium sp.
TCATGAGCGTCGAGATCGAGGCTCCGCAGGAGTTCGCCGGCAATCTCATGGGCGACCTCAACCAGCGCCGCGGCCGCGTCCAGGGCATGGATGGCCACGGAGCCAATACCATCATCCGCGCCGAAGTCCCCATGTCGGAGATGCTCACCTACGGCCAGACCCTCACCGCCATGACCCAGGGCCGAGGGAGCTTCCACATGGAAATGAATCACTACGACATTGTCCCGCAGTTGATCGCCGACAAGATAGTAGCGAACGCAAAGAAGCCGACCGGAGAAGAAGAGGAAGAGTAACAACAAAGCCTGGCTGGCCCGGGTCTCGCCTCTCTGAAACCCGGGATTCCACAAGTGCGGCACGCCCATTCGCGTGCCTTGTTCAGAGAGATTGAATTGCAACGTTGCCGTTCCAGGTTCTCCTTTGCTATCTGGATGGGGCCAATGCACTCGTCGAGAGGGGGGAAGCGTATCAGATTCCTTGTCCTCGGGCCGAATCGGTCAACACGACCGCAGCCGAATCGAGAGACTCGGTTGAGCCGGATTGCTCGGGTCTTGTGGCCGCTTTTAGAGAGCTTTTCAGCCGATATAAGGCGGAATCGAGATCATGAGAAATCTCTGGCTCTGATTCACTTCAGCCTCATCTTCAGCGCGGACGATTTCTCACCGGCTAAATGATTTGACGCCCACTCCCGCCCTCGGCGAGGATAGGGTCGGGAGCCTTCCCGGGAGGTAGCATCGTGGCAGAACCCCCTTGCGCTGGTCAGGGCGGCCAGGCAGTCGTTAAAGCACAGAACGCAGCCATTGAGATGTATCGCTTTGCCGCATTGATGCTGGGCAATGAAGCCGAGGCCCTCAGCTTGGTCGAAGATGCGGTCGCCGGAGTCGAGATCGACCCATGCGACGATCCCTGCACTGCCAAAGGGCTGGTTCGGGAGCGAGTGCTGGACGGGGCGCTCGCCATCATGCATCTGCACGATCCCGCGTCGTTTGCGGACCTGCCGGCGATGGATGCGTCTGGTTCCTGCATTGAGGACGATGGTTCCCTTCCGCTTTCAGAAAAGGAGATCTCCAGTCTGCTGGCCAGCGCAGGACGCGGCCCCCTGCGCGAGTGGCTGAATCGCCTCTCCCTGGCGCAGCGGGCCGTTTTCGTGCAGCGAGCCGTTCTGGGCAGCAGCAGTGCGGAGACGGCGCGGACTATCAACCGCTTTGCCCGGACTTCGATCTGGACTGCGGAGGCCGTGAGCAACGTCTTTCGTCAGGCACTCTGCTCCCTGGCTTCCTCACTGATGCACTCCACGCAGGTGGCGGCCTAGTTTCGGCGAAAGTCGAGGCGCTCAGGCGGAGAGTTCCGCGAACCCCACCTTCGATCCCGTCTTTCGGAGACGGGGCACACTCGATTCGGCTACTCTTGTCTCATAGGATTGTTCTGAGATTCTTCTGAATTTTTGCGTGGCGTGGTGCATCGAAAGCACATGCATTGAATGGGAGGCTCTGGCTTCCCGTTTGAGTTCCGCAACGAAAGGCTCGTCCTGGTGCCAGAGGTTGTAGCAACGAATCCACGATTCCTGTGCCTCAAGCGGAGGGGTGCCGCATTGGCACTGGCAGCGCTGATCGCCGGGACCGCTATCGCTCAGGGGCCGCCGGGCGGCGGGTCGGTGAGCGTGCCTGCGGGGCCGATCCAGATACCCCAGCCACCGGTAGACAACACCACCTATCAGAGCAGCGTGAGCGACGGCAAGGTGACGCCCGGAGTCCTGCAACTCTCTCTGGACGACGCGATCCTGCGGGGGCTGCGCTTTAACCTTGGCCTGATGCTCACCACGCAGAATACGCAGTCGGCTCGCGGAGCGCGGCTGGAGGAACTGCAGGCGCTGCTTCCGACCGCGAGCGCGGCGATCAAGGAAGCGGTCCAGGAGACCGACCTTCAGGCGGAAGGGCTCCGCATCCCGGGGTTCCCATCGATCATCGGACCCTACGGGTACACCGACATTCGCGGATCGCTGAGCTGGTCGCTTGTGAACCTTTCTTCGCTCGAAAACTACCTCGCGCAGAAGCACAATTTCGAGGCCGCGAAGCTTTCGGCCCAGGACGCGCGCGATCTGGTGGTGCTGACGGTGGGGAATGCGTATCTGACGGTTATCGCGGATGCGGCCCTGGTCCAGTCAGCCCAGGCCCAGGTGGATACCTCGAAGGTTTCGCTCGATCAGGCGGTGGGCAATCATCAGGCCGGGACTGCGCCCCTGATTGACGAACTGCGCGCGCGAGTCGACTACCAGACCCAGGAACAGACGCTGATTGCGGATCGCAATACTTATGAGAAGGACAAGATTGCGCTGGCGCGAGCGATCGGCCTGCCGCTGGAACAGCAGTTCGCGCTCAGCGACAAGGAGCCCTATGCACCACTCGACCACGTCGATCCGGATAAGTCCGTGCAGCAGGCACTGGCCACGAGGGCGGATCTGAAGGCGCTCGAGGAGCAGGTTGCTGCCGCGGACAGCGCGCGCAAGGCCGCAACCGACGAGCGCCTGCCCACAGTCACCTTCAACGGCGACTACGGGGATATTGGGATCAACCCATCTCACTCGCATGGGACTGGCGACGCGACAGGATCGCTGGATGTTCCGCTTTTCGAGGAAGCAAAGCTGCGCGGCGATGCGAAACAAGCCCAGTCGCAACTGGAGCAGGAGCGCGCGCGGCTCAGTGATCTGCGCGGCCAGATTGGCGCCGATGTTCGCGACAGCATTCTCGACATTCAGGCGGCGGAAAAACTCGTGGAAGTGTCAAAGAGTAATGTGGACCTGGCGAATGAAGCGCTGAGCGAGGCCCAGCAGCGGTACAAAGCCGGCGTTTCGGATAATCTGGCAGTCTCGCAGGCTCAGCAAAGTGTGGCCCAGGCAGATCAGCAGTACGTTGCCAGCCTGTATCGGCATAACGTCGCGAAGTTATCCCTGGCGCGCGCCCTTGGCGTTGCGCAAAGCAGTTACAAGGACTACGTGGGAGGAAAGTAAGCGTGGCGGAGCAGAATCCCGAGCAGACCAAACCAACCGAAGAGCGGCCGGAGCATCCCGTTCAGAACTCGCGCCGCCGTTTCATCATCATCGGCCTTGTGGCCATCTTTGTGGTCGGCGCATTGCTGTTCTGGTGGCACTCGACCTACTACGAAGACACCGACGACGCTTCAGTCGACGGTCATCTTGTCCAGATCAGCGCGCGCATTAACGGGCACGTGGCCAAGGTGAACGTAGACCAGAACCAGTATGTCGACGCGGGCGCTCTGCTGGTCGAGATCGATCCCAGCGATTATCAGACGGCCGAAAATCAGGCGGAGGCCAACCTGGAAGCGGCGGAAGCCAACTACGAAGCCACACGCGTCAACGTACCGGTCATCAACATCAACACCGGCAGCAACCTGAATAACGCTAATGCGGACGTGGCCAGCGCCACGGCCGGCGTCGCGCAGTCTGAGAAGCAGCTGCAGGCCGCGCAGGCGCGTGTCAACCAGGCACAGGCGAATGCGACCAAATCGAAGCTCGATCTCGAACGCTACACGCCCCTGGTGGAGAAGGACATCATTTCGAAGCAGCAGTACGATGCCGCCGTCGCCGCCGCTGCCGCCGACCAGGCCGGAGTTGCCGAAGCCGAAGCTAACCTGATCGCCGCACAGGACGCTGTGCGCATTGCGAAGGATCGGGTCCTGCAGGCGCAGTCTTCCCAAAAGTACGCCGAGACCGGCCCGCAGCAGGTGGCGATTCAGCGCGCCAAGGCGGATCAGGCCGCTGGCCAGGTGGCCCAGGCGCGCGCCGCCCTCGCACAAGCCAAGCTGAACCTCGAATACACCGAGATTCACGCGCCGGTGTCGGGCGTTATCACCACCAAGAGCGTCGAGCCTGGGCAGAACGTTGCCATCGGCCAGGCGCTCATGACCCTGGTCTCGCTCGACGACGTGTGGATCACCGCCGACTTTAAGGAAACCCAGCTGCGCCACATGCGGAAGGATCAGACGGTTACCATCCACGTGGACGCTTACGGGCGCGACTACGACGGCAAAGTTACACAGATCGGCGGCGCGACCGGATCTGAGCTGAGCCTGTTTCCGCCGGAGAATGCCACGGGCAACTACGTTAAGGTGGTGCAGCGCATTCCGGTGCGCATCGACCTGACCAAGCCGGATCAGAACAACGATCATTTGTTGCGGCCGGGCATGTCGGTTGAGCCGAAGGTGCGCGTGAAATAAGTCTGAAGGTTCCCTGAGGCCACGCGCCGGAGCATTTCGCTCCGGTGCTTTCGTTGACACATGAATCAATTCACTGAAGCATGGCTCATCTCGTTCAATTTACCCAGAATCTCCTGCGGCAGTTGCACAGAGGCGGCGGAAAGGTTTTCGCGCAGGTGCGCGACCGAGGACGTTCCGGGAATCAGCAGCACGTTGGGAGACCGGTGCAGCAGCCATGCCAGGGCCACAACCATCGGCGTGGTATCTAAAGCGAAAGCCGCGTCGTCCAGCGTCGACGACTGAAGAGGCGTGAAGCCACCCAGGGGAAAGAACGGAACCCAGGCCACGCCTTCAGCATTCAGGCTATCCAGAAAGGCGTCGTCCTCCCGATGCGCCACATTGTAATAATTCTGCACGCAGACGATCTTCGCGATGGAGCGGGCCTCGTCGAATTGCTTCTGCGATACGTTGCTGAGGCCGAGGTGCTGGATCAATCCCTGCTGCTGCAGCGCAGCCAGCGCCGCGAGGGGTTCGGCGATCGACGCATCGGTAGGCGCCGCGATACCACCGACTCGCAAATTCACGATCGGCAACGAGTCGAGGGCGAGGTTGCGGAGGTTATCGTGCACCGATTTTTTGAGGAAGTCCGAAGAGGTGTCGGGGATCCACGAACCGTCGTTTCCGCGCCGCGCGCCGACCTTAGTGACGATCGTCAGGTCGCTTTGATACGGGTGCAGGGCTTGCCTGATGATCTGGTTGGTGATGTGGGGACCGTAAAAATCACTGGTGTCGATGTGATTAACGCCGCTCTCGACGGCCTCGCGCAGCAGGGCCAGGGCGGCGTCGCGATCCCTCGGTGGCCCGAAAACATGCGGTCCTGCGAGTTGCATCGCCCCATAGCCCATCCGCCGAACGGTGATGGAGGTGCCGGGAAACGTGAAGGAACCACCGAGCCCGCTCTTGGTGCTCGCGGTGCTTTCTTTTGTGGAAGTCATACAGGTTCGATGACACAAACCATCGCACAGTCGCCAAAAAGCGGCCCACTCAAGCCAAAAGAAAGCTTGAATGGGCCACCCGTCTTGTTAGTACGGAACGGCGACTCGATAGGCGTAGCCGTTGCGGTAGACGATGACCGTTCGCGGCGCCCACATCGCGACCGCCGGTGGCGGGGCAACGTAGACGTAGGTTGGCGGAGGCAGCGCCGGCGCCGGTTGCACGTAAGTGATCTGCTGGGGTGGCGGCGGCGGTTGCGGGGCGGGCTGTTCGTAGGCGCTCGGACGGCGGTAGAGGCCGGAGGGTTCCTGCTGGAGAGGCTGCTGGTCGACCATGGGGATGCCGAGGTCGTCCATGACTTTCAGCGTCAGGCGCGTCTCTTCTTTCAGAGTCGGGTAGGGGCCGCGGCGCGGCAGGTTGATGAGGTCGATGGGCCAGAGGATGGGGATCATCCAGGTAATAGTGTCGCGCGTGGCATGGCCTTTGCCGAGGATGCGGCCGTAGCGGTCGACGTTATAGCCGGGGACGTCGACGAC
>CAZSWI010000259.1:0-5726 GCA_964610635.1 uncultured Acidobacterium sp.
CGATCGAGCTTGCGCGCGGCCACGATGAAGGCGAGGATCAGGCTCTCCATGACGAGAATGTCGATTAGCGCTTGCTTCGGGTTGTGTTTGCCGAAGAACAGGTAAGTCCAGAGGGCATTGGCGAGGAGCTGAGCCCACCAGAGAGACAGGATGAACAAGCGCTGCGCGGAAGATGGCTGGCGCCAGGTGCGCCACGCCGCGATGGTCATGAGGATGTAAAGGATGGGCCAGACGATGGGGAAGACCGCGTTGGGTGGGTTGTAGGGCGGTTTCTTCAGCGATAGGTACCACTCTTTTGTGCCGGGGCTGGCGGGGCTGAAGCGTGCACCGAACCAGGCGGCCGCGGCGACGGCGGCTCCGAAGCCGAGCAGGGCCAGCAGGGAGCGAGAGCGTTTCATGATCAGGCTTTTCAGGATACCGGAGCTGTTAGCGGCCGCGAAAGCGGCCGACTCACTGACCGTTCTTTTGCTGACCGCTTTTTCCGCTGACCGTTCTTTTGCTGGCCGCTGACCCAGGCTTTCGTGATTACCAGACTCGTTTGCAAATACCTCGACCTATCGCGGCTTCGCTCTGGCGTCCGTGTGACACCGGTCACTGACATCCAGTCGGGTTCGCTCTATGTCTCGGACAGGCGTACTTCGGGTGAGTCTCATGACCGGTCTGCTCAAAGACATCCGTTATGCGCTGCGGCAGTTGGGGCGCAGCCATTACTTCACGACAAGCGCGATCGTGATGCTCGCCCTGGGGATTTGCGCCACCGGCACCGCTCTGAGCTGGATCGAAGGCACCATGCTCAGGCCGGTGCCGGGCGCTCGCGATACCGCCCGCCTGTTTACCATCATGCGCGGAACCTGGAATGTTTCGCCGTCGCCGCCTTTCTCCTATCCCGATTACCGCGACCTGCGTGACTCCAACCGCACCTTCAGCGGCATCCTCGGCTATCACCACGAGTGGGCCACGCTGACCGGGGGCGACGCTCCGCAGCGCATTTACGCTGCCGAAGTGACCGGCAATTATTTCGATGTGCTGAGAATCCAGCCAGTTCTTGGCCGATTCTTCCGGCCCGATGAAGAGGCACGCCTCGGCGGAGTTCCCTACGTGGTTCTCGGCTACTCCCTGTGGAAGACCAGGTTCGGAGGCGACCCCGGGGTTGTCGGGAAATCCATCGAGGTCCAGCATCAGGCCTTCACGATTATCGGCGTGGCGCCCGAAGGCTTCATCGGATGTATGCCCGCGATTCGTGAAGACATCTGGGCGCCGCTCGCCCCCAGCACCACTCCCGGCGCCAACGACTGGAATGTACTGCATCGCGAAAGTAATTGGCTCAACGTGATGGGCCGCCTGCGCCCGGGAGTGAGCCAGCGGCAGGCCACCCAGGATGTGGAGGGGATTATGCGCCGCCTGGTCGCCGCATATCCCGCAGCTCATCCCGGCGTGAACACCATCACGCTCGACCCGCTGTGGCGGTCGCCCTTCGGGGGCAACGGCTATTTTGCCGCCTCCCTGCCGGTCCTGCTGGCCTTTGCGGCGCTGGTGCTGCTGCTGACCTGTGCGAATGTGGCCACGTTGATGCTGGTGCGGTTTGTGACCCGGGCGCGGGACCTCGCCATTCGCCAATCGCTCGGCGCCGGCCGCACCGCGCTCATGCGGCAGAGGATCATCGAGGGACTCATCGTCTCGCTGGCCGGAGCCGCCTTTGCCCTCATCCTCACCGTATGGACGTCGAAGATGCTGGGCCGCTTTGTTCCTCCCAATGCCAGCCCCATCGCCGTCAGTGGCGCCGTGGATCGGGGCGTGGTGCTCGTGCTGCTGGCCGTGGCTGTCGCCGCAGGCGTGCTGTGCGGCGCGCTGCCGGCCTGGCGTTCTTCGCAAGTCACCCCGGCGGAGGTGCTGCGCCAGGAATCCATGAGCCTCTCCTCCGGGTCACATAATCGGCACGTTCTGAGCGGGCTGGTTATTGCGCAGATGGGTTTGTCGGTGGCCTTGGTGGTCTGTGCCGGACTGTTTCTGCGGACACTCCACAATAAGGCCAGCGCCTGGCCCGGCTTCGACGACACCCATGTGCTGACCGCGACCGTCGGGCTGGACACCGGATACTCTCGCGACGAGATACGGCAGTTCCAGAAGAAAATCCTGGCGCGGGCCCGCGAGCTCCCGGCAGTGACGGCCGTCTCCCTCACAGACTGGCTGCCGCTCAGCCTGAGCCGCAAGACCGGCGACGTCTGGCCAGAGGGCTACGTGCCGCAGCCGCACGAGTCAGGCGAGGTAACCCGCGCCGACGTCTCCGCCGGGTATTTTGCAACCATGGGCATTCCGGTTGTCGAGGGCAGGGCCTTTACCGACGCGGACGATGCCGGCGCGCTGCCCGTGATGATCGTCGACCAGGCCGCCGCCGCCCATTACTGGCCCGGAATGGATCCCCTCGGCCGCAGGCTGCGTCTGCGGAACACGCTCTACACCGTGGTGGGCGTGGCGAAGGACTCCGCTCATTTGTACATCGGAGAAAACGCCCAGCCCATGATCTACAACTCGATTCTGCAGTCGAGTGATCCGGAAACCATTCTCCAGGTGCGCACGCCTGGCGACCCCGAGGCAGCGGCGCCCAGGGTCGTGGCTGCGATTCACCAGGTCAACCCGCAGTGGCTGGTGTACGACCTGCGGCCGCTGCGTCAAACAACGCAGGTCGCCAGCACATTCGCGATCATGGAGTCGACCTTCGCCTCGGTGTTCGCGTTGCTGGCGCTGATACTGGCCGCCTCAGGCATCTATGGCGTATTGGCCTACCGTACGCAGCTGCGCACGCACGAAATCGGCATCCGCATAGCCCTTGGCGCCGGGCGCCGCGATGTGCTGTGGCTGATTCTGCGCCAGGGCCTGCGGCTGGCGGCACTCGGCATCGCTCTCGGCATCGTTGTCACCATGGTGCTCACCCGCTTCATCAGCGCACAGCTTTATGGAGTCAGCCCGGCCGACCCCCTCACCCTTGCTCTGGTCACGTTGCTGCTGGTGGTTGTGGCGGGAGCCGCTTCGTTGCTGCCTGCGCTGCGGGCCATGCGCGTGGATCCGATGGCCGCCATCCACGAGCCGTAAGGCAAAGGGCAGTCACTGAAACCGGTAGAGCTTGAGTTTCTCCGTGTGCATTTGGCGGGAATCGAACCGCCAGTATTGCCCCTGATCGTCTTCGTCGCCGTTGAGGCGGCGTCCGGGAACCCAGTTGCCATCGGTGAAAGTGCCCTCGTCGATCGAGGCAATTCCGACGTGCGGAGCCGTCGGCGAGCGAGGCACGAAGGAAACGCGGAAGCCCTTGCCTGCGCCAAGGAATTCGTCGGGGCCGGTGGCCATGATGACGCCAAAACCAGCGCCTGCCTGGTTGCCGAAAATCTGATCGCGCGAGACGCGGACGGTGTAGCCGCTCATGGTGAAGTCGACGGAAGGATGGGCGGCGTTGAGGACGAAACCGTGCACGTCGCCGGCGCTCTGGTGGGCGAGCAGGAGCGGCGCGAGGCTGGCAATCTCCGCGTAGCTGGCGGTCATATCGCCGTCGGGGTCGGAGTCGAGCTCGTCAATGGCAAAGGGTGAGAAGCCGATACCTGCCTCTTCGCCGAGGGCGTAGAAGACGTTCGGAGCCCCGGCGGTACCGCCGCGTGTTTCCGGCATGAAGAGCGGATTGCCCTCGCGGTGATAGCGCTGGCACCACTCTTCGAAATTCTCGGCGTAGAGATCGGGGGCATAAATATCGATGGCCGTGCCGGCGGCTTTCCACACGTCGACGACGCGCGGTTGCGGGCCGCCGCTCGGATATTCGCCGGGTGGTGTGTTTTCACCGGCCAGCCAGGTGTTCACGTACATGGGAATGTCGTAGGCGGATTTGCCGCTGGCGGCGACAGCCTGAACATAGCGAGCGTAATGCCACGCCATGAAGATTTCGTCGGCGCGCTCGGTGTCGCCGAAGACCTCGGGCCAGGAGCCGGTGAGCTTGTCGCCGTTGGCATCCCAGAGGGCGCGTAGATCGGGATAGAGCTGCTCGTGGTGCGCCTGCAGATAGTGAGTCAGCTCGGCGGGGACGGGTGATTCGAAGGCGCGGTTGGCGGCGTCGGAGTGGTCGCGGGTGTCATTGAGGACACCGACTTCGTTCTCCACCTGCATCATGAGGACGGTGTGGTCGCGGCTGTCGACTTCCTTGATGTGGCGCATGAGAGCGGCGAAGGCGCGGGCATCTGCGTCGCGGCTGGCGGCGCCGAGAGGCGTGAGGATTTCAACTTCGTTGCCGCGCTCGACGACGCGGGGGAAGCGGCGCGTGTCCTGCTTGACCCAGGCGGGCGGGTAGCTTGACATGCCGTTTTTCCAGGAGGCGAGCCACAGGAAGACGATGTGCTCGTGCTGCTGGCGGGCCTGGGCGAGGAGGCCATCGACAAGGGCGAAGTCGAATGTGCCTTCGGTGGGCTCGATCAGCTCCCAGGTAAGCGGGGTGACGACCGTGTTGAGGTGCATCGAGGCCATGCGTGGCCAGACGGGCTTCATGAAGTCGAGGCTGGAGGAGGAGGAGTTGCGAACCTCGCCGCCGAGGATGAGGAAGGGTTGGCCGTCGACCATGAGCTGGGTGGCCGCGCCGCGGGTTTCGAGATGGGGGGCGGGGTTTTGCTGGGCGTTTGCGACTGCGGCGAAGAGGACAGGGAGAAGGCAGAGGCGGCTTGGCATGACGGCTGGAATTCTAGCATCGATGTTAGCGAGGAGCTGGCAGCGGGGAGCCAGTAGCTGTGCCTGGAATGCGCGCTTCGGTTGCTCGGCGATACGATGGGTTTCATGGGAACGTACAGTCTGAAGGATCGGATTGTTTTCATCACCGGCGCGAGCGCGGGGATTGGCGCGGCTTGTGCTCGGGGGTTTGCGCGGGAGGGTGCTCGGCTTCTGCTGGCGGCTCGGCGCGTCGAGCGTCTGGAGGCGATGCAGAAAGAGCTGCTGGATGCTGGGGCCGCGGCGGTTCACAACTTCAAACTCGATGTGCAGGATCGCGCGGCAGTGGAGTCGGCGATTGCCGGATTGCCCGAGGAATGGCGTGCGATCGATCTGCTCGTGAACAATGCCGGGCTCAGCCGCGGGCTCGACAAGCTGTGGGAAGGCAAGCCCGAGGACTGGGAAGAGATGATCGACACCAACGTGAAAGGCATGCTGTGGGTGACGCGCGCGGTGGTACCGGGAATGGTCGCGCGTGGACGCGGGCACGTGGTGAATCTGGGATCGACGGCGCAGGAACTGGCCTATCCGGGCGGCGCGGTGTATTGCGGGACCAAGGCGGCGGTAAAGCTGATCAACGATGGGCTGCGCGAAGATCTGATGGGAACCCCGGTGCGGGTGAGCGACATCGGCGCGGGCATGGTGGAGACCGAGTTCAGCGAGGTGCGATTCCGCGGGGACCAGGAGCGGGCGTCGAAGGTCTATCAGAACATCACGCCGCTGAGCCCGGACGATATTGCCGACGCAATTGTCTGGGCGGCGACGCGGCCCGCGCATGTGAATGTCGCGCACATGATTGTGACGACGATCGATCAGGCGAATTCGCTGATGTTCAATCGACGCCAGTAGCCAGTAGCGGCGAGCTGGGAGCGGACGCCACTCGCAAGTCGGCAGTTCCCAGTCCCCAGTCGCAAGTCCCGAGTCGCCGGCCGCCAGTCCATCGCTTCGATTCTTTAGCTGAACCGGCGCAGGTCGATGGTCATCTTATATTC
>CAZSWI010000260.1:0-5671 GCA_964610635.1 uncultured Acidobacterium sp.
GGGTTGCCCCGCCAGATCCTAAGTCTGGTGCGTCTGCCAATTTCGCCACTTTCGCACGGGCTGATGTGCTGGCCGCCAGGCTCATTGTATCCCGCCTTACCAGCGGTAGACGGTTAGGTCGTCGAGGTAGACGGTGGACGAGCCGCTATTGCCCGATCCGTCGACTTCAACATTGGTGAGCAGAACGGGAGACCATCCGAGCGCGAAGGCCGACGGCACGGTTTGATTGATCACCGACTGGGCGCCGTCGAACCAGACAGACTCATAAGTGACGTTGCCCAGGTCGTCGCGCGAGGAAGCGATCTGTATGTGGTGCCACTTCTTCGTAGTCCAGTTGCTGACGTTGCAGGGGGCTGTCGAATAGACCCATTCGTCGTCAGGGTTCTGGGGCGTACCGGCGTTTTCGGTGTAATCCCATGTGCCGTTGTAGCCGTCGCACTGGAAGCCATAGATGACGGTCTGTCCGTTATCCAAAACCTGATTCAGATCCATTTCCAGGTTGGCGATGGTGGTGGTCTTGGCCAGATAGACCCAGCCATCCCAGACGAAGTTGGATGAAGTCGTATCGTCGCCGAAGACGAGGGAATAGCGCTCGTCGCCGTAGTTCTTAAATTTGGTAAGGAATTCCAGGGCCTCGCCGCCGTAAGCGGGCGACGCGACGAGACTCATGGCTCCGGTCGCGCTGCCGGTCGCACCTGTATCGGAGGCAGCCTGCCAGTTGCCAAGGGTCTGAAGGCTACTGACACTGACGGCGTTGGCGGGAATATTGGGCGCTGCGGTTACGGTGATCGAAACACTGGCGACGCAGGTGGCTCCTTTGACGCCAGTGGCGATGATCTGGAGGGTATGCGGGCCTGCGGGGGCGCTGACGGAGGCGGCGAGGGAGTTGCCGGTGACGGTGACGGGGTTGGCGCTGCTGTCGAGCGCGTAGCCCATGAACGCGACGTTCTGCGAGGAGCATTTCGCGGCGCTGGCGGAGAGGTTGAAGGGCGACGCAACCTGCTGGTTATTGGTGGGGGCCGTGACGGTGATAGTGGCGAAGGCGGGGGCGGCAGTGGCCGCGAGCAGGCAGAGCGCTGCCGCAGTGTTTCTCGGAAAATTCATGGCTGACCTTCAGTTATGGGGAATGGGCTCCCTGAGGGTCTGCACGTGCGCCAAACATTCAGGAGTGTTGGAGAGAATGTAAGCAGTAACGGTGAGGAAAGCAAGAGGAATCTAAAAAAAAGGGGGAAACGATGAGGAAAATCGCTGGCTTTGTGGTCCCCTCGGGCCGATGGGGTAGTCTGGTGGAGTTATGAATCCATCGCATCCGCAGCCGAAAATTCAGCTCAGCCAGACGCCTGAGTATCGTGAAATTTACTCCAACAGCGTGCAGGTGCGGGTGAGCGTGTGGGATTTCCTGCTGGTGTTCGGGCTGGTGCATCAGGAGACGCCCGAGCAGGTGAATGTGAACAACGCGCTGGGGGTGTATCTGAGCCCGCAGCAGGCGAAGGCGCTGTGGAACATCCTGGGGCAGAACCTCGCGCAGTACGAGCAGACGTTTGGGACGCTGGCGCTGGAGCCGCAGCAGATGAGTAAGGGGCCGGTGCACTGAACTCAGCGAGCCAGGCGAGCCAGCAAGTTCGCGGAATCTCAGGCTGAAGCGAAAAGCGGCCAAAAATGAAACGGCCAGCGGTGCAAGAGCGTGCGGTTCCGTGGTGGGTGGTGCTGGCGGCGCTTTTTGTGGCGGTGGTGGCCGCGCATGCGCCGCTGCTGCGGCTTCCCTATTACTGGGATGAGGCTGGGTACTACATCCCCGCGGCGTTCGATTTTTTCCGCAGCGGATCGCTGATTCCTTATTCCACGCTTTCGAATGCGCACCCGCCGCTGCCGTCGTTGTACCTGGCGCTGTGTTGGAAGGTGTTTCATTTCGCCCCGGTTGTGACCCGGACGGCGATGTGCCTGGTGGCGGCGCTGGCGCTGACGGCGGTGTGGCGGTTGGCATTAATCACGACGGGCAAAGCCTCAGTAGCGGCGGCGACGGTGCTGCTGACGGGGATTTATCCGGTATTTTTCGCGCAGAGTTCGCTGGCGCATGCGGATTTGTTTGCGGCGGCGGGAACGCTCTGGGGTCTCGTATTTCTGCTGGAGGGGCGCCTGTGGGGAGTGGCGGTGTGTTTTTCGCTGGCGGTGCTTTCGAAGGAGACGGCGGTGGTGACGCCGGTTGCTTTGGCGGTTTGGGAGACGATTCGACCCTTTCTCCTGAAAAGGCGCGAAGAGAAAGGATGGGGCGACCGGGCTGGTATTCGGAACATCGCGGCACTGGGGGCGCCGGTGATTCCGCTACTGGGGTGGTACGCGTATCACTGGCGGAAGACGGGATTTGTTTTTGGGAATTCCGGGTATCTGCGGTACAACGCTACGGCTACGCTGACGCCGGTGCGGGTGCTGCTGGCTCTGGCTCATCGGACGATGCACGTGACGCTGCACATGAATCTGTTTGTGCCGGTGGCGGCGATGCTCGGGTGTTTGCTGCTGCCGGCGGTGACGGAGGATTCTCCCACATCTGCCAAAGGCAGGCAGATATGGGGCACCCGGGCGGGTGATTCGGATTCGTCACAGTTAAGGGCACGAATTCAGGCGGAGCATCAGGCGGTGTTCTACGCGACGATTGCGGCGAATGTTGTGTTGTTCTCGGTGTTGGGCGGGGCGCTGCTGACACGGTATTTGCTGCCGTTGTATCCGCTGGTGCTGCTGTTGTGTGTGAATACATTTCGGCGGCGGCTACGGGAATGGACAGGGCTCGTGGCGTTGAGCGCTGCGGCCTTTGGTGTGGGGTTGTTCGTGAATCCGCCTTATCGGTTTGCCCCGGAGGATAACCTGGAATATGCGACGGTGATTCATTTGCATCAGGCGGCGATTGGACAGATCGTCGGGCAGATGCCAGGAGCGACGGTTCTGACGGCTTGGCCGGCGAGCGATGAGCTGAGCAAGCCGGAACTTGGGTACGTGATGCGAGCGATTCCGGTGGTGGCAATTGAGAATTTTTCCGCGGCGGAAGTGGCAAAGGCAGCGGCGATGGCGGGGCAATATTCAGTGGCGCTGGCGTTTTCGACGAAATATGATCCGCCACGGTTACTTTTGAATCTGGGAAGGCGGAACGAAGAACTGGATACGCGGTATTTCGACTTTCATCGCGATTTGCCGCCGGGATTGATTGCGCGAGAGCTCGGCGGCCGGGTTGTGTGGCGTGAGGAACGGAAAGGGCAGTGGGCCGCGGTGTTGCGGGTTACGCGGGAGCCTGAGGCGATACAAGCTTCTTATCCAGATCGGGCCACGAGTTCTGCTACTCCGTCGGCTTCGCGGTAAAGGACCGTGTTCAGACTGGGGAAGGCGGTTTGAAGTTCGCCGCGATGGAGCGCAAAGCGTGGGGATTCGCCGGTGGCGAAGCGGGGGTGGTCCGCGGTGAAGGTTTTGTAGAGGAGCAGGCCGCCAGGCGAGAGGAGGGCGGGCAGCGCGGGGAAGTGCTCTCGTACCAGGAACCAGAAGACGACGATCAGGTCGAATGGCTGGCTCGCGTTCGCCCACGACAGGGTTTCGGCGTCGGATTCGCGGCGCATGGTAAGCGGAACGCCTGCTTCGGAAGCACGTTGGGTGGCGATGGCGAGGCCTTCGTCGGCGGTATCGGCCAGGGTGACGTCCCACTTGCGCTGGGCAAGCCAGATGGCATGGCGTCCGGCGCCTCCGGCGAGGTCAAGGGCTCGACCGGGCGATAATCCTGAACAGGTTTCGATCAGCAGGGGGTCGGGTTGGGCCGACTGCGCATCGCCGGAGAGAAATCTTGCGTTCCAGCGGGCACGGTCGTCGAGCATCGTTACTCCTGTACGGTTGGTTGGGTACTGACAAGGGTGTTGCGTCCTCCGTTATACTCGGGGGATGGCGGGGCAGAAAACCTTCTATCTGGAGACGTTTGGCTGCCAGATGAACGTGCATGACTCGGAAAAAGTCATCGGCACGCTGGAGCAGGAGGGCTACGCCCGGGTGGAGACGGAAGATGCCGCGGATCTGATCCTTTATAACACCTGCTCGATTCGCGACAAGGCGGAGCAGAAGGTCTTTAACCGGCTGAACGATTACAAGGCGCTGTACAAGCAGGGCAAGCGGTTTGGAGTGCTGGGTTGCGTAGCGCAGCAAGAGGGCGAGCGCATCTTCGAGCGGGCGCCGTATGTATCGCTGGTGTCGGGGTCGGCTTCCTATCGAAAACTGCCAGAGATGCTGGTGCAAATCGAGCAGGGCGCGACGCGAGTAACGGGCCTCGACGACCGCCAGACGGAAGAGACATTCGAGACGGAGTTTACGGCGCGATCGAATCCGCATCGCGGGTACATCACGATCATTGAAGGATGCGACAAGTTCTGCGCGTATTGCGTGGTGCCGTATACGCGTGGCAAGGAGCGGAGCCGGCGGTCGGAGTCGGTGCTGGCTGAGGCGCGCCGGATGGCGGACAGTGGCTTCACGGAGATTCAGCTGCTGGGGCAGAATGTGAATTCGTATCGCGATCCTGAGGGCAAGCGAAGGTTTGCGGAATTGCTGACGGCTGTCGGTGAGGTTCCGGGGATCCGGAGAGTGCGGTTCACGACTTCGCACCCGCGGGACTTTACACGGGATATTGTCGAGGCAATCGATGCGGTGCCAGCTCTCTGCGACCATGTGCATCTGCCCGTGCAGAGCGGCTCATCCAGGGTGTTGCGCTTAATGGCGCGTGAGTATACGCGTGAGCAGTACCTGGAACGCATCGGATGGATTAAGGGAGCGCAACGGCCGATCAGCATGACGACGGATGTTATTGCGGGATTTCCGGGGGAGACGGCGGCGGATTTTGAGGAGACCCTGAGGCTGCTCGATGAGGTGCAGTACGATGGGGTGTTTGCGTTCAAGTACTCGCCACGTCCAAATACGCCGGCGCTGACGATGGCGGATTCGATTCCCGAGGAGCAGAAGTCGGAGCGGCTGCGGATTTTGCTGGAGCGGCAGCGGGAGATTCAGCGGGCGAATTACGAGAAGCATGTGGGGCAGGTGCTGGAGACGATGGTCGAAGGAGTGAATACGGCGCGCGGGCAGGTGGTGGGGCGGACTTCGCAGAACAAGACGCTGAACTTTACGACGGCCCAGCCGATTGCGCCTGCGCCCGGGGCTTATGTGCCGGTGCTTGTGACAAAAGCATATCCGAATAGTCTGGTGGGAGAGATGGTTTAGGGGCAGCGAAAAAGCTGCCGGCAAAAAAGCGGTCAGCGAAGAAACGGTGGCAGGAAGCGGTTCGCGAAAGCGGTTAGCGAGGGGCGATCGACGGGGATCAGCCCGCAGGAAGCGGTCTGCGGAAAGCAGGGGGACACGATGGAAGTGGAAATGAAAATTCGGGGCCTGATGGTCGATCCTTCCACGAACATGCCGGTCGTGATCCTGAAAGATCCGAAGAGCGAGGCGGTTTTGCCGATTTGGGTGGGGTTGTACGAGGCGAACGCGATCCAGTTGGAGGTGGAGAAGGCAACGACGGCGAGGCCTCTCACGCACGATCTTCTGAAAAATGTGGTTATGGGGTTGAATGCGCAGGTGCAGCGAGTGGTGGTTTCGGAGCTTCGCGGGGATACGTTTTATGCGGTGATCTGGATGGAGCAGAACGGGGAGATCGTGG
>CAZSWI010000261.1:0-5648 GCA_964610635.1 uncultured Acidobacterium sp.
TCCCAGGAGCGTTGAATGAAGAAGCTTGCATTTGCCTCGGTTGCGATGGTCGCCGCGCTGGTTGCCCTTTGCTCCGGCTCAATCGTTTGTCCGCCCGCCCTCGCTCAGGCCGCTCAGGCCCAGACGCCCGCCAATTGCAGCAGTCCCACCATCAAGGATCCGGCCGAATATAACGACTACGCCAACGCCACCAGCCAGGCCTCGCCCGCGGCCAAGGCCGATGCCATCGAAGCTTTTCTCACGAAGTATCCCAACAGTGTCGCCAAAGCAGCTATGCTCGAATCCCTCATGGGCGCCTACCAGGCAGCCGGCAATGCTGCCAAAATCCTCGATGCCGCCAAGCGCCTACTCCAGGTCGAGCCCAACAACCTCCGCGCTCTCACCTTCGTCGTCTACCTCGAGCATCAGCAGTCCAACGGCAACCAGCAGACCCTCGACGACGCCGCTGCCGCCGCCCAAACCGGCCTCAACGCTCCTAAAGATTCCTGCATGACCCAGGCCGACTACGACAAGGTCAAGGACCTCGCCACCCCTGTCTTCTACAGCGCCATCGGCGCCGATGATGTTCAGAAGAAGGATTACAAAGGCGCGATCGATGCTTACACCAAAGAACTCCAGTCCTACAAAGATCCCGCCCAGACCACCGTCGTTCCCGCTCTCCTCGATACCTATTACCTCGGCCAGGCCTATCTGCAGGAAGATCCCAAAGATCTGAAGAACGCCGTCTGGTTCCTCACCCGCGCCGCTCAGTTCGCCAAGCCGCCCTATCAGTCTCAGATCGAAAGCGCTGCCGAATACTGGTACAAGAAATATCACTGCGCTCAGAACGACGCCGCCTGCAACGGAACCCCTCCTGGCGGCTTCTCTCAGGTCCAGCAACTGGCCGCCGTTCCCGCCAACGTTTTCCCGACGGCTGATTACAATCCCACCCAGGCGCCGCCGCCTCCTTCGCCAGCCGATCTCGCCCACCAGGCTATCGTGACAACCGCGGGTTGCGCCAACGTAACGCCCGCGCCTCCGCCCGCCACTCCATCGACTGGCGCTGCTGCGGCAACAACTCCGGCGCCTGCGCCCGCCCCTGCGCCTGCTGCAACCCCTGGCACAACCCCGGAAGCTGCCTCCACCATCCCCACCGCCTGCTCTGACAACCTGAAGAACATGGCCCTCTCCGATAAGGAATTCATCCTCTCCAATGGAGCTATGCCCGATCAGCAGGCCATCTGGGGGGTCATGAACGGCGTCACCGCGGAAGTTCCTGGCACAGTCGTCTCCGCTACCGCCGACTCCGTCCAGCTTGCTGTCTCCCAGGACGCCCAACAGTCCAACAAAGCGGACTTCACCATCAACATGAAAGAGCCGCTCAAAGAAGTTCCCACGGCCGGAACCAAGGTGACTTACATCGCCACCTTCGATTCCTACACGCAGAACCCGCCCATGATCATCCTCAAGGACGGTGAACCAAAAGCGGTGCCCAAGCCCCCGGTGCACCACCCGGTTCATCACACCGCCGCTCACTGAGGACGCTTCACTCCTGCAAAGCGGGCAGCCCCAGCGGCTGCCCGCTTTGCTGTTAGATTGGGAATTGCATGCGATCCGCGCAGCCCACTCGAGGCGCATCCGCTCTCTCCATCGCTCTCGCTCTCATCATCGGGTTCGGATGGCCCGCCGCCCCCCCCGCCCATTCCCTCGATCCAGCACCCCAGGAGTCGATGCCGGCATCGCGCCCTGCCGACACTCCACCCCCCCCCAACTCCGAGTTCATCGAACTCGAGCACCGCACTCCCGCGCAAATGGACCCAGCCAGCCTGGCTCTGATCCACGCGCAACAGCGTGCCATCGCCGCCGAAGCCGCCTTCTTCGGCTATGACCTTGCCTCAGGAACCTGGACCTGGGATCAGGCCGTCTGCCCCGCCCTGCCCGATCGGCTTATGCTCCACTACCGCAGGCAATATCGCGACGGAGCCGAGTCGCTCTTCACCGCCCTTGTCCCACAAGGGCCCGGCCGCGTCCTCGTCGTCCCCATCCTCTACCGCAACGCCACCCCGTTTCGCTCCGCATCCGGAGCCGAACGCAGCATCGCCGTCTTCAATCGAGCCGTTCCCGCCAACGTCGCCGAAAGCGCCGTCCAGCCCGATGGAAAATGGCTCACCCTCGCCCTCTGCTATGCCGATATGGTCGATGCCAACGCCCACGCCCTCAGGCGAGTCGGCAACGAAGTCGGCCTCTCCCACGCTCCCGTCGCCACGCTTCACCTTTCCGAGGCAAGCAATATCCGCGAGATCGTTTTCACCGACCGCGACGCCCCCGGTCAGTACCTGGTCTGGAACATCGCTCTGAATGACAAAGGCCGCGTCACCGCGGCCACTCGCGTCAAGCTCTCCGATTACGTCGCTCGGGTGAAAAATGGAGTCGAACTAACCGAAAAACCCCTCCCCCAGGGCAAAGAACCAACCGTAAAAGTCCTGCCACCCCAACAGGAACCGCCAGTGAAAACCACTCCACAGTAATCGAGGTGGTCTTGCCCGTCGTCGGCTCGCAGTTCGCTCGCTTTTCGCTAATTGGCTAACGCCAACCGATTATCGCCAGCCCCCGCCTTCTAATCCCTGAACTCCAAACTCTAAACCCTGCACTTACCCAACAAAATCCACCTTCACCGGCTGCGGAATAATCCCCCGCTCATGCCCCATCGCCAGCAAACTCCGAATCGCCTCGCGCCCATCTTCGCCATAATCCAGCGTGCGCTCGTTCACATACATCCCCACAAACTTATCCGTCAGGCTTGTGTCCAGATCCCGCCCGAACTGCATCGCATACTCCAACGCCTCATCCCGATGATCGAGCCCATATTGAATACTGTCCCGCAGCGCCTGCGTCACCGTTACCATCGCCGCATCCCCCAGCGACCGCCGGATCGCATTTCCCCCCAGCGGCAGCGGCAGCCCTGTCAGATCCCGCCACCACACTCCCAGATCGAGAATCCGGTTCAGCCCGCTCCGCGGATACGTCAGCTGCCCTTCGTGAATAATCAGGCCCGCGTCGAAATTTCCCGCCATCACCTGCGGAATAATCTGATCGAACGGCACCACCGCCGTCTCAACCTCCGGCGCAAACAGCTTCAGCGCCAGGTACGCCGTCGTCATCGTTCCCGGAACCGCAATCTTCACCCCGCGAATCTCATCCAGATCGTAAGGCCGCGAAGCCACAATCATCGGCCCGTACCCGTCCCCCACCGATCCACCGCACGCCATCAGCGCGTACTGCTCCTGAATGTACGGATAAACATGGAACGAGATCGCGGTCACATCGAAAAAAGCCTCGGTCATGGCCCGCTGGTTCAGCGTTTCAATATCGCACAGCACGTGCGTGAACTTGTATCCGCCCACCCGCACCTTGCAGGTCGCCAGCCCGTAAAACATAAACGCGTCATCGGAGTCCGGACTGTGGGCAATGCTGATTTCTCGTGTACCTGATAAGGCCGCCGTGGCAGCGGAAGACGAACTCGAGGCGCTCAATGCGTGATCCTTTCAGATGTCTGCGTACTCTCTATTGTGCAACATTCCTCTGCGGATATGTTCCCCGGTTAGTTGCCGCCGCCATCGAAAACGCTTCCGCAGCCTACAATAATTTCCAGAGAATTCTGATGCGTCTTCTTCCGCCATCGTCGTCGCGCGCTCTGTTGTGCGCTCTTCCCATCACTGCCATCCTCGCCGCAACAGCGCCCACGCAGGCGCTGCCCGCTGCGCAGCCCACGGTCAAAGCGCAGCACGTCACCGTCACCTTGCTCGTTCCCCCCGCCCAACTCGCTCCCGGAGAAAACTTCACCGCAGGCCTCGACTTCAAGATGGAACCCGGCTGGCACGTCTACTGGATCAACGCCGGCGATTCCGGCGAACCACCCGCTGCCAAGTGGACCCTCCCCCCAGGCGTCACCTCCGACGCGCTCCAGTTCCCCGCCCCCACGCGCTTACCCCTCGGCCCTCTCATGGACTTCGGCTACGAAAACGAAGTAGTCTTCCCCGTCCCCATGCACATCGCCCCCGACTTCCACCCCGCGTCCCCGCAAGCCACACTAGCCGCGCACGTAACCTGGCTCGTCTGCCGCGAAGTCTGCATCCCCGGCAAAGGCGATGTAGGCCTCACAGTGAAAGCGCTCTCCGAACCTCCTATGGTCGAGCCATTTGACCTCGCCGCGCAAAACCTCATCGCAAAGTTCCAGGCCCAACTCCCCAAACCCCTCCCCACCGCCGACACTGCAACCTTCAGCACCACGCCAAAAACCTTCGTCCTCGATGTCAGAACCGGCTCAAAACAATCCTCCGCGCAGTTCTTTCCCCTCGATCAAACCATCATCGCCAACGCCGCCCCCCAGCCCGCGCAACCAACATCGAACGGCGTCCAACTCACCCTCACCAAAGACGACAACCTCCAGGCCCCTCCGCAAAGACTCAACGGCCTCCTCGAACTCCCCGACGGCACCGCATACGAAATCCATGCGACCCCAGGCACCATCGCCGCAACTGCCACCACCGCACCCACCAACTTCACTGCCATCCTCGGAGCAGCAGGCTTAGCCTTCATCGGCGGAATCCTCCTCAACCTCATGCCCTGCGTCTTTCCCGTCCTCTTCATCAAAGGCCTCTCGCTCGTCCAATCCTCGCAACAGGAACGCAGCCAGCTCCGCGCCCACGGCTGGGTCTACACCCTCGGCATCCTCGTCTCCTTCTGGGCCGTAGTCGCCGTCCTTGTCATCCTCCGCGCCGCAGGCCAGCAGCTTGGCTGGGGATTCCAGTTCCAGTCCCCCACCTTCCTCGCCCTCATGGCGATGCTCCTCTTCTTCCTCGGCCTCGCCCTCGCAGGCCAGTTTGAAATCGGCCTCTCCCTCACCAGCGCTGGCGGCTCCCTCGCCCAAAAACACGGCTACACCGGCAGCTTCTTCACCGGCGTCCTTGCCATGGTCGTCGCCACGCCCTGCACAGCACCCTTCATGGGCGCCGCCATCGGCTACGCGCTCGCCCATTCGATCATCGTCAGCTTCACCGTCTTCACCGCCCTCGCTCTGGGACTCGCACTGCCCTACCTCACCCTCGCCTACTTCCCCGGCTGGGCTCGCATCCTCCCCAAACCCGGCGCGTGGATGGAAGTCCTCAAGCAGGCTGTCTCCATCCCCATCTTCGCCACGGTCATCTGGCTCGTCTGGGTCTTCACGCAAATCGCCGGAACCACCGCCCTCACCGGCCTCCTCGCCGCGTTCCTTCTGCTGGCCATCGCCGGATGGTTCCTCGGCCGCTGGCCCGCCAAAGCCGCCGCAACCACCGCAGCCGCCCTCATCCTGATCCTTGCTATCGGTACATCGGTCTGGAGCGTCCGCGCCCTCGCCATGTCTGCGCAATCCGGCTCCACGCAAGGCGCTCCCAGCTCCCAGCTCCCAGCTCCCCGCTCCGTCTGGCAACCCTTCACCCCAGCCCTCCTCCAGCAGTCCCGAGCCCAGGGCAAGCCAGTCTTCATCGACTTCACAGCAAGCTGGTGCCTTAGCTGCCAGGTCAACGAACCCCTCATCCTCGACCGCGCCGACGTCCAGCAACACCTCCGCGATTCAGGCGCCGTCCTCCTCCGCGCCGACTGGACCAATCAGGATCCCGACATCACCC
>CAZSWI010000262.1:0-5628 GCA_964610635.1 uncultured Acidobacterium sp.
CATCGTCCCAGGCGCATCGTCGAGCACGGCGGAGCCCAACTCTGTCTCTGACCGAACTACGCCGGAGGATTGCTCGCTCGACACGACGCATGCCGGGCGATGCCATGTTCACTGGGGACAGCTGCTCATTTCGACGACGCTGTTCAATGCTTTCGAAGACGCGGGCAACCTGTACACCGGTTACTACTACAGGACGGAGACGACGCAGGGCGACTGGTTCGATCGGTGGATCAATTCGGCCGCGGACTGGCGGTGGAATGTCTGGAATGATGCGAACCCTGTGATCGACGACTATGTGGGCCATCCGTTCATGGGCGCGATCGCGTCGGATTTGTGGATTCAGAACGATCCGAAGAGCATGACGGTCGAGCCGTCGAACACCTGGCGGTACTGGCGGCGGTTGCTGCGGGCCGGGGCGTTTTCGGCGGCGTACAGCTTTGAGTGGAAGCTGGGGCCCACCGGCGAGGCGGGCTTTGGTCATAATGGCGATCACTATTACTACGACAATTCCTACAAGAATGGCACGGAGCTGACCAACGAAACGGGGTGGGTGACGCTGGTGACCACCCCGGTCGGTGGCGACATCTGGGTCATGGGCGAGGACCTGCTGGATAAGCGCGTGATCGCACCGGCAGAGGCTCAGGGGCGCAATCCGTTCGCGCTGCTGGGGCTTAGTTTTCTGGAACCGGCGCATGCGACAGCGAATATTCTGCGTTTTCGTCCGCCGTGGTACCGGGACGACCGCGTTGTGAAGGCGAAGACATTCTGGAGCGATCCACCCGGCGAGAACGAGGTGAAGTTCGTGCCGGCTTCGGGTTCGGTTCATAAAGAGACGGACGTGGAGGTGTCGTCGGTGGTCCCTGCCGCATCGGCTGTGATGCGGACCCCGAGCTCGGAATTGCCGGTCTGGCCGCATCCGGGCGGCGAGCACGAGTTTGGCGCGTGGTGGGGCCTCTCGCTGATGAGCGGCCACATCTGGGGCTATGCGGGCGACGTGAAATACATGCCCATCGACGTACGCTACACCTACCTGATCAGCCCGCACGAAACGTGGACGCTGCGCTATGCTCCGGAATTTACGGCGCTGGCGATGCTGGACTGGCCGACGCCCGGAGCGGTGCCGGTTCCGTACTCGGATCAGCCCGCGGCCCAATATCTGCACACGCGCGCTTACGGCAGCGGCGTAAGTCCAGTCGGATTCGAGACGGATTTTCTGCCTCAGAAACGGATCGAGCCTTTCCTGAGCACGAACGGTGGGTTCGTCTATTACGACCAGCGGGTGCTGTCGCCGGAAGGCTCGCAGTGGATGTACACGATCGACTTTGGGTGCGGGTTCCATGTGTTCCGCAAGGCGCGCCAGGACTGGAGCCTGGGCTACCGGTACCAGCATTTATCGAATGCGAACATCAGCGAACATAACCCGGGAACGGATGCGAATACGTTCTATGTCGCGGTATCGCGGTTCCGCACCAGGGGATACCGCTAACAGCGTTCAGAGCTCAGCTCTCAGCGTTGCTAAACGCAGTCAATAGGCAGTCGGGAACAGCGCGGAACGACAACGTCCAGCCGATAGCGGACAGCGTAAACAAGGGGTTGTGGCTCGGCCTATCGGCGCCGGGGTGGTGGTGAGCGTCGCCAGAATCCCTGGAAGCGGGCGTTCATGCCGCCGCACATCTGGTTGTCGCTGGCCAGGATGAACTTCCCGAGCAGCGTCAGGTCGATGGTGCAGGAGTTCGGGCCTTCTTCCACAAAGTGGAGGTAATTACCATTCGGAGTTGCATCCCCCTGGGTGTCGCCAAAGTGCTCGACGCCGGCGTTGCCGTGCCAGTTGGCGTTGCCGCGGAGGTGCAGGGCGGCGGTTCCGTTTGAAGACAGCGTAATGACGACGCGATCTTCGCCGCCGATCCACGTGCCGATCCACGCGGCGAGGGGCGGATGGAGGTCGTAGGCGACGGGCCGGAGATCGGCGGAACGAAACCATGCGGGTCCGGCGCCGTGGCGATCGGCGGAATAGCCGCAGGTCCAGGCGCCCTCGACGGTGTAGACGAGGACGGGCGAGCCGGGTTCAACGCGCATCGAAACACAGCCCTTTGGGGAGTCACATGCCATCCAGGTTGGGGCCGGCGCGGCGGTGGAAACCACTGCCATCTGCGGATT
The DNA here is from genome assembly GCA_964610635.1 of uncultured Acidobacterium sp. Classification (GTDB taxonomy): domain Bacteria; phylum Acidobacteriota; class Terriglobia; order Terriglobales; family Acidobacteriaceae; genus Palsa-343. Next base: position 2,158 of record CAZSWI010000262.1, read on the forward strand.
GCTCTGCGGGCCTGTGTCGAAATCCCGAAAGGGACAAGCCCCGCTGGGACGGATTTGAGCGCTGGAACCGAGTGCGAGAGCGAAGAGTAGCGCCAAAAAGTAATGCTTCACAGAACGGGCCTCTGACGGCCGACGCCGTCTAGCTTAGCGTATATGGGTATGCGCGGATTTCGCACTTCCAGGCTGAGACTGCCAGGAAAAATTTGAAATGCACAGAAAGATGTATTGTTTGGCGCAACAAATGCGGTACATTGCCGATTCATAGAGAACAGCAAGCTTCTTCAGCCGGGAGCCGGAGAAGCACATCGTTCCCCTTCTTCTCCTTCCGGCATGGGCAGAAGCGCGGAGGAACGAAATGATTCCCGAACGGCACCCATTACGCCAGCTGTTTCATGAAGTTGTAGCCGGTTGTTACCACAGACACAGTGGTATCACGGATCCGGAATTGACCTCCTATGTGGGGGATCTGCTAACCGAGTTCACCGCTACTGAGACGCTTTACCGCATCCGCGATGCCGATGGCAAGCCCCTGAAGGATCTGCGCGAGATGGTGGCGGCGTCGGACCCGGTGTTTGGCGCGGCCGCATCCTTTGACGAGGAGCGGCAGGTGCGGCGTCACATCGGCGACTACGCGCTGTTCGCTACGGGAATGTATCCGGAGTCGATGCAGCTATGGCGGCACAGCGGGGAATCGAGCTTCGTCGAGATGGTGAAGACGGGCAAGGAGAGCTACTACATCGTCTCGCAGTTCGACCTCTTCGAATACAGGGATGAGGCGCCGCTTTTTGCCCGGCTGTCGGATGAATTCGAGCGCTGCATGCATGGCCTGAAGCATGTGCGCGAAGAGCTGGACAAGATGGGTGGGATGATTCAGTAAGACCGGGTGCAGGTTACAGCGTACAGAGAGCGGATCGACGAGGCGGGGACTTATTCAAGTCTCCGCCTTCTGTTGTGGCGAGCTGTGCGCCGGCTAAGTGAGGGCGCGGTCGAGATGCGTGTAGCCGCCGTCGACTACAATCTGCTGACCCGTAGTGTGCGCGCTCTGCGTGGGTGAGAGCAGAAAGACGGTCATCGCGGCGATCTCCGCAGCCTCCGTAAAGCGATGGCCGAGGGGAATGCGGCGGCGGATAGTGGCCAGAGCCTCCTCCGGGTTGTCGCGCGTCGAGATCCAGCGCTCGTACAAGGGCGTCATGACCTCAGCGGGCAGCACGGCATTGGCGCGCACGCCATAGGGCGCGAGCTCCGCGGCCCATTCGCGGGTGAGGGCAAGCTGCGCGCCTTTGGCGGCGGCGTAGGCCGAGGTTCCACCCTGGCCGGTGAGCGCGACTTTTGAGCTGATGTTCACGATCGATCCGCGTGATGCCTTGAGCATGGGCAGCGCGAAGTGCGCCAGCGCGTAGTAGTGGACCAGGTTTCGTTTGAGGCTCTCGACGAAGCGCTCCGGCGAGCCGCTTTCGAGACCGATCCCGTCGTTGACTCCGGCGTTGTTCACCAGGCCGAGCATATTGCCATATTTGCTGCGGACGTATTCGATGGCGCGCTCGCACTGCGCCGTGTCTTCGAGGTGGGCCTCATAGAGATCGCATGGGCGCCGGGCGTCGCGCATCTCGGCGAGGAAGTGCCGGACATTGTCGGAGGCACGGCTGAGCACGACGACGGTAGCGCCCTCATCGAGGCAGGCGCGGGTGATGGCCTGGCCGATTCCCGCTCCGCCGCCGGTCACGACGATAACGCTGTTCTTGAGGCCGAGATCCATGGTGGATTGGTCAGGACGGCCGGGCCGCAGGATTTCAACTCCCCGACCCTCTGCTCCCAAAGCATAGCAGGGGACTTGGTGAAGGTCGTTCCGCCGCCTGTGAGACCAAACGGTACAGGGAACCGGGACTGGCCGGTAAGAGCTTATTCGATGCGGCCCACGGCGGACTCCCCGGCGGCTTCGGAGGAGGGCTTTGCTATCCTTGAGCACGAAACGCCCCGTTGAATGGAATCTTTACTTGCGCTTGCAGGCATGGCCGTTGTGCTCTTTGCGTCGACCAACGTCGACGATGTGTTTGTGCTGGTTGGATTCTTTGCCGATCGGAAATCGCATGTGCGGGCAATCGTGATCGGCCAATACGCCGGGATCATGACTCTGTTTGCCGTCAGCCTGGCAGCGTCCCTTCTTTCTGTGAAAATCCCTCGCGCTTACGTTGGCTTGTTGGGAATAATCCCGATTCTGCTTGGCGGGAAAAAACTGTTCGATCTGTACCGCAAGCACGGAAGGACTGACGAGAGCATTAAACATCGCTCCATCGCAGCAGGAAGCACGGGGGCAACGACCGTGGCGTTGGTGACGATGGCCAATGGTGGCGACAATATTGTGATTTATACCCCGCTCTTTGCCCTTCGCTCGCCATACGAGATCGCGGTGATTGCTCTGGTCTTCGTCGCGATGATCGCGCTGTGGTGCTTCCTCGCGCAGCGCATGGTCAATCATCCGACGTTGGGTTCGCCCATTCGCCGGTATGGAAGTCTCCTCAGCCCCATCGTATTAATTGGGCTGGGCGCGCTGATTCTGTATCAGATGGGCAGCTTTGCGCTGATCCGTTTCTGAGGTTCGGCAATAGGTAGTGGCCGGCGCTCGTGCCGTGACCGAGTGTGCGTATCGGATAGCTTTTCTGCAGGTCAATGTGCGGTGAAGTCTTCTCTGCGAATAAGGGAATCGAGGTTCACCCTACGTCGGCATCATCTTTCTCCAACGCGCTCATGTACACCCCGTAGCGGCGCCACGGTCCCCCCTTTCCGCCATCGGGTGGGCCGCCCCATCTTCCAGGTGCCCCGATGTGGCTTTGTCGCTATGAGGGACGCGCTCTCTCGGCGATGGGGATGCGGACTTCGGCGATGCAGCCTGTGTGGTTGGGTTTGTTGCGGAGGGAGAGGTCGCCTCCGTGGGCTTCGACGATCTGGCGGGCGAGGGCGAGGCCTACTCCTGAGCCGGCTTTTTTGGTGGTGTAGAGGGGGACGAAGAGGTTTTCGGGGTTGGCCAGGCCTGGGCCGTTGTCTTCGATGGCGATAGTGATCAGGTCGGCGTCTTCGGTGGCGCGGAGGGTGACTTCTGGCTGGCAAGGTGCCGCTTCACGGCACCGCTCTTCGCTCACTGCAACATCTTCACTGGTCGAGAAAACACGAGGTACTTCACTGCGCTGCGCTGCGTTCAGGATGACAGCGGGGGCGGGGAGCGGGCAAGCCTCCGGTTCTTCCTCTACGCAGGTGAGCGCGGATTCGACGGCATTGCGGACGAGGTTGATGAGGAGCTGCTCGGTCTGGTCCTGATCGGCCAGGAGGTCGACGTCGGGGGCGGCGAGGATGCGGACGTCTAAACGGATTTCAAGGCTGACGACACGTTCGAGCAACGGAACGAGCGGGACTCGTTTGAGGACGGGCGCGGGCAGCTGGGCGAGCTGGCGATAGGCCTGGACGAATCTGTTTAAG
>CAZSWI010000263.1:0-5621 GCA_964610635.1 uncultured Acidobacterium sp.
AATACGTCTGCTTCTACCCCATGGATAAGAAGCGCGGCGAGCACGTCAACTGGTATACCCAGCCCATGCCCGAGCGCGCCCGCATGATGCATGAGCACGGCCTCATCGGCCGCCGCTTCGCCGGCACCGTCAAGCAGATCATCTCCGGCTCCATCGGTCTCGATGACTGGGAGTGGGGTGTCGACCTTTTCTCCGACGATCCGTCCGTCTTCAAAAAACTCATCTACGAAATGCGCTTCGACGAAGCCTCCGCCCTCTACGCCCTCTTCGGACCCTTCTACGTCGGCGTCCGCCTCCCCGTCACCGAACTCGCCTCCTGGCTAAGCGTGGAGCACCATTGACCGTGCAGCGCCTGGATTCCAGCCTTCGGCTTCCAGCTAACGGCTCCCCGGTGCCCGGTGCCCGGTGCCCGCTGCCCGTCCCTGAGCCCTGCGCTCTGAGCTCTGAGCCCCCTCCGGCTCCCGGCTCCCGGCCCCCAGCTTCGAGCTACCGGCTACCGGCTAACGGCTACAGGCTATGAAGATCTTCCTCACCGGCGCCACCGGATTCGTCGGTGGCCACGTAGCCCGCGAGCTCGCCTCCCGCGGCGCAGACCTCCGCCTCCTCACGCGTCGAACCAGCAACCTCGCCAATATCGAAGGCCTGCTCAACGGATCGGACCACGCCGAAACCGTCATCGGCGATCTCCTCGAACCCGGCTCCCTCCGCAACGCCATCCATGGCTGCGACGCCGTCATGCACGTCGCCGCCGACTACCGCCTCTGGGTCCGCGATCCCGGCCCCATGTACCGCTCCAATGTCGAAGGCACCCGCGCCCTCCTCCGCATCGCCCGCGAAGAAAACGTCCCCCGCTTCGTCTACACTTCCAGCGTCGCCACGATGGGCTTCAAAACCGGCGGCGTCATCGTCGACGAAAACACCCCCGTCTCTCTCGCCGGCATGATCGGCCACTACAAGCGCTCCAAGTTCCTCGCAGAACAAGTCGCCATCGAAGCGGCCCGCGCCGGCCAGTCCGTCATCATCCTCAACCCCACCACCCCCATCGGCGCCGCCGACCTCAAGCCAACCCCCACCGGCCGCATCGTCGTCGACTTCCTCAACAAACAATTCCCCGCCTACGTCGACACCGGCCTCAACCTCGTCGACGTCACCGAGGTCGCCCGCACCCACGCCGACGCCCTCCACCCCGCCATCGGACGCCCCGGCGAACGATACATCCTCGGCGGCGAAAACCTCACCCTCAAGCAAATCCTCGACAAGATGTCCGCCATCACCGGCCTTCCCTCACCCACCTTGAAAGTCCCGCACTCCGTCGCCATGATCTTCGCCATCTTCGACGAGACCATCACCGGACGCATCCTCGGCAAAGAACCACGCGCCACGATTGAAGCCGTCCGCATGGGCAGGAAAAAGATGTTCGCCTCCTCAGCCAAAGCCGAACGCGAACTAGGCTTCCGCATCGTCCCCGTCTACCCGGCTTTACGCTGCGCCATAGACTGGTTCCGTGCCCACGGCTACGCTCCAGTGTGATCGACGGTAATGTTGCCGGGCAGGACTGGCGAATCTGGACGCTCAGAAGCTTGCCATTCTGGTTTCTAATCGCAGCATGCGATCCAAACCAGGAGGCAAAATGCCCAGGAAAGCCGCCCTCGCAGCCAAGCCAATCGACAATCGAATTTTCCTGGTCCGCAGCCACAAGGTCCTGCTCGACTCTGACCTGGCGGCGCTGTATGGCGTCGAGGTGCGCGCGCTAAACCAGGCAATCAAGCGGAACCAGGAGCGTTTCCCGGTCGATTTCGTCTTCCAGCTAACCCCCCAGGAGATCGACGCTTTGACATCACAATCTGTGATCTCAAACGCTGGCCGAGGAGGTCGCCGCTATCTTCCCTATGCCTTCACCGAACATGGAGCCGTCATGGCCGCCAGCGTACTCAACTCCCCGCGCGCCGTTGAAATGAGCATCTTCGTAGTGCGCGCATTCGTGCGTCAGCGTGAGACACTCGCCAGGCACAGGAAGCTTGCCGCAAAACTCACCCAGCTGGAGCAAAGACTGGAAACCCACGACCGAACGATCGACGGTATCATCAAGGCGATCCGAGGCCTCATGGCGCCGCCGGAGAAACCCACCCGGCGGATCGGCTTCCATGCCAGGATCATCTCCGATCCAAAGACGCTGGAAGCCGGCGCGCATCGAGCCTGATCCGGCCTCACATCCCACAACCCCGCGAATCCCCGATGATAGCCTCTTCCCATCCCCATAATCGCTCGCAACCGAATAAAAGAGAATCCATGCCCACCCTCCGATCCCTCGCCGCCACTGCCTGCCTCCTCCTCGCCAGCCTCACCACCGCCGCCGCTCAGCAGCAAACCTACCCCGCCGACGAGCTCGCCCCCAACTTCAAAGCCCCCGAGCAGCCCTCCGACTTCGACAAGCGCGTCGTCATGGTCCCTATGCGCGACGGCGTCAGGCTCTACACCGTCATCGTCGTCCCCAAAGGCGCGCACGACGCGCCCATCCTCCTCACCCGGACTCCGTATAACGCCGCCGAACGCGCCGCCCGATCGAAGAGCCCGCGCATGATCGAGGCTCTCCCCCTCAGCGACGAAGTCTTCGTCAGGGCCGGCTACATCCGCGTTTATCAGGATGTCCGCGGCAAATATGGCTCCGAAGGTCCCTACCTCATGACGCCCCCACCCGTGAGCTCCGGCTACAACCCCTCCGGTGCCGACGACACCACCGATGCCTGGGACACCATCGACTGGCTCGTCAAAAATATCCCCGAGTCCAACGGCCGCGTCGGCATGATCGGCTCCAGCTACGAAGGCTTCACCGTGGTGATGGCCCTGCTCAATCCCCACCCCGCCCTCAAAGTGGCCGCGCCTGAGAGCCCCATGGTCGATGGATGGATGGGCGACGACTGGTTCCACTACGGCTCATTCCGCCAGCCCAACATCGACTACGTCCTCGGCCAGACTTCACGCCGCGGCGAAGGCATTCCCGTCCCCCACCTCCATCGCGACGACTACACCAACTACCTCGATGCAGGCTCCGCCAACGACTTCGCAAAATCCGAAGGTGTCGATCAGCTCCCCTTCTGGAAAGTCATCGTCGATAACCCCGCCTACGACGGCTTCTGGCAGAGCCAGGCTCTCGACCACCTCATCGTCCAGCATCCCCTCACCGTTCCCACCATGTGGGAACAGGGCCTCTGGGACCAGGAAGACATGTGGGGCGCCATCCACAGCTATCGCGCCCTCAAAGCCAAAGGCACGCCCGCCAGCATGAACTACCTCGTCATGGGTCCCTGGTTCCACAGCCAGGTCAATCGCGAAGGCCGCGCTCTCGGCCCTCTCGTCTGGGCTACTGACACCGCCGCGCAATGGCGTCGCGAAGTTCTCTTCCCCTTCATGAATCAATACCTCAGGCCCGGCGCGCCCACCGCGCCCACCCCCGCTGTCTTCATCTACGACACAGGCCTCGACCACTGGGATCGCCCGCCCGTCTTTCCTGCCGCCTGCGAACAAGGCTGCCCCGCAACCTCCAAACCCCTCTACCTCGCCGCCGATGGCAAACTCTCCTTCGACCAGCCGTCATCGACAGCTGCAAAGTTCGACGAATATATATCCGACCCCGCCAAGCCCGTCCCCTACCGACCCCGCCCCGTCGATGCCGCCGACGGCATGGCCTGGCGCACCTGGCTCGTCACCGATCAGCGCTTCGTCGACGGCCGCCCCGACGTCCTCACCTTCGAATCCGAGCCCATCCAGGAACCCATGAAGCTCTCCGGCGAAGTCATGGTCCACCTCATCGCCTCCACAACCGGCTCCGACTCCGACTGGGCCGTCAAACTCATCGACGTCCAGCCTGACCAGATTCCAACCACCCCCATGAGCGGCTACGAACTCCCCATCGCCACCGATATCTTCCGCGGCCGCTACCGCACCAGCTTCGAACATCCGCAAGCCATCGAGCCCAACACGCCGCTCCCTTATGTGTTCGCGCTGCCCATGGTCAACCACACCTTCCTCCCCGGACACCGCATCATGGTCCAGGTCCAGTCCACCCTCTTCCCCCTCTACGACCGCAACCCGCAAAAATTCGTGCCGAATATTTTCCTCGCCCAACCCGCCGACTATCAAAAAGCCACGCAACGCATCTGGCACACCCCCGGCGAAGCCAGCTACATCAGCCTGCCAGTCGTGCAGTCGACCGAGCCCTGATAAAGGACCGATCCTGGCTCCGCGGTGAAATCTCCGGAAGGAACTAGACTCAACAACAGAGCCTCCCAATGAAACGCATCGGCATCGTCGCAGCCTTACCCAGCGAGCTTCGCCCCCTCACCCGCCACTGGGCCCACCATCACCACCTCGCCCACGGCCGCATCGGTGACATCGATGCCCTCGCCGCCTGCTCCGGCATGGGAGAAAAAGCCGTCACCCACGCATGCGAACGCCTACTCGCCGCCGGTAACGCCACCACGCCCGGCAACTCCCCCATCGACACCCTCATCTCCGTCGGCTACGCTGGCTCACTCTCCTGCGGACTCAACCCTCCCGACGCCGTCGCCGTCCGCGAAGTCATCGACGCCGCCACCGGCGAGTCCTTCCCTACACAAAATCTCGCCACCCAATCCCCGAATCAGCTCAAGCCGCAGCGCCTCGTCACCCTCGATCACATCGCCAACCCCCACGAAAAACGCCGCCTCGGCACAACCCATCAGGCCACCCTCGTCGACATGGAAGCCGCCACCGTGGCCCGTTTTGCGCGCGCCCACAACCTCGCCTTCCTCTGCTTCAAAGCCGTCACCGACGGTCAAAACGACGAGCTCCCCGACTTCAACCGCTTCACCACACCCAACGGCCGCCTCCGCATTCCCGCCTTCGTTGCCTGGACCCTCTGGCACCCGCGCTACTGGCGCGTCCTCGGCGAACTCGAAAAAAATAGCCGCATCGCCGCTCACCACCTCGCAGACCTGGTCCTCGCGAATTTCGCTTCCCCCTCTGCGCCCACTTCGGTAAATTAATTCATAGAGCTCCATGGCTACAGCAACCACCAACGATCTGCAGAGTCAGACCTCTGTGCCTGTCCCGAGGAACATGCGCGCCGCCGTATACCGCGGTGTCAACGACGTCCGCGTCGAGACCGTCCCCGTCCCCGAAATCGGCCCAGGCGAAGTCCTCATCCGCGTCCACTGCTGCGGCGTCTGCGGAACCGACCTCAAAAAAATCCACACCGGCTCCCACTCCGCCCCACGCATCTTCGGCCATGAAATCGCCGGCGTCATTGTCGCCACCGCCGCCGACGTCCAGGGCTTCGCAGTCGGCGACCGCGTCATGGTCTTCCACCACACTCCCTGCGGCCACTGCTATTACTGCCGCAAGAAGACCCCCTCCCAGTGCAACGATTACAAGCGCGTCGGCGTCACCGCCGGCTTTGAGCCCTCAGGCGGAGGCTTTGCCGAGTACGTCCGCGTCATGCCCTGGATCGTCGGCCGCGGCCTCATCAAAATTCCCGACGGCATTCCCCTCGAGCAAGCCGCCTTCGTCGAACCCGTCAACACCGTCTACAAAGCCATCCGCAACCTCGCCCTTGAGCCCGATGAAACCGTCCTCGTCATCGG
>CAZSWI010000264.1:0-5597 GCA_964610635.1 uncultured Acidobacterium sp.
GGCATCCATCCGCGCCGGCCACTTCACCGTGCCGGTCCAGGCGCAGCGCTGAACCGGCTCCATTAGGGACGTACGACTTTCCTGCTTCCTTCTCTTTTACCGGATCATCTCCAGCTGGAGGGTCGCACAACAGTCTTGCGGCGCCGCCCAAAGGTGACCTCATCAGGGAATTGCGCCGCTGCAAGGTCGCCATGTGTGACGTGCCGGACGAAGCTCCCATGGGCACAAAGTTTTCCAGGAGTCTTGCCATCGAGCACAACAACCCCGACCGATTTCCTGATTTCGTCCCGGACGATCCGCACCGGCTCATTCAGGTCTGTATCCTGCGAAAGCACCAGCGCTACATCGAATAAATCGCGCCATGCATCGTGGACCAGGTAGGTCGCCAGGTTTACGTCGGAGCCTTTCTCTTCGCTGTTCCAAATCTCCACATGCGTGGGACCGCCCGTCGGAGGATTCACCAGAGGCCGTACCCGACGCTTAGTCAGGAAATTGCCCTGATGGACTACAAGACAATCCAGGGTCGAGAGAGCCTGTAGATACTGCTGCTGCCGAACAGGCTGGTTCGGGTCCAGCTTGCCGCTTACTGGAGCGGTGAAGTAACGGATCCGATCGATCCGGTTGTCAGCATCCAGAAGGCGCTGGGCCAGCGCCTCGAGGTTGAGCCATTTATATTCTGGGTTTTGCTTCAGAGCGCGGTAGTAAAGGTTGAAGCCATCGACGTAAACATAGGTTCGCTTCACTGTTGCACCCGCGCAAAAAGACAGAAGCCGCTGGAGCGAATCCAGGCGGCTTCTGAGCTGGCAACACCTTTCGGCCCTGCCAGCGGGTAACTTGTACGGTATATTACCGCTGAATACATTATACCTCAAGTAGCAGCAAGACATCTAGGTTCCACCACAAATTCGTGGTCAACCTAAAGCACGCACCACAGCCTCCACCAATCCTCCCAGATCATGCGGATCGGCCTCCACAGGCTCCCACCCACATTCCCGCAGGGTCCGGCTCGTGATCGGCCCGATCGACACCGCCCGCATCGACTCGGGTCGCGCAACCCCCGCCTCCCGCATCAGATTCAGAAAATTTGTAACCGTCGATGAGCTTGTAAACGTTGTCGCATCCGGTGCGCGCTCCCCAGGGCCAAATATTGTGCGGATGGCAGTTACAGATTCCGCAGGTATCGCCGTCCGGTAGGCATCCACCACATCCACCGTCGCCCCCCGAGACCGCAACGCATCCGGAATCAGATCACGCGCCACGGCGGCCCGCGCCAACAGCACCCGCTCCCCTCGCACCCGATCGCCCAGAGCCTCCACCAGGGATTCCGCCACATATTCCGCCGGCGTAACAGCGACTTCGAGTCCCATCTCCCGCAGCGCCTGCGCCGTCGCTGACCCCACGGCGGCGACTTTCAAGTCCGCGAAAACCCTGGCCTCAATCCCTAAAGCCCCCACCCGCTCTCGCAACGCCTGCGCTCCATTGGCGCTGGTCACAATGAGCCACTGATACTGTGACAAATTCATGAGCGCCCTATCCAGCTCCGCGTATGACTCCGGCGGCACAATTTCGATGGCTGGAATCTCCACCACCTCCGCACCAAGCGCCCGCAGCCTTTCCGATAATTGCCCCGCCTGATGTCGCGCGCGTGTAACCAAAATCCTCCGCCCCGCCAGCAGAAGCTCGGCTCCTTGCGTCACCGGATTTCTGTCAGGAGATAGCTTCATAGCTCGTAAGAAGATTCTCTCTAAAGGATTGGTTCTGCTTTCAAGGGGCACGGCTTCAGCCGTTAATGCCTTTCAGAAAACCCGGCTTTAGCCGCCGAGGGAGGAATGCGCTTATGCCCCTGCCCCTGGAGTCCCCACCGCGCCCGTCCCCAGCAACCGAGCCGCACCCTGCCGCAACAATTCCTCCGCCACCTTCCGCCCCAGTGCTGACGCCTCCATGCCCGCCTGCCGGTCCATCACCACCCGCAGCACCTCCGAGCCATCCGTCGCCGCTACCGCCGACACGATGCTGAACCCCTCGTCCCCGGCAAAGCAATGAATCCCAATCGGCACCTGGCACCCGCCCCCCAGCGCCGCCAACGCCGCGCGCTCCGCCGTCACCGCATACCGCGTCGAAGCATGATCCAGAAATGAAAGCGCCTCCAGTGTCCGTTCATCCTCCGCTCTTGTCTCGATCGCCAGCGCACCCTGCCCCGCCGCCGGGCAAAGCACCAGAGGAGAAAAACATTCTCGCCGATGCGCCGTCAGCCCCAAACGCTCCAACCCCGCCGAGGCCAGAATGATCGCGTCCACCTGTCCCTCGCCCAGCTTGCGCAGCCGCGTATCCACATTCCCGCGAAATTCCATACACTCCACATCCGGCCGCTGCGACTTGAGTTGCGCCTGCCTCCGCAAGCTGCTCGTCCCAATCCGAGCACCGTGCGGCAGAGCCTCAAAGCTCGGATGGTTCACAGAGACGAAAGCATCCCGCGCATCCACCCGCTGTGGAATCGCCGCGATCGCAAACGGCTCCGCCAGCTCCGTCGGCAAATCCTTCAGGCTGTGCACCGCCAGATCGATGCGTCCGTCAAACAGCGCCTCTTCGATCTCCTTCGTGAACATCCCCTTCCCATCGCCCTGGGCTCCGCTATCGGCCCCGCCCCCCACCTGCGCGAACGGCACATGCTGCATCCTGTCGCCCAGCGTCCTGATGATCTCGATCGCAACTTCATGCCCCGCTCCACGCAGCAAATCCGCAATATGATTCGCCTGCCACAACGCCAGCTGCGATCCACGCGAACCAATCCGCAGCACGCCCGTTGCTCTGCCTTTCGCCTTCGTTTGAGGATCCGTCATGAGCACTCAGGATATCGCGCTGTTTGAATGGGGCTCGGCCCTGCAGCCTCCGCAAGCCTCGTCGTTTTGAAGGGGCACGGCTTGGAAGCCGTGCCGTGAGGATCGCAAAATGGCTGCGGCTTCAGCCGCCGAGGAATGACTCCCCTCCGCGCACGAGCTACTTCCGCTTCTCTTCCGATTCAGCGTCCGCAGCCTTGTTCCCGCAATCCCGCTGAAACATCCCCCGAATCGTCTCCAGTGCCGCCGCGTCCCCGTCCCGCGCCGCCGACTTCAAAGCCTGCAAAGGCAGATGCAGAAACTTGCTCATCAATCCGCGCGTCATCGAATCCACCGCTGCCTGTTGCTCCGGCGTCATCGACCCCAGCAGATGCCGCGCTCGATGCAACTCTGCCTGCCGCAGCTCCTCCGCCGTCCCCTGCACTTCCACAATCGCCGGCGCAATATCGATTGTCCGAATCCGCCGCCGGAATCTCTCCGTCTCTTCCGCAATGATCGCCTCGGCCCGTTCCGCCTCGCGTCCCCGATCCACCAGGTGCGACGCAGCCACCGACTGCAGATCGTCGATGTCGTACAGGAACATCCCCTCCAGCTGGTTCACCCGCGGATCCACATCGCGAGGCACCGCAATGTCGATCACAAACACCGGCCGGTTCTTCCGCCGACGCAGCATCTCCTCCGCCTGCTCCACTCCCAGAATCTGCTCCGACGATCCAGTCGAAGTAATCACGATGTCCGCCTCGTGCGCCCGCGCATGCAACTCCTCGAACCGGATCGCCTCGCCCAGAAACTGCTCCGCCAGCCGCACCGCGCGCTCATAGGTGCGGTTCGCCACCATGATCGAGTCCGCCCCGTGCTGCATCATGTGCCGCGCGGCCAGCTCGCTCATCTTGCCCGCCCCGACGATCAGAATCTTCTTCCCCTCGAGCGATCCAAAAATCCGCCGCGCCAGATCCACCGCCACCGACGCAATCGACACCGACGACGACCCAATCTCCGTCTCTGTCCGCACCCGCTTCGCCGCGGAAAACGCCCCCTGCAGCAGCTTGTCCAGCGGCCCCTTCACCGCCCCCATCTCCCGCGCCACCGTCCACGACTGCTTCACCTGGCCCAGAATCTGCGCCTCGCCCACCACCATCGAGTCCAGACTCGCCGCCACCCGAAACATGTGCCGCACCGCCTCCTCATCCTGGTAGCGATACAAATGCGGCTCCAGCACGGCCCGATCCAGAGCGAAATGCTCCGCAAGAAAACCGGGCAGCTGCGGCTCGAAGCCGTTGTGCGAAACCAGCAGCTCCACCCGATTGCAGGTCGACAGGATCATCGCCTCTTTCACGCCCGGCTCGGCCAGCAGCGCCCGCGTCGTCTCCGGCAGCGCGTCGCCGCCAATCGCCAGCCGCTCCCGCAGCTCCACCGGCGCCGTTTTGTGATTGAGACCTGTAACCAGAAATCTCATTTCAATCCGAACCTGTGCGCGGAATTATGCACCGACCCCAGCAAATTTGCCGCCAGCACGCCCAGCATCACCACAAACACACCCGACGAAAGCCACGCCGCCCGCCGCCCGCGCAGCCCCGTGTCCCGCTGAATAAACAAAATGGCGACGTAGAGCCCCCACATCGCAAACGACAACACAATCTTCGGATCGGCAAAGTACCGGATCCCCACGTCCTCCTGCGCGATCAGCGACCCAGCGGCCAGCCCCGCCGTCATGCAGAAGAAACCCAGCATCAGCGTGCTCTGCGCAATCTGGTTCATTGTCGCCAGCGGCGGCAGCCACGTCAGAAACCCGCGCGGCCGCGTCTTCACGCGAACTCCCACCCCAGCCTTCGCCCAGTCCTTGTTCTTCAGCCGCTTCTCCTGGATCAGGTACAGAAAACTCGACAGCATGCTGAACAGCAGCGCCGCATACGCCGCCAGCAGCATCACCACATGGAATGCAATCCAGCCATTCCGCACCAGCGGCGAGCCAAACGTGTACCGCTCCGGCCCAATCGCCGGAACCACCGTCAGCAAAAATGCCAGCGGCAGCGCGAACAGCCCAAACGAAATCGTCCGATAGACAAAAAAGATGAACAGAAATACCGCGACAATCGCCAGCGCCAGCGTCGAAACAATCTCGTCCGCCATCACCGGAATCAGGTGATGCGCCGACGCCAGCATCTCCACCGATGCCACCAGGTGAAAGAACCATCCCCCCAGCGCCACCGGCAGGCAATAGCGATGCCCCCTCGGGCGGTTTCCGAGCACCGCCGGAATCGCCAGCACACTGGCGACCCCGTACAAACCTGCCGCGATGCGGAGCCACAGAAGAAACATGGGGAAACTCAGAGGGGGCCGTAACCCGAGGAATAACAAAAGTATAAATAACCTCGCGATTACAGCCCGCCGTTCCCATTATCCGAACCGCGCCTGCCCCGGAATGTGAGCTATATCACAGAGCCAGCCGCCCGAAGCCAGCAGACAAACAGAGCTTTCTCTTAAAAGCTCCCCGTTTCGCGGCCTCAGAATGACACGTCGCGCGCCAACCCCCGGCTCCCGGCTACCACTCCATCGCATACTGCGGCGGCAACCCAACTGCCCCCGCCTTAGCCTCACCAGCCAGCTCCAGCACCAGCCTCTCCAGCACCAGCCGCTTATCCGCAGGCTGCGACCGCAACTCCAGATCGGCCCGCGCAATCAGCCGCAGCGCCCGCATCAGCTCACGCCGCGACTTATACCGCCGCGCCTGCCGTATCACATCCTCCGCCGCAAATGGAG
>CAZSWI010000265.1:0-5593 GCA_964610635.1 uncultured Acidobacterium sp.
AACCACTTCACCAACTCCCCAAACGTCTCCACCTCCAGCAACCTCTGCCCATCCGGCGCCGCATCCAGCACCTCATGCTCCAGCACCCAGGTGTGCGGGTGGTGGATAAACACCGCATGCAGTCCGCACGCGAGAGCCGGGTTGATGTCCGACTTCGGGCTGTTGCCGATCATCCAGGTTGAGTGCGGCGTCAGTTCATATTTCCCGCAGACTTCCCGATACGCGTCCGGATCCTTCTCTCGTGGCACTTCGACCGCCATGAAATGCTCGCTGAGTCCTGAGCGCGCCAGCTTGTCTGCCTGCTCCACCGGATTGCCCTTCGTCATCAGGATCAGCCGGTGCCGCGATGCCAGCACCGGCAGGGTTTCCGCGACCCCCTCCAGCAGCTCCATCTCCTGATCTGCGATCGACTGCGCGAAGCTCATGATGCGTTCGTGCTTCTCTGGAGTAATCGGCCCGGTCGACAGGCTCTCAAAGCACGTCACGAGGGCGCGCCGGAAGCTCACCAGCCCGTATCCATGCTGGCGCACGTTCTCGCGCTCGACTTCGTTCAGTCGCTCGCGTACCTGTACATGCGAGTACTCCTGGTGGTTGAGGTAGGAGATGAACGCCGCGATCGCGCGCTCAAAATAGATGTTGTTCTCCCACAGGGTGTCATCCGCATCGATCAGCAGCGTCTGGCCCGGCGCGAAATGTGTCGCTTCGCTCATCTATAGCAGCAGAGTAACCCGCATCCAACCCAAATGAAATGCCGAATCAGCCCGCCTGGTGCTCTGGATTCGTGTCGAAAGCAGCAACAGCTTGACCAAAACCGGGTTTTTATTTGGCATCCGCGCGGGCCCCATTTCATTTTGCTCAACTCATATCGGTCGGTGAGAACACAGAATCCTATGCGCAGCGCCCTCAAAATCCTGCTGCTCTTCGCCTGCGTCATCTTCGCCTGCGCCTCGGTCCGCGCCGACGCCGCCCTGCTCGTCGAGGAACCCTTCGGCGATTTCGGGGCCATGAATCCTACCGGTCACGCCGCCATCTACCTCAACCGGGTCTGCGCGGACACGCCCACCTTTCTACGCCCCTGCCGCGACGGCGAAATCGGCGTCGTCCTCAGTCGGTATCATCGCGTCGACGGCTACGACTGGCTGGCAATGCCGCTCCTCGCGTATCTGTACGCGGTTGACGATGTATCGCAGATCCCCGATTCAGCCACGCCCGGGCTTGAACTGAAGCTGCGCGACAGGTATCGCCGAGACCATTTAGAGGCCATCGCGCCCGACGATCCCAAACGCGAGATTCCCCGCGGCGAGTGGGTCGAGCTGGTTGGCGCGTCGTACGACCGCCGCATCTGGGGCTTTGAAGTCGCGACTTCAACCACGCAGGATGACGCGTTAATCCGGAGATTCAACTCCCGCCGCAACGTTGCCCACTTCAATCTGTTCTTCAACAACTGCGCCAACTTCTCCGAGAAAGTTCTGAACTTCTACTATCCTCACGCCATTCACCGCAACTTCATAGCCGACGCCGGCATGATGACGCCAAAGCAGGCAGCGAAATCCCTGGTCAAATACAACCGCCGTCATCCCGATGTCGACGTGTACACCTTCGTTATCCCGCAGGTCCCCGGCTCCATTCCCCGCAGCATGCCGGTCGACGGGGTCGTCGAATCTTTGGTGAAATCCAGGAAATACGTTGTGCCTCTCGCCGTTCTGCACCCCTACGTGGCCGGGACGCTGGTCGCTGCTTACTTCAGCGACGGCCGCTTCCATCCCGATCCGCATGCAACGGTATTCGCCCCGGCATCTTCGATCGAGCCGGGTCCCGCCATGCGCGTCCATTCCTATGCCGCCTCATCTTTGCCCGTGCGTGACCAGCCCATCGCAGCCCGCAAGCCTGCAGTTACAGACGACCAACGCCGCTGATCCCTGGACCTGCTCCTCGTACCGGCTTTGGGCTGCCGCATACCGGCCCGGGCATAACGCCGGTCCAACATCGCCCGGTCCTGGCAGAGCCCGACCTGCAACCCGTTTTGATGCTGCTCATGCCCCATTAGTAGCATGGGACAGCAACTTAGGTAACCATTACAGTGGCATCTAAATAGTTAAATCCATCCCTGTATCACCCACTTTCGTGCTCTTTTTCAGCTTACCAAGGTCGTAGATATCCACCGGTAAATCCACCGGATCTTAAGGTTAGCGTGGGGTGGCGCAAGCTTGCGCCGAAAGGAATTACCCCATGAATAAGATCCTGAGAATTGCCCTTCTATCTGGAGTGCTCGCAGTCTCCACGACTCCCCTTTTTGCCGATCCCGGTGGCGTTGATCCCCCGCCACCTCCCGGTAACGGCGGCGGCCAGGTCGTGATAGCCGTGGTTGTAACGGCTCTCTCCTATCTCGGCCTCTAACCTCAACGATAAGTCTGCTTCGCCGGTCCCACGAACTCCCGTCCCCCGGCGGAAGTTCGTGGCGTGCCGTATCCTGTATCGGAGGCAGACCCATGCGCTTCTCCGGGCTCGACAGATTCATCTGGGCTGCGAGTTTCTCCGTGAACCTCGCGCCGGTTTTGGTGCTGATCCTGCGCGGCCGCTGGCGGCAGTTTCCGGTCTTCACCAGCTGGCTTATCTTCATGACTGCGCGCAGCATCCTCCTGTTCGCCTCTTATCAGCAAGGCTCGAGATATTGGTACACGCTGGTATGGACGATCTGCCTGGCGCCGGATTTCGCCCTCCAGATGGGCGTAGTTTTCGAGATCGCCCGCATTGTCTTGCGGCCCACCGGCACCTGGGTCCGCGATGCGCGCGGGTTCTTCGCCGCCGCCGGCTTGTTGGGCATGCTGGTAGCGGCCCTGTTTGCCTGGTGGGTCAATCCCTCAGCTTCCAGCGTCCGCAAGTTGTGGGAAATCCGTAGCAATTTGTTCACCAGCCTGGTGATCTGTGAGCTGTTTGTGGCTATGAGCCTGGCCGCGAACCGGGTAGGGCTCGCCTGGCGCAGCCACGTGATGGCGATAGGACAGGGACTTACCGCCTGGAGCTGCGCTATGGTCATTAAGGACACAATCCAGAGCCTTCCTGGTACCCAGCTGCTCTATTCCCCGCTGAATAGGATTCGTGTTATCTATCTCATCGCCATAGGCTGGATAATCATCGAGCTCTGGAGAGACGAGCCCGAGCGCAAGCCGATTTCTCCCGATTTGCAGGAATATATCCTTGCGCTCCACAAGAGAGTCGAGTACGATCTTCAGAGAATTGACTCTCGACATTAGTCGTTTCTTCGCTCCGGTTAGGGAATCCTGCTGTATCCCTAAAGAAAGGCCTTAGCGGTGTTGGCTTACGTCCTCCTGGGCGTTGTTGCAGGTTGCCTCGTGGCAGCCGCGATCAAAAGCCAGATTTCGGCCCTTCGGGTGGACCGGAGCAGCTGGCAGGACTTAGTGTCCCAGCTAAAGCGAATTGAGTTTCAGCGAATAACCTCCGTAGCTCGGGATTACCTTGAACCCCAGGGTGGACAGATTTCCCTCGAGCCCGCGGACATGTGGCTCATGCTCGGCGGCCGCGAGGGCCTGCGTCGCATGCGCGAAAACGCCCGGTTGATGCTGCTCCTGGCGGCCCACGCGCAGCAATGGAACTTCGATGAAGGGGTCATCGTCACCGAACGGATGCGCCGCGATGCAATTCGCCTCAACAGCGCCGTCCGCCGCATCGAGCTTGCGCTTACGTTCAATCTCATCCTGCGCCGCTCCTCCAACCTCATCCCCTTTCACCTGCATGAAGCCGCCTCTTCGTACTACCTCATGCGCCAGCGCCTGCTGGCCCTTTATCAGACCAGCCACTCCGGCCTCTATCCGCGCCTGGCCGAAGTCCTCTGAATTGGTTTTTGATCTGCCGCGCTGAGTGAGGGCCTTCCTCTGCGCTCGGGCTCAGCCGCGCAACTTGCCACCCACCGCATCGAGAGCCGCGATGACCTGCTGCGACCAGCGCTGCACCTCTTCTTCGCGCAGCGTTCGCTCGTGCGATTGAAAGACCACCCCGAGCAGGAGCGAGTAGTGTCCAGGCGGAACCAACTTGCCCCTGGGATCGCGCAGGATCTCTTTCGCCTCGATACTCCGCAACTCCGGGATTGCGAGGGCCTGGACTGCATCGGGGATCTTCGAATAAATGGCGCTGTTGGGCAGGATCACCGAGAAATCGCGCCGCACTGGCTGAAAACGAGACAGCTCCTCGACCAATGGCTGCCGCAAAGCCTGGGTGTAAAGGCGGTCGAGCCACAGCTCGCCGATCCACACGGTCTGCTTCAACTTGCGGCGATCGGCGTCCGCCGGGTGCAGCTGGCCGAACCATCCTATTGTTGCGCCATCGACCACGGCTCGCGCACTTCGCCCCGGATGCAGCCAGGCCGGCATGAGTCCTGAAGCAGCCGGGAAGCGATCGAAACAAACCGACCGCGAGGCGAATCGGCCCAGCAATTCCTCGACCGTGCCTTTCAGGTCGTAGAAGTCGGCTTCTTGTTTGCCGAAAGCGTTTGCGGCTGCTCCGATTCCGAGCGACGGCCGCTCGTGGACACGCTCGGCTCCTCCGCTGAAGACCGTTCCCATCTCGAAGAGCGCAGCGCCTTCCACGTCGCGACTGATATTGAGCGCCAGCATGTCCAGCATGCCTGGCAGGAGCGAAGGGCGCAGCATCCCAGCCTCTTCGCTCAGGGGATTTCCGATCGCCACTGCCGAGTGCGGTTCCCGCGCAAAGCGCGCAGCATCCTCCGCGCCGCAGAAGGTCGATGAGACGGCTTCGTTCCATCCCAGCGCGAGCAGCGTGCGCCGCACGGCGGCTTCCTTTTCTGCCCACGGTAGTTCGACCACGGTTCCTTTGAAGGCCGGCAGCGTATTCCGGAAGCGGTTGTAGCCGTAGACGCGCGCGATCTCCTCGACGAGGTCGATCTCACGCTCGAGATCGAGCCGCCAGCTGGGCAGGGTCACGCTCCAGCTTTCCGTGCCCGCGCTCGCTAATCCGCAACCCAAGCCGGTCAGAATTCCCTCCGCCGCGGCAGGCGTGATCCCCTCAGCATCTTCCGTCGGCCCGAGATGCCGCCGCACCTCTCCGAGGCTGAAGCTAACGCTGCCCCGCTTCGCCGTCCGCTGGACTGCCTCTTCGACAATCGCATCCACCAGCTCGCCGTCTATAAATGCGTCGGATCCGCTTTCTTTTTTATCCCCCGCCTCAAGAATGATCCGGCTCACCAGCGCGGACGCCACAGGAGGCGCGTTGAAATCCGCGCCGCGCTCAAAGCGATGCGAAGCGTCAGTATGCAGCAGGTGACGCTTTGAGGAGCGCCGCACGGTGGCTGGATCGAACCAGGCCGCCTCGACGAGAATGTTCTTCGTCTCAGGAGTGATCATCGTGTCCCATCCGCCCATCACTCCTGCGATGCCGAGGGCCTTCTTTTCGTCGGCGACGATGAGGTCGTCGGGATCGAGCACCCGCTCCATGCCATCGAGCGTACGCAGCTTCTCGCCTTTGCGCGCGCGACGGACGATGATGCCGCCTTCGAGCTTGTCGAGGTCGAAAGCATGCGTCGGCTGCCCCATCGCGAGCAGCACGTAGTTGCTCGCGT
>CAZSWI010000266.1:0-5562 GCA_964610635.1 uncultured Acidobacterium sp.
GATTTGCCGGCCCGGATGGGGCCTTCCACGGCGATGAAGCGCGGCTGTTCGAAGAGATTGGCCATGAGGCGGAAACGAAGAGCGAAGGAAACACGAAGATAACACGGACGGGGCGGGATGCAAACTCAGCCAGCGTTCGGCTGTCAGCGTACAGCGTTCGGGAAACCCTGCAACCCCGCATACACTGAACCCGGATGATTGGTGCGATTGCGGGTGCGGTGGGCGTTGCGGGTTTGGGTGCGGCTATCGGCGCCTATGGGGCGATTGCTCCGCAGGCGCAGTTGTTTGGACGGACGGTTGTGGCGGGCAGGGATGTGGATGAGTTCGCGCTCACATTCGACGATGGGCCGAATGAGCCGTGGACTTCACAGATGCTCGATCTGCTGGCGCGGCACGATATTCGGGCAACATTTTTTCTAATTGGAAAATATGTGCGGCAGCGTCCGGATTTGGTGCGGGAGATTCAGGAGGCGGGGCACCTGATTGGCAACCACACGGTTACACATCCATGGCTGGCGGTCGAGAGTCCGCAACGGGTGAGGGAAGAGCTGGCGGGATGCAATGCGGCGCTCGAAGACTTGCTGGGTGAGCGGGTGCGATTCTTTCGTCCGCCGTATGGGGCGCGCCGGCCCGATGTTTTGCGCGTGGCGCGCGATTTAGGCCTGACCCCGGTAATGTGGAATGCGATGGGATTCGACTGGCGGGTGAACATAACGGCGGAAGAGATTGCCGAGCATCTGGGGCGGGGCATCGTTCGCAACCGAAGAAGAGGGCGTGGATCGAATCTGCTGCTGCACGACGGCGGGCATCTGGCGTTCGGGACGGACCGCTCGCAGTCGGTCGGGGCAACTCGGTTGATTCTTGAACGGCACCCAGCTGCCACAGTTCGCTACGTTACGGTGGAGAGGTGGAGCTAGCTTACCGTCATCCATGAGCGCTATTTTAGCGCTGAAACCATCGTCACTGGGATAACGTAAGAAGAACCACCGAGAGGGTCCTTCGCCCGATGCTGTTTGACGATATTCGCTACGCACTGCGGCAGTTCCTGAAGACGCCCGGCTTCACAATCACAGCGATCCTTACACTGGCGCTGGGCATTGGCGCGACGACCGCCATATTCACCTTGATCCACGCCGTGCTGCTGAGGTCGCTGCCGGTGACGCGCCCGAGCGAGCTGATCCGGATCGGCGACAACGAGAACTGCTGCATCAATGGCGGAATGCAGGACGACTGGTCGCTGTTCTCGACGGAGCAGTACCGCGAATTCCGCGACCATACGCCGGGTTTTTCGAATCTCGCGGCATTTCAGGCCGGGCGGGCACAACTGGGAGTGCGGCGGCAGGGCAGCGACCATGCTTCAGAACCGTATGCCGGTGAATTCGTCTCAGGGAATGCATTTGATACGTTTGGCCTGAACGCCTGGATGGGACGGCTGCTGAAGCCTTCGGACGACACCAAAGGTGCGCCGCTGGTTGCAGTGATGAGCTATCGGACCTGGCAACAGAAATTCGGGAGGGATCCATCTGTGGTCGGGGCATCGTTCCTGTTCAACGGCCTGTCGGTCACCGTTGTGGGGATTACGCCGCCGGGTTTCTTTGGCGAACGCCTTACCATCGATCCGCCCGCATTCTTTATTCCGCTCAGCGATTCGACCGAGGTGGAGGGAGGCAGCTTCGATGTACTCGACAGCCCCCAGCTGGACTGGCTCAATCTGATTGGGCGTCTTGCACCGGGCGCCGATACCAAGCGCATGGAGGCGCAGCTGCAGGTGGAGTTGCGGCAGTTTTTGCAGAGCCCTGTCAGCAAAGTCGATTCGCGCAATGCCGGGTTGATTCCGAAACAGACTCTGCACCTGTCTTCCGGCGGCGGCGGTGTGCGGCAGATGCAGGAAAACTTCAAAGATGGACTGCAGCTGCTGATGTGGACCTCCGCGTTTGTGCTGCTGATTGCGTGCGCAAATCTGGCTAATCTGATGCTGGTGCGAGCAACGGCGCGCAAAGCGCAAACTTCAGTTCGCACGGCACTGGGTGCTCCTCGCCGGCGGCTGGTGCGTCAGGCGATGACGGAGAGCGTGGTTCTCGCAGTTCTCGGCGGCATCGCCGGACTGGGCGTGGCTTATGTTGGCGCGCGACTACTGGTGCATCTGGTTTCCGGCAAAAACTATCTGCCCATCGATGCGGCTCCTTCGCTGCCGGTGTTGGCGTTCGCATTCGCAGCTTCGCTCGTCACCGGCATTCTCTTCGGGACGGCTCCCGCATGGTTGACAGCGCATGCCGATCCCATCGACGCGCTGCGGGGAGCGAACCGCTCCACGAAGCACAGCGGGCTGTGGACGCAGAAGATACTTGTAGTACTGCAGGCGGCGGTCTCGCTGGCGCTGCTGTGTGCGGCCGGACTCCTGATACGCAGTCTGACCAATCTCCAGCATCAGCATTTTGGATTCGAGACGCGCAATCGTTACATCCTGCATATCGATCCGCAGATGGCGGGTTACAAGGCGGAGCAGACCGACGCTTTCTTCCGGCAGCTGCACGACGCGCTGGCTTCGATTCCGGGTGTCAGAGAAGTGACCTGGTCACTTTACAGCCCGATGGAAGGGAACAACTGGGGCGAGGATGTGTGGATCGAAGGGCAGCCGCCGGCGGCGCCGGGCAGCGGCTTCAACAACGCCTCATGGGATCGCGTGAGCGCGAGGTACTTCGACAACATAGGCACCAGGATGGTCGCCGGGCGCGGCATTACGGAGCAGGACACGGCGGCGACGCGCAACGTCGCCGTAGTCAACCAGAATTTCGCCCGGCATTTCTTCAAGGACGGCAATGCCATTGGCCAGCACTTTGGCGATGAGGATCCTAAGTATGCCGGCAACTTCGAGATTGTCGGCATCAGCGAAGATACGCAGTACTGGGATCCGGACAGCCACTTGCGTCCGATGTTCTTTGTGCCGGCAACGCAATGGGTGAAATACGACGATCCATCCGAGATGATGTTCGAGAATGTGTCGCACCTCGAGATGAACAGCGTGGAGATTCAAACCCGGGGGTCGGTTCCCGGCTTAGAGGCGCAGGTGCGGCGGACGCTTTCGCAGGTCAATCCAAATCTGACGATGCTTAAGTTCGAGACCTTTGCCGAACAGGTGAAGAACGAATTTCTGCGGCAGGAGATTTTGGTGCAGCTTACGACGGTGTTCGGATTCCTGGCGCTGGCGCTGGCGGCGATCGGTTTGTACGGTGTGACGGCCTATTCGGTGGCGCAGCGCACGAGTGAAATCGGCATCCGCATGGCGCTGGGCGCGGATCGCGGGGGCATTGTGCAGATGGTGCTGCGCAGCGCGTTCCTGCAGGCGGGGATCGGGCTGGCTATCGGCATGCCGGCGGCGATCCTGGGAGGCCGATTCATGGCCAGTCTGCTCTACAACGTTCATCCGTGGGACCCGACGGTGCTGATCGCGACAACCGTGATCCTGGCCATTGCGGCGTTTCTCGCCGCTGTCATACCCGCGCAGCGAGCCGCTTCCGTCGAGCCGATGACGGCGTTGCGCATCGAATAGGAACGCGGGCGCGGTTGCGGGGCCGGTCTTACTGGGTGCCTTGCTGGTTCTTGAGGAATTGATCGACGTTGCCGGCGTCGACCACCGCGACTCCTGTGTCGATAAAGGCCGGGATGGGAGCGTATGGATCGGTCTGATAGAACTTAGTGAGCGAGGGCAGCGGGTAGTGATGCAGTTCGTCGAGCATCTGGACCCCGACATAGGCCATGGTAAAGGGCTTCTGCGCGACAGTGGCCGCGATGACGCCATCCTTGACTAAGTCGAGCGTGTCCTTGTCCACGTCCATAGCAATGACGGTGCGGTCTTTGGTGTTGCCGCGGCGGAGAACCTCACCCACTTCTTTGCCTGCGGAGGCTTCGAGGCAGACGAAAGCATCGATGCGGTCTTTGCCGGTTTTAGGAAGGTAGGCTTCGGTTTTATCGAATGCCACGGTGCCCTGTCCGCGAATGTCGACGATGTCAACGACATGGATATTCGGATAACTGGCGAGGGAATCTTCGTAGCCGCTGAGGCGTTCGTCGAGGTTGGGCTGGCCGGGCATGGTGTAAATAACCACGTTTCCTTTACCGCCGAGCTTCTCGATGAGAGCCTTGCCGCCAAGGCGTCCGGCCTCACGATTGTTCGTGCCGATGAAGTAGAGACGGCGGCTGGTGGGAGCGTCGGAATCGACGGTGATGACGGGAATGCCGGCGTCGATGGCGGCGTCGATCTCCGGCTGGAGCAGCTTGGCGTCGGATACGGAGACGAGGATACCGGCAGGCTTGAGGGCGACGACGGAACGAAGCTCTTCGACCTGGGCCTGCGGGTCGAAGGTGGTTGGGCCGCGCATGTCGGCGTGCACGCCATACACGCCGGCGATCCTGTCGAGGCCGGCGGATGCGGATTGCCAGTAGGCGAGTTTGATATTGGAAGCAACGAGGTAGTAATGCTCGGCGCCGCTGTGCCGGGAGCATCCCGCAAGAGATGCCGCACAGGCTGACGCCACGAGAATGGGGACGAATCGACTGGTCAACTTCATACCGCACCTCCTGGACTGCGCAATCCGGCGGGTTGGTGGTCCAGACCCGGTTTAACCGGACAGGCGTTGAGGCCAGAATTCTACTCCCATGGGAGGCATTTTTTGCAGATCAGCGCTGGATGGCGTGGGTGGAGAGCGGCGGCGGCTGGATGGCATTAGGGCATCCCGGGAGTGGGGGATTCATAGCAGATCTTGTATGCTTCAGCCTGGCGGCTTCCGAGGGACACATGAAAAGCGTGGTTGAGAATAAGCCAACCCACATCGTGAAGGGGAATATCTTCGATGCGCTGGGGTTCTCGGCATCGGAGGCGAGTGCGCTGAAGGTGAAGGCGGAGATTCTTTCGGCGATTTTGGAGCATGTGCGGACGAAGGGCTATAAGCAAAGGCAACTGGCGGAGATTCTCGACGAGTATCAGCCTTCGGTAAGCAATTTGCTGAAGGGACGAATCTCGCAGGTGAGCATTGAGAAGCTGCTGCGGTACGCGGACCGGCTGGGTTTGGAGACGCGGGTTGCGGTGCGGGCGGTGGTGAGGCGAAGCCGCGCGGGCTATCATAGACGGAGCGTCGATGGCGCTCCAACCGGGAGATCAAACGATGGCGAGCAGAGCTTTTGACGAGTTCGTCCAGAGAGAGCAGGAGTCTGCCAAGCGCTCTGAAGGAGTAGCGGACGACTGGGAAGTCGAGAGGAAGGAGTGGTTGCGGCGGCTGGAGGAACTCTTCGCTCAGGTGAGCGAATACCTGAGGGAGTATGTGGACGCCGGGCAGATCACCGTTAGCTATCGCAACATCGAACTCAACGAAGAGTACGTGGGGCCTTACACTGCGCGCGCGATGGCGATTGCCATTGGCAGCAAAACGATCGTGCTCGAACCAATAGGGACCTTCCTGGTTGGCTCGAAGGGGCGGGTGGATGTCGTTGGTCCTGTGGCGCGGGGACGACTGATGCTGGTGGACAGCGAGATGAAATCCCTGTCCCAGCTCCTTCATGTCTCAG
>CAZSWI010000267.1:0-5561 GCA_964610635.1 uncultured Acidobacterium sp.
GACGCTTTCAAGCGTCAGAGGTTCGGCGGACATAGTTGAAAATATAAAGGTTGATCCGATCCGTGACGGTTACAATTCCATGAATTGCGGCCCGGTCTCCGGGAACATTGGCCGCCTGCCCCACGTCTATTCTCCAGCCTTGCTTTTTCTCCGCAACGCGGGAGAATAGCTCCAGACTTCGTGCACGCCCCGCTCTCATCACTGAATCGACCTCTCCGGCTGCCCATCCTCATCGCAGCGATCATCCTCGCGCTTCGAGCACCCGCCCAGGAACTCCCCCAGGAGACCTCAGCCAACGGCTACTCCGTCCGCGGCACGGTGGTGAACGACCTCAGCGGCCAGCCTATCGCCCGCGCCCTCGTCTCGATCGACCAGGATCATGCCATGCTCACGGGCAGCGGGGGCGAGTTTTCCTTTGACAACGTTCCCGCCGGTCAGGCGTCCGTCTCAGTCCAGAAGCCTGGCTACCAGGGCTTCGGAGGAGCCATCGGCGGGATGCATAACGCCCGCAATTTTCAAATCGAACCTCCGCGCCGGATCGAGGTCGGCCCCGACATGCCGGCCCTCATCTTCCGGCTTACTCCACTCGCTTCGATTGCCGGCCGTGTGACGCTGTCTACGGCCGATCCAGCGGACGGCATCAAGGTACAGATTTTCGCCCGGCGGTTTCGGAACGGGCGGCCTGCCTGGACTGCCGAAAGCCAGGCGACCACCCGCAGCGACGGCTCTTTCCGCGTCGCCGACCTCGAGCCCGGCGCATACATGATCGCCACGATGGCTTCTGTCGATCGGCCGGGTTATGCCGGTCGCAGCAGCGGCTCCATCTGGGGGTATCCGTCGCTCTATTACCCCGGCGTCACCGACGTTGCCTCCGCCGGCATCATCGCCCTCACCGCCGGCCAGCAGGCCGAAGCCGACCTCACCCTCACTCGTCAGCAATTTTTCCCTGTCACGGCGCTCGTTAGTAGCGGTCCCGACACCCCTGCGAATTTCGATATCTTCGACGGCGGTGGCCGTCCCACCGGCCTCTCTGTTCGCTACGACCGTCGCGAGGGCCTCGCCCATGCCACCGTCCCCAACGGCACATGGACCATGGAGGCTCACGCTTACGGCAAAACCATGCAGTGGGGCCGCACCGACTTCCAGGTCAACGGCGCTCCCGTCAGCTTCGTCATCAGCATCCTGCCTGTCCCGAAAATCCCCGTCGTCATCCATCGCGAATTCGCCACGAACTCCGAGGCCTCAGGCGCCATCATCCCCGATTCCGGCCCCGGAATGAATCTCTCCCTCGCCCCCGCCGACGGCCTCGCTCTCGGACGAGCGGGCGGTGGGCTCGACCAGGCAGGCGATACAGAATGGATGAACATCAACCAGCCCGGCCGCTACTGGATCGGGGCCCAGGCTTTTCCTCCCACTTACATCAGCTCCATCTCCAGCGGCGGCACCGACCTTTCCAGCAGCCCGCTGGTCGTCATTCCCGGCAGCGAGCCCATGCCCATCGAAGTGACCCTCCGCAACGACCCAGGCACCATCACCGGCCAAATCTCCGGCCAGGGCGACGCGACCTCCGGCACACCCGGCGAGCAGCCACGCGTCTGGATCTACGCCATTCCTCTCTTCCCGACTGCCGGCAATCTTCCCGAAGGCTCGATGCAGTCCGCTGGCCAGTTCACCATCCCCAACCTCGCGCCCGGCTCCTATCGTGTCGTAGCCTGCGATGCGCCCCAGGAGATCGACTTCCACACCACCGAAGGCCTTGCCCCCTGGGCAGCCAAAGGCCAAACCGTCACCGTCGATCCCGGCGGAACCGCCAGCGTCGAGCTCGAAATTCTCCACACTACGGCGGCCTCCCAATGAATCACTGCCCGATCCGAACGCCAGCCCGAATGCCG
Source organism: uncultured Acidobacterium sp. (assembly GCA_964610635.1). GTDB lineage: Bacteria > Acidobacteriota > Terriglobia > Terriglobales > Acidobacteriaceae > Palsa-343. The sequence goes on from CAZSWI010000267.1 coordinate 1,893, forward strand.
CTGCGCAACCCCGCCCGCGCCCTTACTCTCGCATCTCTGCTCCTTGGCGTCTCCTCATTACTCACTGCCCAGGACCTGGTGCCCCCGCCTCCGCCACCGCCAGCCGAAGCTGCAACCCCGCCATCCGATAACCAGCCCGAGCAATCCTCAACGCTCTCCGGCCCAGGATCCTGGAGCATCACCGGCACCGTTGTCAGCGCAACTGCCGGTACGCCCCTCGATCGCGCCGATGTGACGCTCTCAACGCCAGGCCCGCGCGGCTCCCAAATCGCCGAATCCCTCACCTCGGAAAACGGCAACTTCCGCTTCGACCATCTCCAGGCCGGCAAGTACCGCCTTCAGGCCTCTCGCCGCGGCTACATCGCCGCTGGCTATCAGGAACACGAAGGCTTCTTCACCGGCATCATCGTCGGCCGCAATCTCGATTCCCAGAATCTCCGCCTCCAGCTCTTTCCCACCGCCATCATCGCTGGCGTCGTCACCGACGAATCCGGAGAGCCCATCGGCGGCGCTCAGGTTCATCTCTACCGCCTCGATCAAAACACCGGCGAAGGAAAAATTGCCGGTGCTGGATCGGACAACACCGACGACACCGGCACCTACGAATTCGCCCGCCTCAAAGCCGGAACCTACTACATCGGCGTCGCCGCCTCGCCGTGGTACGCCTTTCACCCTCCGCGGAAAACCGACGCAAGCGGCGCGCCCCTGCCCGACGATCAGCAGCCCCACTCGCCTCTTGACGTCGCCTACCCGATGACCTTTTACGCCAACGCCACTGAGTCTGCCTCGGCCACGCCCATTCAGCTCAACCCTGGCGATCGCACGGAGATCAACGTCTCCCTCCACGCTGTCGCCGCCATCCATATCCTTGTGCAAGCGCGTCCACCAGACATGCCAGGCCACGGGATGGCCATGCCCATGCTCAGCCAGGAGGTCTTCGGCTCAGACCTGATACAGCAGGGCAGTGTCACATGGATGAGCGGCCCTAACCACGGCCAGCCCGTTGGCGACTTCAGCGGTATCGCCCCCGGCCAATATGTCCTGCGCCAGTATGCGCAGCAAGGCGAGTCGGCACGCTCCGTCAGCATCGATCTGACCACCGATCAGGTCGTCGACTTCTCTTCCACTTCCTCGGTCACCGGCGTCGACGTCTCCGGCAAGCTGGTCATGGCCTCCTCGGAGGCGCTCCCCGCGCGAACCAGCGTCATGCTCGTCCCCGCGAACGGAGGCCCATCCCTCGCTGCCGCCCGCATCGATAACGCAGGAGCTTTCACCCTTCACGGCGTATCGCCCGGCAACTATGAGGTCCAGGTCCACGCCCCCGGCAGCTCACTCGCTGTCACGCAGATGGCCGCGACCGGCGCGGAAGCCGCAGGCGGCCACATCACCGTGGCCAGCGATCCGGTCCTACTCGCAGCCACCCTCGCCAGCGGATCGACCACCCTCAACGGTTACGCCAAACGCGACGACAGAGGCTTCGGGGGCGCGATGATTGTGCTCGTCCCTCAAAATGCAGGCGCCGGCCACGAGCTCTTCCGCCGCGATCAGAGCAACTCCGACGGCAGCTTCACCCTGAGCCGCGTCATTCCCGGCAACTACACCCTGGTCGCCATCGAAGACGGCTGGACCCTCGACTGGGCACGCCCTGAAGTCATCGCCCCGTATTTAGCCCGCGGCCTCAAAATCCAGGTCACCGGCAAGCAAAAGGACCAGACCCTCTCATCAGCGGTCGAAGTGCAACCTCGCTGAGTCGCGCTCAGCAGCACGCAGTACCATAGGTGCAGATGGTTCGCCGATTTACATTGACGTCCAAACTGGCGCGCCAAAGAATGGAATCCATGAGCACGGTAGACGATGTCCGCAAGGAGATTCAGGATTTCCTGGCGCCGGAGTTGCGCACCATCTCCGCGCGCCTCGACTCCATCGAGAAGGTGATGGAGGTGAAGTTTGAGTCAATGGACGTCAAATTCGAGGCTGTTGAGGTGAAGCTCGATTCGCTCAGCAAACAAATCCAGGCCGTCGACAACGCGCTCGACATCGAGCGCCGTCTGACTAAACTCGAAGCCAGACAGGCCGCGACCCAGTAGCTTCCTTCACCCCACCCGCACCACAATCAGCGAAGCCTCGTCCTGCAGCTTGCCCCCGCGGAACTTCGTTACCGCGGCCAGGATCTTCTGGCTCGTCTCCGCGGCTCCCAGCCCTCGCGCGGTCTCCACTGTCGCGATCAGCCGCTGATACCCAAACTCCTCGCGCCGCCGGTTCTCAGCCGCCAGAATCCCATCCGTCACCAGCACCAGGCAGTCGCCGGACCGCAGTTCCACTTCCTGGTTTTGATACAGCCAGTGCGAAAAAATTCCGATTACGCCGCTGAAGCTCGCCGGAAACTCAACTCCCCCGTTGCCGCGCACCAGCAGCGGCAGGCAGTGCCCCGCGCTTTCATAGCGCAGCCGCCGATCGCCCCGTTCCAGCACTCCAAAAAACATCGTGGCGTATCGTGTCTGCATACCCGGCCCGCACAGCGCCTGGTTCACCTGCGTGCAAAGCTCCGCAGGCGACCCGGCATTCGGACCAAACTCCCGCACCGCGGCCTGCAGCCGACCGGTCATCATTACCGCGTCAAGCCCTTTGCCCGACACATCCGCGATGCAAACCCCAACCCGACCCGGACCGATATCAAAAACGTCTACGTAATCGCCGCTCACCTCCGCTGAAGGCTGCCACGCGCATGCGATGTCGAAACCATCCAGCTGCGGAGTCGACCCGGGCAGCAGCCGCGACTGAATGGCCCGTGCTTGTTCCTCCTCCGCTCCCCGTCCGCGTCGCACCAGCCCCGGCAATCGAAATCCGCGCAGTCCGCCCCGCCTTGCTTCCGCTCCAGTTTGCATGTTCCAGCCAGCGTATCAGCGCCGACCGGCAATCAGTCAAAATATTTGTGGTTACCGCCTTCATCCCCCGCAAAACGGAAAGGGCGCACCCGATGAGGATGCACCCTATGAAAACCGCCTTTGGGCTCGCTTTTCCGCTAAACGCCTCTCGCTGCCATCTAGCTCGCCTTCTCGTCCCCGCCCTCAGCCTTTTCGCTCTCAGCCATGGCCTTCTGCATCTCCTCGCGGCGCTTCGTCCGGGCTTCTGCCCTCTTCTGGCGTTTCTCATCGAGCACCTGCTCTGCGCCCACCAGCTCGATGTACACCTTCTCCGCGCCATCGCCCCGCTGGAAACCCGCGCGAATAATCCGCAGGTACCCGCCGTTGCGATCCCCATACCGCGGCGCTACCGTGTCAAACAGCCGCGTCACCGCCTCGCCCGTCTGCAAATAAGATAGGGCCTGCCGCCGCGCATGAAGGTCGCCCTTCTTGCCCAGGGTGATCAGCTTCTCCACATGGGGCCGCGCGGCTTTCGCTTTCGCCACGGTGGTCTGCACCCGATCCTCCAACAGAATGGACGTCACCAGATTCCGCAGCATGGCGCGCCGATGGCTCGGGTTCCGTCCCAGTTTGTATCCTGCATTGCGATGACGCATCTTTCAGTCTCCAGTTGTCAGTCGTCAGTTGCCAGCGGCCAGTCCCCGGCGCCGATGTGCGAACCGGGGACTGTGAACTGGCGACTGATCACCGTTAGAAGTTCTCCGTCTCGGGCTGAATCGGCAAATCCGAATCCAGTCCTTCGTCC
>CAZSWI010000268.1:0-1466 GCA_964610635.1 uncultured Acidobacterium sp.
TACCTCTGGCCCCTCATCCTCGTCACCAGCCTCTTCTTCCTCTGGGCCGTCGGCGTCAACCTCAACGACATCCTCATCCCTCACCTGCGCGGCGCATTCCACCTCACCGACTTCCAGTCCTCCTTCGTCCAGGTCGCCTTCTTCGGTGGATACTTCCTCGCCGCCTGGCCCGCCGGCTTCATCATCGAGCGCCTCGGCTACCAGCGCGGCATCGTCTTCGGACTCCTCATCTGCGCCGCCGGCGCATTCCTCTTCATCCCCGCCGCCTACATTCACGTTTACTATGCATTTCTGCTCGGCCTCTTCATCATGGCCTGCGGCCAGTCCTTCCTTGAAGTCTCCGCGAACCCCTACGTCACCTTCCTCGGACCAACCCAAACCTCCGAGCGCCGCCTCAACCTCGCGCAGTCCTTCAACGCCCTGGGTGCAGTGCTCACCCCCATCTTCGGCTCCGCGCTCATCCTCGCCCGTACCCACAAGCTCGCCGCTGGAGCCAACGCCGCCACTGCGGAAGCCGCAATCGTGCGCCTCCCTTACCTCATCATCGTTGCCATCTTCCTCGGCATGGCCCTGCTCATCGGCTTATCGCACCTGCCTAAAATTTCCGAAGAAGCACCCGCCGACAGCGACCCCATCGCCGCAAAGCACGTTCTCCACTTCCCCCACTTACTCAAAGGAGTAGCAGCGCAGTTCTTCTACGTCGGCGCCCAGGTCGGCGTCGCCAGCTTCGTCATCCGCTTCGTTGAGTTCTCACGCCCCGGCACATCCGACGTTCAGGCTGCCAACTACCTCAAGCTCCACCTGCTCGCCTTCATGATCGGCCGCTTCGGCGGCTCCGCCTTCATGAAGCGATTCGCCCCCGCCTCCATGCTTGCCACCTTCGCCGTCGGCTCCCTGCTCTCCGTCACGTTAATCCTCACTAGCCGCGGCCCCGCCGCTCTCGCCGGCATCGTGCTCCTCGGATTCTTCCACTCCATCATGTTCCCCACCATCTTCGCCCTCAGCATCCGCCACCTCGGCCCCGCCACCCGCAAAGGCTCATCCCTCCTCGTCATGTCCATCATCGGCGGAGCCATCTGCCCCGCCATCATGGGACGCATCTCCGACGCCACCAACATCCAGACAGCCTTCCTCGTCCCCCTCGTCTGTTACTGCTTCGTCCTCTACTTCGGCCTGCGCGGCTACCGCCCCACTCCCCAACCGTCATCCTGAGCCGAGAGAGCGCCCCCCAAAAAAACAGAAAGCCAGGTTCACCCCACAGCAAGAAGCAAACTCCCGCGGCAACCCGACCGTCAACACAATTGGATCTCTACTGGAACATCAGTAACGTCCCGTGCAAATTAGGGAAACCCGCACAGAAAAAGCGCTGCCACCCCGAGCGGAGCGCCGCCAAACAAATTTCCAGCGAGAGGTGCGCTTTCCCCGCGCGCAGTCGAAGAGCCTGGCCTGAGCGAAGTCGAATGGCA
>CAZSWI010000268.1:1566-5558 GCA_964610635.1 uncultured Acidobacterium sp.
GGCATCGGTCGCGAAGCGCCGACCGGGATTATCAAGCGTGAAGTGCAGTCTTTCGTTCAGCGTCCTATAATCCGAAACAAATAATCTGAGGTCGTCCTGAGCGAATTTCGTCCGTACTTACGCAACCCTTGTAAATACTCAGGTTTTTGCGCTTCTCGCTGCATCGGATAGAAGCCCGGAACGAAACGATTCGGCTACTTCCGTATTTCCGCTGATCCGCCACAACCGCGAACTTAGCACCTGCCTGATAGAGCGCGAGAAGCCGACTTATGAGTACCGACTCACTTAGTCGTTTCCACTGTGCACCCGCTTAGCTTGTAGTGCCAGACTTCGTGATGGCTCTCGCGATCGATCGAAACTTGTTCAGGTAATTGAAATCCGCCGGCGCTCTGATAGGTATAGGTGAGGATTATCCGGTTACCGGGCCTAAAATCTCCATCCTCACCCAGCCTGTAGGATGTCATCAGAAAGCCCTGTGGGCCAGGACGGAATTCTGTCTCCCGGCGATCGGATGCAGATCCCCTGGCCGCTTCGCTCTGGAGGCTCATGTCGTGCGCGAACACCATCTCCACATCGAACGTCTGGACCTTGAATTCGAGCTTGTAGCCTGACGCAAATAGCTCGACGTGAACGGGTGTGCCTTCTGGCGGAAGCATAGCGTTATTGCTGGCACCCAACCAGCTATTCAAGCTGAATTGCACTGCATGTTCGAGAAGGCCTTCGGCCATGCCTCCATGGGGAAGCTTCTTTTCTTCATCGTCAGTCATCCCAGATGAGACCGCGGCGTTCTGTCGAGTGACTGTGACACGATTGCGGATGGGTTGAATGAGTTTAGCGATCTCCTCATCCGTTCCTTCGTCGCCCAGACGTACGGCCTCATTGAAGTGCTGCTTCCAGTTGAACTCCACGGCGCAACTGAAGGATTGGAGGTTTCTCTCAAAGGGAGCATCATATTTCGCACGGGTCTGCTTTAGGACCGTGGTATCACTTACGGCTGTCTGTGCGTGACAAAACACGGCACAGAGGCTAAACGCCAACATCGAGGAAAAGAATCGCATGACGCATCGTAGTCCATTGCTCCAGATAAACACCGTCGTCGGGCGTAACCTCCTGTTTGTTTGAATGCCGGTCGAAAACCGGAACCATCCCCCACCTACTCCGCCCGAAGCGCCTCCATAGGATCCACCCCCGCAGCCCGCCGCGCCGGCAAGTAAGCCGCCACCAACCCACTCGCCATCAGCAAGACAGCCGCCCCAGCCAGCGTCCAACCATCATGAGCCTCCACCCCATACAAAAATCCCCGCACCAGCTTCCCCGAAGCCAGCGCCAGACCAATCCCCACAGCCACACCGACGATCAGCATCCCCCCTGCCTGCCGCATCACCAGCCATAGCAAATCTCCCCGCTGCGCCCCCAGCGCAACCCGCACTCCCATCTCCCGCGTCCGCTGCGTCACCACATACGCCAGCAACCCATACAATCCCGCAGCACACAGCAGCAATGCCGCCCCGCCAAAAATCTCCAGCAGATGCGCCGCCAATCGCTGGCTCCCAAACGAATCCTCCACAATCTGATCCATCGTTGAAAACGTCGAGTTCGCCAGCTCCGGACTCGCCTGCCGCAGCAGATCCCGCAGCTCCGGAATTATCACCGAGGTCGGCTCCGCCGTCCGCACCACCAGGTCCATCGCGATCGTCGACGGCTGATAGATATTGCTCCCCGGCGTGATCTGGCAAAGGCAAATCTCCACCTCCGGCTGCGACACCTCCGCCACCGTCTTCTGCCGCTCGTTGTCCAGCACCCCAACGATCTTCGCCGGCATATCCTTCTTCAGGTTCCACACCTTCATCCCCAGCAGCGAACTCGGATCGTGCTTGTTCGGCGCGAACTCCGCTGCAAACGCCGGATTCACCACCGCCACTCCCTCCGAAGTAGGCGTGTCCTCCTTGCTGAAGAACCGCCCCGCCAGCATCTTCATCCCGAAGATCTTCTGCACATCCGGAGTCGCCGTCTTCAGCCCCGCCATCACCATGCCCCCGTTCATCCGCAGCGACAGCATGATGTTGAACGTCTGCCCCAGCGGCACCTCGCTCATCAGCCCCGCCGCCTGCACCCCATGCAGCTGTTGCGCCCGCTCCAGCAGCGGCTGATACAAACTCGACGTCACGCTCTTGTCCACATACCGGTACGACGGAATCGACAAATTCGCCACCACGATGTGGTCCGTCCGATATCCAAGCGGAACATGCCGCAGCGTGTAGATCGTCCGCAGCAGCAGCCCGCACGCCACCAGCAACGTCAGCGACATCGCCACCTCAACCGCCACCAGCCCACTCCGCAGCCGATTGTGCCGCCGTCCAGACCCCGTCTGCAAGCCGCCTTGTTTGAGCGCAGGTTCAATCGGCGCGCGCACCGCGATCCACGCCGGCCACACCGATGAGAAAACCGCAGAAAGCAGCGTCAGCCCGCACAGCGCACCCAGAATCGTCAGGTCCACGTGCGTAGAAAAATCCACGTTCAGATGGATCGGCGCCACGCTCCGCGTCAGCCGAATCGCTCCCAGCGCCAGCCCAATCCCCAGCACCGCCGCCGCCCCGCTCACCACCAGCCCCTCGACGATCATCTGCTGCATCACGCGTCCGCGGCTCGCGCCCAGCGCCCCGCGCATCGCAATCTCCCGCTGCCGCGCCATGCTCCGCGCCAGCAGCAAATTTGTAACATTCACACTGGCAATTAGCCACAGCACGCCCGCCGCCGCCAGCAAAGCCAGCAGCCCCTTCTTCACATCCGTGTCGATCAGCGAATCCCCATACCGTTCCACCCTTGCCACGCTGTGAGCCTCGCGCTGCTCAGCGTCCGCATACTGCGCTGCCACACGCTTCTGGATCGTCGCCATATCCGCCGTCGCAGCCTGCACGCTCACCCCGCGCCGCAGCCGCGCAATCACCTCGTAGTACGGAGCATCGTAGCCATGCCCCGTGTCCTTCGCATCCAGTTGCACCGGAACCCATACTTGCCCACTCACCGCGGAGGTCCCCGCCGGATACCGGAAACCCGCCGGCATCACTCCCACCACCGTGTACGGCACGTCGTTTACCCGCACCACTCGGCCCACAATCCCCGTATCGCCGCCAAAAGCCTCCCGCCAAACCGCATCGCTCAGCACAATGGTGCCCGTGTTTTTCCCAGCTGCAAAACTCGGCGCCTCCACGATAAATCCGCGCCCGAGCGCAGGCATCGCCCCCAGCATCCCAAACAGATTCGAACTCACCGCCTGCCCATCCACCTGCACCGCCGCGCTCTTTCCCTCGAGATACGTGCGCCCTTCCAGCCCCGCGGAGAACGCCATGTCATCAAACGAACGGCTCTGCGACTTCCATTGCTCAAGGTCGGCCCACGGCGCATAGAAGAATTTCTCGTCGCGCCCACCCTCCTGGAGCAGCACCAGCCGCCCCGCATCTTTATATGGAAGTGCCCGCAGCAGCACATGATCCACCACCGTGAACATCGCCGCCGCCGCCCCAATCCCCAGCGCCAGCGTCCCAATCACCGTCGCTGCAAACCCAGGGCTGCGCCGCATCTGCCGCAGCGCGTACCGAACATCCTGCCCCAGCCGCTCCAGCCAAACCCATCCCCACGTCTCCCGCGTCACATCCTTGGCCAGCGGCAGGTTTCCCATTTCGCGCTCCGCCGCCGCGCGCGCCTCTTCTGCCGATTCCCCCCGCGCCACGCGATCCGCCGTCGCCATCCGCACGTGCGCCTCGTTCTCCGCGTCCAGCTCCGCCTTCCGCGCCTCACTCCCCGAACGCCCACGCCAAAGACTCATCGCACCCCTCCTTGCTATGTGCCGCGCTTACGCTTCCATGATCGAACTGATCGCCGCCACCATCGTCTCCCACTTCGACCGATCATGCGCCAGCTGCCGCCGCCCCTCCGCCGTAATCCTGTAGAACCGCGCCCGCTGGTTCTGCTCGGTCTGCCGCCACTCCGCC
>CAZSWI010000269.1:0-5540 GCA_964610635.1 uncultured Acidobacterium sp.
TCCTCACCCTGGTCCAGGATCGCGACGGCATCGAAGCTGCCCGCGAAATTACCAACCCCGACTGGATGATCGGCTCCAAATTGTCCTCCACCTTCCACGGCCGCGACATCTTCTCTCCCGCCGGCGCGCATCTCGCCCGTGGAGACGACTGGACCCAGGCCGGCCCCGCCCTCGACGTCGCCCAGCTCGTGCGCATCGACATCCATACCGCCGCCGTCGACGCCAAAGGCCTCCACGGCGATGTCATCGGTACCGACGGTCCCTTCGGCAATCTCATCCTCGATATCCCGCAGCCTGTCTTTGCGCAGCTCGGCTATCAGTTAGGCGACAACGTGCCCGTCACACTCAACGGCAAGACCCTCACTATCCCCTTCCACAAAACCTTCAGCGACGTCCCCGTCGGCAAGCCACTCTTCTACATCGATTCGCGCGGCCGGCTCTCGCTGGCCATTAACCAGGGCAACTTCTCTCAGAGCTATCGCGTCACGCCACCAGCGGCGCTCTTCATCCCGCGAAAACCATGAGCACTGCTTTTTGTGAGAAGATTTTCTGCGCAACCCGCCGGCCCCCCGCGCGGGTTCCATTGGCTGTGCGGCGGTTAGACAGAATTCAGCCGCCACGGCAGCAACATTTCTCCAGAAAGGAAGACCCACTCCTATGAAGAAACTCCTTCTCGTCGCAACGGCTGCAATCCTCAGCATCCCGGCGATCCCCTCCGCGCTTGCCCAGCACATTTACGTCCAGGTCGGTCCTCCGGCGCCCCTCGTTGAACATCCTGGCCCCCGTCCGCACGAAGGCTGGGTCTGGGTGGATGGATACCACCGCTGGGATGGTCACGGTTATGTCTGGGTCCCGGGCCACTGGGTCTCTCCGCCTCGCGAGCACGCCGTCTGGGTTCCCGGCCATTGGCGCCATGAAGCCGGCGGCTGGTACTGGGTCGAAGGTCACTGGCGCGGATAGCGGGTGCGCTCCGCACCGGCCCGGTGGGGCGAGGATGATTTGTTGCCTCACTCGCCGGGCCGCGAGAGCTACGATTGATCCACCAGAACCTACGCGTTCTGCCGGTTCACATCCGACACTTGCCGGGGTCCCAAACTCCACCGTCTGGCGGGTTCTGCGCGACGCAATCCAGTCAAGCCGGCAGGTCTGGAAGGAAGCGGCAGTCGCCAGCGGGTGTGCATCAGATTACCGGGGGCGCCAGGAAGACGTAAACCTCATCGCCTCCCGCAACAACCGTATATCCTCGTCCCGGACCTGAGCCGTCGGCTCCAGCCTCAAGAGAGCCCACTCTCGCATGGTCCTTTTCCCCATTTTCAAAAACTGCGCTTCCCCCGCCTCCACCAGAGCGCGAATCCGATTCTCAGGCAGCTTCATGGCCAGGCCTTCCGGCCGGGTGAACGCGAAGAATTTCCTTCCCACCACAAACGAGGCGCCGCGCACATTCCGTCGGATGGCTACCTCCGGCCACGCTTTCAAAGCGGCGCAGAGCGCGGAAATATATCCGCGCTCCACTTCTTTCCCGCGCCTGGCGCGCTTAACCGCCAAGGTAAGCGTCCAGCTTGGCCACGCAGCTCGTCCAGCCCTGTTTGTATCCGCTGCTGGCGGATTCCAGATCGATCCGGTCGTGGATGAGAAGCAGCTCGGTACCGCCTTCCACATCGCGCAGATGAATCGTGACGACCGATTCACTTTCCGGATTCCAGTTCGCCCGCCAGGTAAAGCGCAGCCTCTCGTTGGGAACAATTTCGGTGTATTCGCCAGATGCAATCGAGCGGCGATCGGCATTCTCCGGCAAGTTGTCCATCGAACCCTTCATCTCGATCCGGTAGGCGCCCCCTTCCCGCGGCTCGGTTTCCACCGCGGCGACAGTCATCGGTCCGGGGGCAAACCAGCGCCGCATCTCCTCCGGCTTCGTCCATGCGTCAAAGACCCTTTGCCGGCTGGCGCGGATCACTCGGCGAACCTCAACCTTCAGAACGCCGCTTGCTTTCACGGGAACTGCCACTGTGCTCATCTTTCTCTCCTTCGAGGTAGTTCTGGAGGGCGTCGATCTGCCGATTCCAGAATTTTTCGTAGAAGGCCAGCCAGTCTTCGGCGGGCCTCAGGCTTTGCGCTTGCAGTTTCACGATCTGAAAACTCCCCCGCCGCTCACGCGAGATTAACTCGGCGGCCTCGAGCACGTTCAGGTGCTTCGATACCGCCGCAAGCGTCATTCGATACGGCTTCGCCACTTCCCCCACTGTCTTTTCCTTCGCGGCGATATCGCGCAGGATGGAGCGCCGCGTCGTATCGGACAGTGCGTGGAAGACCGAGTCCAGCCGTGCGGTACCAGACTTAACCATGTGGTTGAATGTATCGCGGAGCATTCCCCCTTGTCAACCGAATAGTTGAATGTTTTTTAAGGCGCTCTCCTCGGCTCTCGCTACCCGTCCACGTCAGCCGCTTTTTCGCCGCCCGCTTTCTTGCTGACCGCTTCTGAGCTGAACCTCGCCGCTCGCCTTTTGCTCCCATATGCTCTAAGATTTTGGTTCCTGTCAAACCTGCCATGACGCACTACTCCACGCTCCACACCCACACTGAGTCGGGCATCCACACCATCCTCCTGAACCGTCCTGAGAAGCGGAACGCCCTCAACCACCAGCTGATGGAGGACCTCACCCAGGCCCTCGAAGCCTTCGCCGCCAGCCAAACCTGCCGCGTCGTCATCATCACCGGCGCCGGTTCCTCCTTTTGCGCCGGTCTCGACATCGAGCACCTCCAGGCCATGGCTGTCTCTCCCGGCCAGCTCTCCGCCACCGAGGATTACCACGCCGACGCCCAGCGCATCGCCACTCTCCTCACCACGCTCTACTCGCTCTCCAAACCCAGCATCGCCGCCGTCAATGGTCCCGCCATCGCCGGAGGCATGGGCATCGCTACGCTCTGCGACTTCACCCTTGCCGTCCCCGAAGCGAAATTTGGCTATACCGAAGTCCGTATCGGCTTCGTGCCCGCCATCGTCTCCGCCTTTCTTCACACCCAGCTCGGCGAAAAATCCTCCCGCGATCTGCTCCTCACCGGACGACTGTTGTCCGCCGAAGAGGCCCGATCCCTCGGCCTCGTTACTCGTATCGTTGCCGAGCCCGACCTCCTGCGCGAAGCCCGCGCTCTCGCCACGCGCCTCCTACGCAACAGCCCTGCCGCCATGGAAGCCACCAAGCGCCTCCTCGGCAAATTCTCCGATCATCACCTGCCTCACGATATCGAAGCCGCCATTCGCGCCAGCGTTGACGCCCGTTCCAACGCCGACTTCCATGAAGGCGTTAGCGCCTTCCTCGAAAAACGCGAGCCCCGGTGGCCTTCCTCGCACGTTTCCGCTACCCCCCTTGTCAGCAAGTAGTTCTGCCGTTGGCAGCCGGTCGGTCGCTTCTGCGCCATCTCTACCGTCACGCCTTGCGGTTGTTCGGGCTTGAGCGGCGTTGCTCCGCACCCTGGCCACCCTTCCCAGGTTTGTGGCATCATCAAACTCACAATCGGCTCGATTCGCGGGAGGTCTTCACCGTGAACCATCGATCCCTGGCAGCAACCCTGCCCTCACCCGTTGCTACCTTCCGCCTGGCGCTTGCGTTCGCGATCGTTGCGCTCCTCTTCACAACCGCTCTTCACGCCGCTGCGCAAACGCATGACCCGCCTCCTCCACGGCACGCCCTTTCCCCGGAGGCAGCCGGCGACCTGCTCTTCGCCCGTGGCGAATTCATCGAGGCCATCGACGCCTATAGTCACGCTCCCGCCGACCCTGTCACCCTCAACAAAATAGGTGTCTCCTGGCATCACCTCTCCGCCGTCGACGAAGCAAAGAGAAACTACGAGCAAGCCCTCTTGCTCCGTCCCAACTTTCCTGAAGCCCTCAACAACCTCGGCGCTGCCCTCTTTACCCAGAAGAAATACGGCCAGGCCATCCGACTCTACCGCCGCGCCCTTAAGCTCAGCCCGGACTCTGCTGTCATCACCGCCAACCTCGGCACCGCCTTTTTTGCCGAAGGCAAGCCGGGCCCCGGCATCGAGGAATACCGCTCCGCCATTTCAATGGACCCGTCTGTATTCGATCTGGATTCCCTCCAGATCATCGGCGGTCCCGTCAGCGACCGGGATCGCGCCGAGCAAAACTATTGCCTCGCCGAACTCTTCGCCCAAATGAACGCCCCGGATCGTGCCCTTCAGTTTCTCCACAGAGCCTTCAATGAAGGCTTTAAGGATCGCCGGCGCCTTGCTCAGGATCCAGCCTTTGCCAGCCTCCGCGATACCGCCGACTTTGCCGAACTCATGGGCGAGGTCAGCTACGCGAAGAAGTAATCCTGGGGGACCATGCCGCTCCTCGCATTTTCGCCGACCGCTTCTTTGCTAACCGAATCTTCGCTGACCATCTTTGGCTAATCGTCATTAGCAAAATCGTCTTTCGCTAACCGTCTTTTGCCAATCGTCTTTTGCTGGCAGTCTTCTCGCTGACAGCTTCTTTAGCTGGCTGCTTCTTAGCTCGTTGTTCGCCCTCCGCCACCGACCACTTCCGCTCAAAAAGTGGTAACCATTCATAACAACTTGCCAGAAATCCAGCATAACCACTACTATGCCCTGCAAATGCCCGACGTCTCGGCAGGCCTCCTTCCCGTTATTCCCCTCGACCGCGATGCGGCGACCCCCCTCCATCGCCAGGTCTACGCCGGCTTTCGCGACGCCATCCTCCGCGGCGACCTCGCCGCAGGCCAGCAGGTCCCCTCCAGCCGCGCACTCGCCTCCGAGCTTGAGATCTCCCGCTTCCCCGTCCTCGACGCCTACGCCCAGCTCCTGGCCGAGGGCTACTTTCAAAGCCGCGTCGGCTCCGGAACCTACGTCTCCGCATCCTTGCCCCACCGCCCCGGTCACGCCCGCCACGCCACCCCTGCCTCCGACGTCGCCCGCCAAACCTCCCACCGATCCATGCTCTACCCGCCCTACGATCGCCTTCCCTGGCGTCACGGCTGGGGTGCCTTTGGCGTCCATCAGCCCGCCCTCGACCAGTTCCCCTTCGACATCTGGTCGAAGCTTGTCACCCGCCACAGCCGATCCCTCCGCATCCACTCCGCCAGCAACCTCCATCCCCTCGGCCTTGAAGTCTTCCGCGACGCCGTATGCTCCTACCTGCGCACCGCCCGCTCCGTCCGCTGCGATCCCGGGCAGATCATGATCGTCTCCGGCTCTCAGCAAGCCCTCGACATCACCGCCCGCGTTCTCCTCGACCCCGGCGACGAAGCATGGATCGAAGAGCCCTGCTACCCGCTGGTGCGCTCCCTCCTGCTCGGCTCCGGCGTCAGTCCCGTCCCCGTTCCCGTCGATGACGAAGGCCTCGACGTCGATGCGGGCATCCGCCTCGCCCCTGGCGCCCGCGTCGCCTTCGTCACCCCATCGCACCACTACGCCCTCGGCGTCACCATGAGCGCCTCCCGCCGCTTCCAGCTCCTCGAGTGGTCCCGCCAGGCTTCTTCCTGGATCGTCGAAGACGACTACGACAGCGAATACCGCTTCGA
>CAZSWI010000270.1:0-5511 GCA_964610635.1 uncultured Acidobacterium sp.
TTGACCCAGGTTCCGTTGACGGCGGTTTCATCCTGGGCGGGGATGGCCCAGTAGGCTTCGAAGCCGCGAAAGTGGTCGAGGCGGATGACGTCGTAGAGGAATTGTGCGCGGCGGATGCGATCGACCCACCAGGCGAAGCCGTTCTGCTGGAGCACATCCCACTTGTACAGGGGATTGCCCCAGCGCTGGCCGGTGGCGGAGAAGTAGTCGGGCGGGACGCCGGCGACGCGGAGTGGGGCGAGATTGTCGTCGAGTTCGAAGAGTTGGGGATGGGTCCAGACGTCGGCCGAATCGTAGTTGACGAAGATGGCAATGTCACCGATGAAGCGGATATCGCGGGCGGCGCAATAGTCGCGCAGGTCGCTCCACTGCTCATTGAAGGCGAACTGAAGGGCCTGGGCAGTGGCGAGTTCTTCGCCGTACTCGAGGCGGAGGTGTTCGAGAGCCTGAGGCTCGCGGTGTTTTACTTCGCTGGGCCATTCGTTCCAGGATGCGTAGTTGTATTTGCGGCGGAGGACGGAGTAGAGAGCCCAGTCGTCGAGCCAGGTTGCGTTCTCGCGACAGTAGCCTTCGAACCCGGACCACTCTTCGGGAGAGTGGTTGTGGAGGAAGTTGCGGGCTGCTTCTTCAATGAGAGGCTGCTTTTTTGCAGCGACCGCTTCGTGGTCGATGTTTCCGGAGGGGCCGGGCAGGTCTTTGAGGCGTTCGTGGTTGAGCCAGCCGCGCTCGGCGAGAAATTCAAGCGAAATGAGCAGAGGATTGCCGGCGAAGGCGGAGAGCGCGGCGTAAGGGGAATTGCCGTAGCCGGTGGGGCCAAGGGGAAGAACCTGCCAGAGGCGCTGCTTCGAGGCGGCGAGGAAGTCGGCGAAGGCGTAGGCCGCGGGGCCGAGATCGCCGATACCGCCGAAGGAAGGCAGAGAAGCGATGTGCAGGAGAAGTCCCGAGGAACGTTCAAAGGGCATGAAGAGTCCTGTAGGGGTAGTGTGCAACGAAAGGGGCCGTTATTCCATGCAGCCCTGTTGGAAAGATTCGGATGGCGGGAGCCCTGTTGCTTTCAAAGCCGGGAGCCGGGAGCCTGGAGCCTGGAGCTGGGAGCTGGGAGCCGGGAGCGTGAAACGGAAATGACCTGGCCTGGCCGGCGCGGAAACTGACGAGGGGACCAGGCGAGGCCGGGTGATTTATGTACCGCTGAGCGGGCCGGGCTGCTGGGTTTTGCGGTTGACGAAGACGCGGCCGGCTTTCTCGTAGCTGGAAACCAGGCTGGAAACGAAGACCTCGTACATCTGATCGCGGCGCTGGTTGAGGAGGGTATCGCGGGTGGAGTCGAAGCTTTTGGCCAATTCGTCGGCGGTGGGTTGCTGTTTGTCGACGATCTTCGCTACGACGCCGGTGGCGCCATTGTTGATGGCGTTGCCGATCTGACCGATGTTGAGATCGAAGAGTCCAGGAGCGGCGCTTGAGAGAGAGCCGATATCGGGCACCTGCTGGTCGCGTCCGACGAGATCGCTGGTCTTAATGGTGGCGCCGACTTCTTTGGCTGCCTTGGCGAGGTCGTGCTCGGCATGAGCGCGGTCGGCGAGCTCATTGGTTTTGCGGGCGAGAAGGGAGGTGACCTGTTGATCGCGGAAATCGTCGAGGACGTGCGATTTGTACTCGTCGAAGGCAGGGGTGTGGGCCGGTTTGATGTCGGCAACCTGGAAGACGGCGTAGCTGTTGCCGCCTGTATCGGCGACTTCGACCGGGGCGCCTGGCCGGGAAGCGAATGCCGCGGTGAGGAGTTTGGAGCTGTCGCTCATGCCGGGCAGGGTTGCCCCCGTGGCGACGTAGTCGCTGGTCAGGATGGGGAGATGATGCGCAGAGGCGACCTGTGCGAGGGAGGACATCCGGGCTTCGGTGGCGAGTTGGTTGACGAAGGACTGTTCGACCTGGGCGTCTTTCTGTTTGGTGAGGGTATCGACGATGGAGGCCTTCACTTCGTCGAGGGGTTTGGTATGGGCATCCTGCTTTTCTTCGGTCTGGATGATGTGGTAGCCGAATTGAGTGCGGACCAGATCTGAGATCTGGCCGGGGTTCTGGGCGAAGGCAACCTTATCGAATTCAGGAACAGTAACGCCGTGCTTGACCCAGCCGAGCTCGCCGCCCTGGTCTTTGCTGCCGGGGTCGTCGGAGTTCTTCTTCGCTAAGTCGGCGAAGTCTTTGCCATTGTCTTTGCGGAGCTGATCGAGGATGCCCTGGGCTTTGGCTTTGGCGGCGGCATCGGCGCCGGGCCCGCCTTTTGAGTCGACGGAGATGAGGATGTGGCGGACCTTGACCTGCGGATCGACCTTGTACTGCTGCAGGTTCTGGTTGTAGTACTGCTGGATTTCCGCCTGGGTGATTTGGGGCTTGCCGCCGGGAAGAGCAGCGTCGGTGACCTCAATGTACTGGATTTTGCGGGTTTCGGGATCGGCGTTGGTGTAGCGGGCGGCGTTCTGTTTGTAGAAGGTCTGGAGTTCGGCGCCGGTCGGATTGATGGTCTTGCGGAGGTCGTCGGCGGAGAGGACGGCATAGTCGAACTTAATTTTGGTGTCCTGCTTGAGGACGGAATCGCGGACTTCGCCGGGCGAGACGCCGATGCCGCCGGTGATGAGCGAGCGGAGGCGATCGGACATAATCTGCTGCTTGATTTCGCTCTCAAACTTGTCGATGGTGATGTTGAAGTTCTGAGAGACGAACTCCGCGTATTGGGCATCGCCGATATATTTGCCCTCGGGGAAAAGATATTGGCCCCACATGCCGGAGTGCAGGAACTTGCGGACATCGTCGTCGGAGGCGGTGATGCCAAGGCGGTGGGCCTCGTCGATGGTGATGCGCTGCTGGATGACAACCTGGCCGGCGTTCTGCATGACCATGGGCATGAGCGCGTCGGGAATCTGCTCGCCCCGCATCATGCGGCGGGCGACCTGCTGCACATCGAGGATGGGGATGGTTTCTTCAGCGGGAAGAAAGCGGCCGACAATTCCGCCATGGCGAATGGTGGCGTAGGTGTCGGACGAGGAGGCCGTGTCCTGGAAGATTCCGGGCACGAGGAAGATGACCATGGTGATGCAGGTGAAGCCGATGATGAGGATGAAGACGGCTTTGACGAAGCGGGTGTCTTTCTGGAATAAGCGGATCATGGTGGTGTTGACAACCTTTTCTCGGGTTCTCGCGGGGTCCGGCCACGCAGGCGGGGGCGCACGGAGACGACGATTTCCTGTGGGCAGGAACTGGTTCCAGTATAAATGGGTGGCCCGGGAGCGAGCGAGGGGCGGGGCGAGAGGCGTTTAGCGAGAGGCGCTTAGCGAAAAGTGAGCGCGGGGCGCTACTCCTGGCGCAGGGCTTTCAGGGGATCGATGGCCATGGCTCTGCTGGCGGGAATGTAGCAGGCGAGAAGAGCGATGCCGGCGAGCAGGAACGGCGCGCCGATGAGGAGGCGGCCGCGCTGCGGTTCCAGGCCGAGGACGGAGAAGTAATCCGGCGAGACGAGCTGCCCATAGACGCGGTCGGGTTTTGCGGTCTGGCCAGGGAGGGCGACGTTGAACTGCACGCTGTTCTGGACGGCGGCGACTCCGGTGAAGAGGTCTTTTTGCTCGCGGTAGCGCTGGATGTAAGGGTAGGAGGCGGGAGTTTCGGCGGTGACGAGCTGGTGTGGGTTGGCGACGCCGGAGAGCGTACGCGTGAACAGGACCCAGGCGGAGGTGTAGACGTTGGTGGTGAGGCCGATGCCGAGGGCCAGGGAGAGAATCCCGACGAGCGCGTAGCTGGGGGACTTGGCGAGAGCGCGGGCCGCGTAGCGCATATCCTGGCGCATCTCGCTGAGGTATTCGATGGGGAGGCGGAGGGCAATGTCGGCGGTGAGGCGGATGAGCCCCGAGGCGCGGCGCTGCTGGGCCAGGCGGCGCATGGCGTCCTCGCCAGCCACGAACATCTCGTCGCCGTAGGCCATTTTGAATTCGTGCGGGAAGGCTTCAGCCAGGCGGCGGTAGATGCGAGCTGCGATTGTCATTCGGTCACCATGGCGCGCTTTACTTGAATTGTGCGAACCAGTTCCTGCAGGCGATCACACTCCGCGTCGAGGACGCGCTTGCCGAGTTTCGTGAGGCGGTAGTAACGACGGCGGGCGTCATCGAGCTCGGGGGCGGGACGAGCGTTCGATTCTTCGATGAGGTCGGCATCGATGAGGCGCTTGATGGATCCATAGAGCGTGGCCGGCCAGAGGTGCACTTTGCCGGTGGTGCGCTCGAGGACGTCCTGCATAATGCCGTAGCCGTGCTGTTCTCCACCGGCGAGAGAGAGCATGATGTGAAACCACTGGGGCTTGATGGGGATAAAAGATTGGACGTCGGCCTTGGCCATAGGCAAGTATATATATCTTTCGATATAGATACTTGTCAAGAATAATTCCGCGGCTGCGCCCCGCCGCAGAGAGAGTCGGAGTAGATTCGCGATGATTTCGGGTAGCAGGGGAGTTTGCTTTTTGCGGTGGGGTGAACCTGGCCATCGCTGGGTTTTGGTTTTGTGGGTTGAGTTTTCTGGGCCGGGTGGAGTTTTTTCCGCAGACTGAAAAGCCGTTTTTGTTGCTGCCGGGCGTGTATCAGCAATGCCTGTCCGATGGAATACTACGAGTGCGTCGCCCGACGAGTCATCTCCGCTTCCACCAGACCATGATGCCGCCGACGATGACGATGAGCGGAAGCACAAACTGGCTGACAATGCGCACGACGTTGAGCTGGCCGCGGGTCATGGTGATGCGGCGATCTTCTGGCGCCTTGGGCTTGATAGAAATGAGGTCTTCGTCGGAGCAGAGCCAGTTGATGGCGTTAGCGGCCAGGTCGCCGTTCCCGTTGAAGCTGATGAAGGCGTTGGAAGCCCAGGCGGAGCTGCCGACGACGACGAAGCGGCCCTGAGAGTTAGGCTTGCCGGTGTTGTAACTGCCGGCAACGCCGAGAGTGAGCGGGCCGCGTTTGTTGGTCGGGTCTTTGGTGCTGATCTTCGGCGAGCTTAGGTTCATGGTGGCGAAGCTGGTGCCGGAGGAGTCGAAGAGCTTCTCGACGGTGGTTTTATCTGAGCTCTTAAAGGTAAGCGAGCGCGCGAGCGGGAAGCCGGTGAGGGAGCTCTTCATGTCCGCAACGATGGGCTGGGCGCCATAGGTGTTGACGAGGGCGACCTGGCCGCCGAAGCCGTAGATCTGACCGATGGGATTGAGGTCGAGGATGAGGTCCTTGTCGACGGTGACGCCCCAGCCTGCGAGGAGCGAGGTGAGAGCGTCGTTTTCGGCGATGGCGGAGGGGCCCATGCTGAGCGGCGGATCGAGCATGAAGAGGGCGCGGCCACCGTTCTCGACATAGGTTCTGATGGCCTGGACTTCGGGCTGCTCGTAGTTATGGGTGGGGCCGGCGATGACGATGGCGGTGCAGCCGGGGGGGACTTCGGCTTTCTGCACGAGGTCGATGGACTGGGTCTGGTAGCTGTCTTTGGCGAGGAGGTCTT
>CAZSWI010000271.1:0-5491 GCA_964610635.1 uncultured Acidobacterium sp.
AGTAGATGTTCTCCACCTGATTGATGGTGTAGAGAAGCTGCTGGCGGAAGACGGAATCCGCGATACGGCGGTCGTTCTTCGCCTGGACGATGAAGCGGCCGTTGATGCCGGTTCCGAAGCCCTGCAGGAGATGCTGGGTGAGGGCGAAATTGAAGCTGGACGCGAGCTGCGGGCTGAAAAAACTAAACAGACTGTCGGTGGTGGTACGAGAATTGTTGAAGACCACCTGCATGTTTGTGCCGGTGATAAAACCCTGATTGAAGGTGAAGTTGTAAGTATTGGTGTTTTGGTTAATTGAGGGCAGGCCCCCGGAAAAAATGGGGCTGGACTCGGGCTGCACCGCGTGATTGAACTCGACGGTGCCCTGGAGTGTGGGATCGAAGTTTTCCGGCGTCGGCCCGGCGCCATTGGTGGAAAGCGACAATCCACCGGGACCGGTGCCTGACACGCTGGAACCTGAGCTGCTGCCACCGGGGCCACCGCCGACAGAACTGACGGAGGCGGTTGAACCACCCTGAGTGCCGGTGACCAGACTGGCGGGAACGCCCTGGATTCCGCCGATACCGGATTTGGCTCGCAGAATGTCGGTATCGGCGATGTCGAGATTCAGACGCTGGATGGCGATGTCGTAGTTGTTCTGCAGAGCGAGCAGCACCGCGTCGCCGAGACTGAGATAAATTTTGCCGCCGGTCACCATGCGGTCGAGGCGCACGGGATTCAGGAAATTGGTCGGAGGCACGGAGGTGGGCGAATAGGGGGCCAGGGGATTAGGCCAGTAACCGCGCTCTTTTGAGAAGTCGCGCGGGGTGTCGCGCATGAAGAGCGGCTGCGTGGGATTAGGTGCTGGTTCCGGAGGCAGACCGGGAGCGGCTGGCGCCATTTGTTGAGGCACCTGCGCGAAGGACGGCGCGGTTCCGGCAAGCAGGCAGCAGATTGCGGCTGCGCCTTTCAATTTTTCGAAGAGAGCGCTTTGCTTCTTTGCGGAATAACTGCGGGAAACTAACATTGGCCGTCTCCACTCCTCTGATACACGCTTGCAGGTGGGAACAATCGCGCACTCCGGTTCCGCTTGCGCGGCGGAATTACGCGCACAACGAGGTATTTCAGACCCAGAAAACCGCTTTAGCTCATCACGAATACGCGGCAAGCCCAGGCCTGGTTCCGTAAACTCGTAACGACAATCAGGAAAGCTGAGTATATCGCAGCGTTTCGATGATTCCGGAGAAACCTGCGGTGCAATAAATGGGCGGAAAAAGTTAAAACAAATGGATGCGGATCGGGAATCACGGAGCGGATCGAACTGGAAACTGACCATCGCGTACGATGGCACGGATTTTTATGGCTGGCAGGTGCAGCCGGATCGCGCGACGATCCAGGGAACGCTGGCTGAGGCGATTGAGAGGGTGACCGGGGAGCGCGTGCTGCCGCAGGGCAGCGGGCGCACGGACGCCGGCGTGCATGCGCGCAGACAGGTCGCGTCGTTGTTTCTGAGCGCGGCGATTCCGGCGGCAAATTTTCTGCGAGCGCTGAACCGCAAGCTGCCGGAGTCGATTCGTGTGCTGAGCGCGGAGCCGGTGGCGGCGGAGTTTCACGCTCGGCACTCGGCGCGGGCGAAGACGTATGAGTATCGAATTTTCCGGATTCATGGAGAGAGCGAGATCTGCCCGCCCTGGACGGCGCGCTATGCGTGGGCTTTGCACTGGGGTCTCGACGTTGCGCGCATGCGGGATGCCGCGAAACTCCTGACCGGGACGCACGACTTCACTTCGTTTGCGGCGAGCGATCCGGATGCCGCAATGCGGTGCGGTGAGGATTCCGGGGCGGAGACCGGGAAGCCGTCCAATGTTCGAACGATTCTTGACTCGGAGTGGCGTGAAGACGGCGGGCTGCTGACTTATCGGGTGCGTGGAGACGGATTTCTGCACCACATGGTGCGGAATCTGGTGGGGACGCTCGTGGATGTGGGACGAGGACAGATGGAGCCGGAGAAGGTGGCAAGGATTCTGGCGGCTCGCTCGCGCAGCGAGGCAGGAGCAACCGCGCCGGCGCGGGGACTGTTTCTCGACAGCGTGGAATATTGAGAACCAGCGATGAAGCGGTTAGCGAAGAGCTTTTAGCAAAGGAGATATTAGCGAAGAACCGGTCAGCGAAGGTGCGGTCAGCAAAGAGACGGTTGGCGCAAAGCGAGTGAAGGCAGGTGCTACGGTGCTACGCTGAGATTTCCCATGGCTTCCCCTGCGTCAGTATCGGTATCCATCGCACGGCTCGCAGCGGACCGGCGCGTGCACCAGGCGTTTCAGTGGCTGCATCTGCAGGAGCTACGGATCATGCAGTGGCAGGCGGAGATGGTGGGGGTTCCGGCTCCGCCATTTGGAGAGAAGAAGCGAGGGGAATGGTTGTGCGAGCGGTTTCGCGAGGTGGGGCTTGAGAATCCTCACATCGATGAATTGGGCAATGCGATCGGAATTCGATCCGGCCGAGGGCCAGGGGCGCGGCACGTCATACTGTCCGCGCACATCGATACGATTTTCCCGGCGGGGACAAAGATCGAGGCGGATCTGAAGGGATCGCGCCTGTGTGCTCCGGGCGCCTGCGACAATGGCGCGGGCGTGGCGGCGCTGCTCGCGACGGCGGCAGCATTGCAGCCGAGCGGCATCGAGACGGAGTGCAACCTGCTGTTTGTGGGAAACGTGGGCGAAGAGGGTGAAGGCGATCTGCGCGGGATGCGGCATATCTACCGCGATGGTGCGGCCGCGCGCGAGGGCATTGCCGCGCACATCGTGCTCGATGGCGCAGGGCATGAGTCGGCGGTGACCCATGCTCTGGGGAGCCAGCGGTATCTGGTAACCGTTACCGGACCGGGCGGGCACTCGTGGACCGACGCGGGCAGGGCGAATCCAATCGTGCTGCTCAGCCGGGCCATTGAACGCTTCTTCGCGGTGACCTTACCGGATATCCCGCGGACGACGATGAATGTGGGAACGGTTGAAGGGGGAACGGCGATCAATGCTATTCCGGAGCGAGCGGCGGCGCGGTTCGATGTGCGCTCCACCGACCCGGAGCAGCTGATCCGGCTGGAAGTGGAGCTGCATCGCGCGGTGGAGGATGCGGTGATGGCTGGCAACCGGGGCACAGGTCAGGGGGCGAATCAGGGCCAGCGCGGGGACGGATCCGGAGTTCGCTTTGCGATTAAGAAAATTGGAGACCGGCCGGCGGGGCGGCTGCCAGCCGACTCCGAACTGATGACGCTGGTCGAGGCGGTGGATCGTCATCTCGCGATTCGCACGGAAATGCGGCTGGCTTCGACGGACGCGAATATTCCGCTCTCGCTTGGGATCCCGGCAGTGAGCATCGGCGGGGGCGGTGAGGGCGGGGGCATTCACACGCACGGCGAGTGGTACGACGCCAGGGGCCGGGACCTGGGGCTGCGGAGAATTCTCTTGCTGTTGCTGGGGGCGGCCGGTGGTTAGACTGGCTTTCGTGAAAGCTCTCATTCTCCTCTCCGGAGTTTTTCTGACAGTTGCGATCGGGGGTGGGCAGAACGGCCCTGGCGCGGAAGCGATCTACTACCACGGAAGTATTTTGACTGGGGTTGGGTTGGATGGGGCGCATCCGGAGCGCGTTGGGGCGATCGCAGTTGCGCATGGAAAGATTCTTGCGGCTGGGGACGATGCTCGGATCATTGAGCAATATAAGGGTGTGGCGACGCAGATGGTGGATCTGGGAGGGGCGTTCGTCATGCCCGGGTTCAACGATGCGCACGCGCATCTGGGAATGGGCGGCAAGATTCGGCTGTCGGTGAATCTGCTTGGGGCGAAGTCGCTGGGCGAGATGCAGGAGCGGATTCGAGCGGCGGCGGAGAAGGCTCCGCCGGGACAGTGGTTGTCGGGCGGAGGGTGGGATCACACGCTGTGGGCGGACAAGACGCTGCCGAGTCGCAGGGACGTCGACGCGACCGCGGGCGGGCATCCGGCGATCTTCACTCGTGTTGACGGGCACATCGCGATTGCGGATTCGGCGGCGCTGGCCGCGGCCGGGATCACGCGCGAGACGAAAGATCCGGAGGGCGGCAAGATCGATCGCGATGCCGGCGGCAATCCGACGGGCATTCTGCGGGAGACGGCGCAGGTGCTGGTGAAGGTTCCTCCGCCA
This sequence comes from uncultured Acidobacterium sp., assembly GCA_964610635.1. Lineage (GTDB taxonomy): Bacteria > Acidobacteriota > Terriglobia > Terriglobales > Acidobacteriaceae > Palsa-343. Next base: position 4,153 of record CAZSWI010000271.1, read on the forward strand.
TCGCTGGAGCAGCGCCGGCATGGGCTGGAGCTGGCGATTGAGGATGCGATTGAGCACGGCGTGACCACGGTGCAGGATTTTTCGGACTGGGACGACTTTCTGGTTTTCGAGCAGATGGAGCGCGAGGGCAAGCTGCCGGTCCGGATCGCGGAGTGGATCCCGTTCGCGGAGGCGCTGGATCTTGAAAAGCAGCAGGCAGCGCATCATCCGGCGACGGATCGCATGCTGCATACGACGATGCTGAAGGGATTCATGGATGGGTCGCTGGGTTCGCGGACGGCCGCGATGAACGCTCCGTATGCGGATGATCCGGGAAATTCGGGGATTCCGCGCTACGAGCAGGCGAGGTTGAATGAAATGGCGATTGAGCGCGCGAAGGCGGGATTTCAGCTTGGCTTTCACGCGATCGGGGACCGCGCGGTGGAGATGGCGCTCGATGCATATGCTGCGGCTGAGGCAGAGGTTCGGCAGCCATCGCTGCCGCCTCGCACGCGGGCGTCGGGGCCGAGGCCGGAGATGCTGCCGGTGAAGCGGGTGCCGCCTCATGATCTGCGGTATCGCATCGAGCACAGCCAGGTGGTGAGCGCCGGGGATTTCAATCGGTACAAAGAGCTGGGGGTAATTGCGTCGATGCAGCCGAATCATCTGTTGACAGATATGGGGTGGGCTGGTCAGCGGCTGGGACCGGAGCGTGAGAAGTATGCGTATGCGTGGAAGTCTTTCCTGGACGCGGGCGTGCCGCTGGCATTTGGCACGGATTATCCGGTCGAGCCCATCACTCCATTTCGCGGAGTTTACTGCGCGGTGACGCGCGAAAACGAGGCGGGGACGATGAGCTTTCATCCCGAGCAGAAGCTGACGATGGGGGAGACGCTTTACGCGTACACGCAGGGGTCGGCGTATGCGGAGTTTGCGGAGGGATGGAAGGGGATGCTGGCTCCGGGCTACGCAGCGGACTTTGTGGTGCTGGACAGGGACCTGGTTGCGGTTGAGCCCCACGCCGTTCTGGGTACTACAGTACTGCGTACGGTTGTGGGCGGGAAAACCGTGTATTTGCAACACTGAACTGCACGAATCTCCACGCTCCAGGGCGAACGCTCAGCTGCGAAGAACGCCCATTTAGGGTTTGCATACCGCAGTCCGCTGAAAATCGGCAGGGATTGGGGCTAGCCCGGCTACAATCAAGCCAATACTGTTCAGAGGAGATTCGCACACATGGCAACCGCCACAGTTTCACGTAATGCCGCCTATAAAGTCGCCGACATGGCTCTGGCCGACTGGGGGCGCAAAGAGATTTCGATCGCCGAACACGAGATGCCCGGCCTGATGGCGATTCGCC
>CAZSWI010000272.1:0-5467 GCA_964610635.1 uncultured Acidobacterium sp.
CCTTTCGAGGTCCGCTACAATCCAGCCGAGATTGAGGCGCGCTGGCAGGAGCGCTGGGCCGCGCAGCCGGAGATGTATGCCGCTGAGCCAGTCTCATCGACCAAGCCCAAATACTACGTGCTGGAGATGCTGCCGTATCCCTCCGGTCAACTCCACATGGGCCACGTACGCAACTACTCCATTGGCGACGCGCTGGCGCGTTACATGTGGATGCAGGGGCACAACGTGCTGCACCCGATGGGGTGGGACGCTTTTGGCCTGCCCGCGGAGAACGCTGCGCTCAAGAACAACACACCGCCGCGCCAGTGGACGCTGGGCAACATTGCCGCGATGAAGCGGCAGATGAATCGCATCGGTCTCAGCTACGACTGGCGCAACGAGATCACCACCTGCCTGCCGGATTACTATCGCTGGAATCAGTGGTTCTTTCTGCGCATGTACGAGCGTGGGCTGGCGTACCGCAAGAAGAGCAAGGTGAACTGGTGCCCGCAGTGCGCCACCGTTCTGGCGAATGAACAGGTCGTGAATGGCTGCTGCTGGCGTCATGAAGAGCAGCCCGTGGAACAGCGCGATCTGGAGCAGTGGTTTCTGCGCATCACCAACTACGCTGAGGAACTGCTCGAAGATCTGAGCAGGCTGGAGGGCTGGCCGGAAAAAGTGCGCACCATGCAGCGCAACTGGATCGGCCGCAGTGAAGGCGCGCAGATCGAGTTTGAACTGGAGGACGCGAGCGGAGAGACGGAAGACGAGGAAAAGGTCCGAAAGAGCGGCACTGTTCTGCTGCCGGCTCGCGACGGCGTGAAGGGCACTGGGAAGAAGGCTGCAGTCTTCACTACGCGCGTGGATACGATCTTCGGAGCAACGAGTTTGCAGATGGCGCCGGAGCATCCGCTGGTGAAGGAGATGGCTGCCGCCGATGCGGGCTTATCGGACGCGGTGGCGGCGCTGCTTGAACAGCAAAGGAAAGCGCGCGAGGCTGGCGACGTGGGCGCCATCGAGAAACATGGCGTCTTCACAGGGCACTACGCCATCAATCCGTTCAATGGGGAGCGGCTGCCGGTTTGGGTGGGCAACTACATTCTGCTCGAATATGGGACCGGCGCCATCATGTCTGTGCCGGCGCACGACGATCGCGACTACGACTTTGCAAAAAAATACGGACTTGAGATTCGAGTCGTTATTCTGCCGCGGAGCCAGGCGGAATCTTTAGGCGAGCGCGAGGCGCTTTTGCCGTATACCGCGGAAGACAGCTTGCTGATCAATTCCGGGGAATTCAACTCTCTCGGTTGCCATGAAGCCCAGCACAAAATGACGGCTTACGCGGGGGAGCATGGATTTGGCAAGGCCACGGTTACTTATCGGCTGAAGGACTGGGGGATCAGCCGCCAGCGCTACTGGGGCACGCCGATTCCGATGCTGTACTGCGCGAAATGCGGCATTGTTCCGGTTCCCGACAGCGAACTCCCGGTATTGCTGCCTGAAAATGTGGAAATTACGCAGCAGGGCGGATCGCCGCTGGCGCGCATGCCGGAGTTCGTCAACGCGAAGTGCCCGAAATGCGGCGAGAACGCGCTGCGCGAGACAGATACGATGGATACTTTCGTCGATTCGTCCTGGTATTTCTACCGTTATACCGATGCGCACAACGACCGCGCTCCATTTGCAACGGAGACGGTTGCTTATTGGTTTCCCATCGATCAGTACATCGGCGGCGTGGAGCACGCCATCCTGCACCTGATCTACTCGCGGTTCTGGACAAAGGTGATGCGCGACCTGGGTCTCGTGCGCAACGACGAACCGGTCGAGCGGTTGTTCACCCAGGGCATGGTGATCCGCAACGGCGCCAAGATGTCGAAGTCGAAGGGGAACGTTGTTTCGCCAGACGAGATGATCGGCCGCTTCGGCGCCGACGCCACCCGCATGTACTCGCTGTTTGCCGCGCCTCCGGACCGCGATCTCGACTGGCAGGAAGATGGCGTCGCGGGCGTCAGCCGCTTCCTGAGCCGGGTATATCGTTTCGCGATGAAGCATGCGGAGCGCGCGAAAAGCGGGGCAAGATCGTCGAGCGCGGAATTATCTCCCGACTCGCAGGCGTTGCTGCGCAAACTGCACCAGACAATTCGCAAAATTACCGAGGACTTCGCAGGGCGCTGGCATTTCAATACCTGTATCGCGGCGATCATGGAGCTGGTAAACGCATTGACGGCTGCCGACGCCGCGATCGGTGCGGGCAAGGTTCCCGATGCGGTGCTTGGGGAGATTTTGCGCAGCCTGACGCTGCTGCTCGCGCCCTTCGCGCCGTATCTCGCATTTGAATTGTGGGAGCAGATCGGCGAAACAGAGAATCTGCTGCGCGCCCCCTGGCCGAAGTTTGACGAACAGCTGGCGAAAGAGGAGCAGATCGAGATTCCCGTGCAGATCAACGGGAAGCTGCGCGCAGTAGTGCGGGTGGGCGCCGATGCGGACGAAGAAACGGTTCGCGCCGCGGCGCTGGGGGACGAGAAGATTGCGGCGCTCATCGCGGACAAGGAAGTTGTGCGCATGATCGTGGTGCCGCGGAAGCTGATCAACATTGTGGTGAAGTAGGCGGCGATGGATGCCGCCGGTTCAGGAATTTCCGCTGCGGTGCGCGCAACACCGCGTGGGACGCAATCCTTCGTGCAGATTCTGGCGCTGTGCTGGCGGCGGCCTTCCCTGCTGGGAGTGGAAATCCTGTGGCGCTGGAGCTTTGGGGTTCCACTGCTGCTCGTGCTGGGGTGGCAGGGGCAGCGCATCTGGTCCGCAGCGAGGGCGGGGCTTGAGGCTACGGGCGTCTTTCAGTTTTCGCTGCAATATCCCTTGCAGGGCGCGCTGCAGGTGTCGGATGCGCTCGACGTGCTCGGGCCGCCGGTATTGCATGCCGCCGCGTGGTTGCTGCCGGCCGGCATCGCAGCGTGGGCTGTGGCTGCCGGGCTGGGACGCAATGCTGTGCTGCGAGGCTACCGTCCGGAGACGCCGCGACGGCCTGCCACGATGATCGTCTTACAGTTGTTGCGCGTGGTGGCGCTGTGCACGACATTTGTCGTCTGGTTCGAGGCTGTGCGGTGGGCGGCGAACTTCACCCTGGCAACGGCCTCGCCGGCGAGTGACGCCGGAGGCGAGCCGAACCTGGTTCTCTATTGCGCGCTGGTCATTGTCTTTTCGCTCGGAATTTTCACTGTATGGGCATTGCTGAGCTGGGTGTTCTCGATCGCGCCGCTGCTGGCCGCCCTTGAAGGGCAAAGCGTCGCGGGAAGCCTGCTGCGCAGCTTGCGGCTTGGTCCGCTGCGGGGGAAGCTGGTCGAGATCAATCTGGCGATGGGCATCGTGAAGCTGGCGCTGATCGTTTTGGCCATGGTCTTTTCGGCGACACCGCTGCCGTTTGAGGACGTGGTGCACGGGGCGGCGCTGTATGCGTGGTGGGCGGTGGTGACGGTGCTGTACCTGATCGCTTCGGATTTTTTTCAGGTGGCGCGGTTGGTGGCTTTTGTGCAGCTTTGGAACATCGCCACGAATCCGGATTTGTGCGCTGTCCCTGATATCCGCGAGAATTCTTTACAGCGAAAATAAACCCTGACAAACTAGGCTGTGCATCCCTCCTCCATCGTCATCCTCGACTTTGGCTCGCAATACGTGCAGCTCATCGCGCGCCGCATCCGAGAGCAGAATGTTCACTCGGTGGTTCTGCCGTGCACTGCAAAGATCGACGAAATCCGCGCCCAGAATCCCATTGGCATCGTGCTCTCTGGCGGGCCCTGTTCGGTGTACGACGCCGCCGCGCCGCCCGCCGATCCCGCGGTTCTGAGCCTTGGATTGCCGGTGCTCGGCATCTGTTACGGTCTGCAGTTCATCGCGCATCATCTGGGCGGCCGCGTTCGCTCCGCGGAGAAGCGCGAATACGGCCATGCTGAAGTCGATGTGATCGACAGAGAAAATCCTCTGTTCGCTGAATTGCCCGCGACGATGCAGGTGTGGATGTCGCATGGGGACGAGGCTCTCGATCTGCCGGCGGGATTTCATCTGACGGCGAAAACCGTGAATGCCGTGGCGGGGATCGTAAACCCCGAGAAGCGCATCTGGGCGGTGCAGTTTCATCCTGAGGTGCACCACACGCAGCTGGGCACGGCGCTGCTGCGCAATTTTCTTTTCAAAATTTGCGGCGCCACGCCGGACTGGACGCCGGAGCACTTCATCCAGAGCACGGTGAGTTCGATTCGCGAGAAAGTGGGCGATGGCCGCGCGATCTGCGCCCTTTCAGGAGGCGTCGATTCCTCAGTTGCGGCGGTGCTGGTCGATCGCGCCATTGGCGATCGGCTCACGTGCGTTTTCGTGAACAACGGCGTGCTGCGCAAGAACGAATTTGAGAAGGTGCAACAAAACCTCCGCGACAAGCTGGGGCTCAAGCTGGTTGCAGTCGACGCCAGCAAGCGCTTCCTCGGCAAACTCCGCGGGGTAACCGATCCCGAGGGCAAGCGCAAGATTATCGGCAACGAATTCATCGCCGTATTCGACGACGAGGCGCTGCGCATCGCGCAGGAATCGGGCGGGGTGGGATGGCTGGTGCAGGGAACCTTGTATCCCGACGTGATCGAGTCCTCGTCGGTGAACGGCCCGTCACAGACCATTAAGAGCCACCACAACGTCGGCGGCTTACCGGAAGAGATGAACCTGAAGCTGATTGAGCCCCTGCGCGATCTGTTCAAAGATGAGGTGCGGCGCATCGGGCGGGATCTGGGCATGCCCGAGGACATTCTGCAGCGGCAGCCGTTTCCAGGCCCTGGCCTGGGGGTGCGTATTCTGGGCGAGGTGACTGCGGAGCGTGTGGCGCTGCTCCAGGAAGCGGATGAAATCGTCGTGACGGAGATCAAGAACGCGGGACTTTACCAGCACATCTGGCAATCGTTCGCGGTGCTGTTGCCGGTGAAGAGCGTGGGCGTAATGGGCGACCAGCGCACCTACGCTTATACCTGTGCGATTCGCGCCGTGCACTCCGAAGACGGAATGACAGCGGACTGGGTGCCGCTGCCGTATGCGGTGCTGAAGACTATCTCGAGCCGGATTGTGAACGAGGTGCGGGGGATCAATCGCGTGGTGTACGACATCACGTCGAAGCCGCCGGGCACCATTGAGTGGGAGTGAGACGACAGAGTTTGGAATTTAGAGTTTAGGGGTTGACGATCCGCAGCGCTGCGCCCAGGCGCGTGTGGATGAACGGCGTCCCTGATATTCTTCTTCATCGCTCAAAATCCTCACCAACAGAGGCTCTGCCCTTCATGAAGACTCGTTGCTGCGTGTCGTTTCTCCTGCTGGCTTTCACATTCTGCGTCGCTCAGATTCCGGCATTCGCCCAGACCGCGATCAGCACAGCCTATGCGCGCGATCCGAAACAGGCGATCGATCAGGACTACAGCGAGCACATTAAAAAATACACGACAGAGCCGTACTTCAA
>CAZSWI010000273.1:0-5335 GCA_964610635.1 uncultured Acidobacterium sp.
AGCGCCTCGTTCGCAACGAGGAGGTCGTCGGTTCGAGCCCGACTAGCTCCACCAATCGGACAATTAACAGGATGGTTGCCTGGGCGCTCCAGCCCACGGCCGGTGATCCGCGTGCGGTCGCCGACGGCGCCTGCCGCCCCTCGGCTGGCCCGCACCCCTGTCTGACCGATCCCGGCCACCGTCAAAATCAGGGCCCGGCGATGATTCGAATGTTCCTCCTTCGCACCTGACCCATCCGCGGCGAAATCCTCCGGAACCTCTCCGTTCAAATCATTCCCATCGGAGGATCCGGTCTTCTTCCTGGAAAGGGAATCGAAATGCTTCCCGCTGAGAGGAAACCGGCTAATTCCATCTAACTCCTTCTGAGTAATTCGATAACCCGGCGCCTTATTGCCCCTCATTCTCTCTGAAGTCCAGCCGATAAGGCCTAAGTGTCACGTTCGTGCAATAAATAACTGCCTGCGCACGCAAAAGGCTAAGTGGGCGTTCCGCGCGACGTCCTGCGGGCGAGCGAACGTGGCGACGGCTGGAAAAGTTCGAAGCGATGAGAGGAAGACCGGACATGAAGGGCTATCGGCAGTTGTTTTCGGGCACGCTCGCTCTATTAGTCGCATTTACAGGGCAGGGCACCCTGGCTCAAAACATCCAGGCCGCGAACAAAACGGCCCCAACGACGGCGGCCACTGCCGCTGTGCGGCATAGCCATCATTCGACACCAGCCGCAGCGCCGATCGTATCGAAAGAAGATCTGGAGCAGCTGAGGCGGGCCATGGCCGCCGAGGGCAGCGAAGACCAGCGACGCTTCGATGCATTGCAGCAGAAAAACGACCAGCTCGAACAACAGCTCGCCATCGCGGAGACCCGCCTCGACGACGCTCAGCAGAAGCTCGGCCAGCTGACCCTGAAGGAGGATCCGCAGATCGCTGCCCTCCATGCAGCGGTAGAGTCGCTCAAATCGACGCAGATGGCAACCAGCGCCTTTGTGGATCAGCAGAAGACGCGCCTCCCGCAGCAGGATCACCCGCTTGCCTGGCAGTATAAGGGCGTCCGCATTGCACCCGGAGGCTTCTTCGCCGCGGAAGCACTGTACCGGACCCATGCCGAGAACGCCGACATCAACACCACCTGGAACAGCATCCCTTATGACTCGCAGGTCATGTCTCATCTCAGCGAGTTTCGCGCGACCTCCCGCCAGACCCGTCTCCTGCTGCGCGCCGACGGAACCGCCGGCAACGAGACGCTTACCGGCTACTTCGAAACCGACTTTCTCGGCACCGGATATGGCGCCAGCGAAGTACAAACCAACGGCTACAGCAATCGCATCCGCCAGTTATGGGGCCGGGTCCAGTTTCCCGGCGGGTGGACCTTCAGCGGCGGTCAGATGTGGTCTCTGATTACAACAAACCGCACCGGCATTGAGAATCTCACCGAATTCGGTACGGCGCTGGTCGACGGCAGCCAGTTGCCCGGGAACGATTATGCCCGCCAAACCGCTTTCCGTCTGACGAAATCCTTCGATGGCAACAGAGTCACCTCCGCCTTTGCCGCTGAGAATGCCGCCACCGTCGGAGTAACTCCCGCCAATGTTCCGGCGAGTGTAACCAACATCCTTGCCGGCCTGTCGACTACTGGTACCGGAGCCCTGAGTAACACCACTTACTCCACAAACGTGGCGCCCGACCTCATCGCAAAAGTAGCCTTCGATCCCGGCTTCGGCCACTACGAAATTAAGGCCGTCGGCCGCACCTTCCGCGACCGCATGGATTCCACCGCAACGACAAAGGGATACAACAACACAGAGCTTGGCGGCGCTTTCGGCGGCGCCGTGTATCTACCCGTCTTCACAAAAAAGGTCAGCTACATCGGCGAAGCGATGTGGGGCGAGATAGGCCGTTATGGCGCGACCTCGACCGATGTTATCGTGAAGCCGAACGGTATCCTCTCTTTCGAGAAAAGCCTCCACGCCCTCACCGGTTTTGAAACTCATCCCTCGGCGCGTCTGGATTGGTATGTCTATGCTTCAGACGAATTTCTCCCCCGCAACTACGGATATGGCCTCCGGACGATTAACAATGCCGGGTGTTTTGTTGAGGCCACGGCTGGCTCTTCGACGCCGCCCTCCTGCTCTCCCAGCACCAGAGATCTTGAAAGCGGCGCCACCGGGTTCTGGTATCGCTTTTACAAAGGCCCCAGTGGCATGGTGCAGTACGGAGCCAACTACGTCTACATTGTTAAACAAACTTGGGTTGGCGCCGGCGGCGCCCCGCGTGGTGTCGAGAACCTCATCGAATCGTCATTCCGCTATTACTTGCCTTAGCCGATTCAGCAGCACCGCTCGAACTGGTCTCATAAAGCTCCAACGACCGAAATGTAGCGTGTGAAACCCGCCATCGAAGCGGGGCTCATGCAGCCCGCCGAAACCATTGCACTATATATGAGACCAGTTCCAACCATACGGGATCCTCCAGCGCGAGGATCCCGTCTTGCTTTCCGCCTAACCGCGGACTGAAGCGGGGGCATCCGATCTCAAAGAATACCCTTGCGTGTCCGAATTCAGGACAGTTAGCCGCACGTGAATAACTCTCCGGTCTGGCGCCGCCCGCAATTCCGACTTATGATCTTCAAATATGAAGGGAACTTTAGCTCGGCATAAGTATGAACCCGCGCCCCGCTCCGGTCATTTCCAGCCAGGGAGGCAACTTTCGATGATTTCTGCAAAATTGCCTATGCTCGCTGCTCTCCTCGGCCTCGTCACAATCGGCTATAGCGGTCACGCAGAAACCATCCCTCCCGCTACCGCGCTTCCTGTCACCTTCACCCAGACGCTCGAAGCAGGCAAGGTCCGCCCCGGCGCCATCGTCATCGCCAAAACGACGGAGCCAGTCTTTCTCCCTGGTGGCCAGGCTCTCCCGGACGGCACGACTCTCATCGGCCATGTGGTCGAGTCGACCCCGTTTCGTTTCAATTCCGCCCCCTACGCCGTTCAAACCCCGTCCACTCTCGCGATTCACTTTGACAAGATTGCGCGGCCTGGCGACTCAATCCCCGTGAACCTTGCGGCGCGTGCAGTTGCGGGTCCGGTCGCTGCTCACGAGGCGAGCATTCCGCATTACCGGGATGAAACCGACACGACCGGCACGAGAATCCTGATCGGAGGAAGCTACTTCTCTCCCATCGGCAATAAGGTTTTCTCTCCCGCCGGCGACATTGTTGGATACAACCGCGCTACGGGCGTCTACGCTCGACTGCTGCCAGGCGGCTATGTAGCCGCAAACTCCACGATTCGCTGCGGGGCTTCCGAAACAGAGCAGCCGGTGGGAATCTTCTCCGCAAACGCCTGCGGGGTCTACAGTCTCGACGAAGCTTCGATGCTGGACAACGGTAGCGGCGGGGAGGGGACCTTCGTCCTCGAATCATCTCGCCAGACAGTCGAACTATATGCCGGAAGCGCAGCGCTGCTCGAGGCCACAGCGCCGCATTAATCTGCTCACATTGACTTCCCGCCGGTCCTGCGCCAGGCCGAACCGCAGCCCTACGCGCCTTCCTCCAGTACGTGCGGCACGTCTATGCCCAGCGCCGTCGCCAGATCGTGCTGGTGCTCCTGCTCCTGCGCGATGATCTCCCGAATATTCTCCGCCAGCGCATAGTGCCCCACCGCCTCAGCCTGCCGCACCCTCTTCCGGTACTGCCGGATCGTCTCCGTCTCGTTGTCCAGATCGAAGCGCAGCATCTCCTCCGCCTTCTCCGACAGCTTCACTTCCTTCGGCGTCGCATTCGGCACCGCGCCCAGATAATCGATCTGATCGGCGATGGTCAGCGCATGTTGCAGCTCCTCGCCGGCATGCTTCCTCAGCTCGCCCGCGATGTTCATCCACTGCGCGCCTTTCAGCACGTTGCTGTACACCGTGTACGCGATGATCGCCTGGTACTCGCGCGACAGGTCTTGCTGCAACCCGGCAATTAGTTCCTTCAGTGCAGGATTCTTCGTGGCTGCTGCCATATTTTTTCTCCTCGGATTCTGTTGGATGCCAGGCGCCGTCATTCGCAATGCCAGGCCAGACGGAATTTGCGGGAATCTCTCCCTGCATTGCCCGTGGGAACTCCAATGGGCCCTCCATCGTCCCTATGAGCATAGGCAAGCATCTGTAAAATGGTCAATTCCGAGCCCCGGGGCAGTTGTCCTCCAATCCCGCTCCAGCGCCCGATCGTCCCCGCGCTCCGGCAGTCTAGAATGATCTCAGCGGATCGCCCCGCCCCCTCCGCTCCCAGACCGGGTTTCTGTCACGATGCCTTCAGCCTTCCGCAACCTCTTCAACGATCATGCCGGCCACGTTCGCGGCAAAGTCATCGGCATCTACGCGCTCCTCGTCCTCATCAATGCCGCCGCCTGGCTGTGGGCCATAGCTGCCTTTCATCGCTTTCCCGTTCTCCTCGGAACCGCATTCCTCGCCTACTCCTTCGGCCTCCGCCACGCCGTCGACGCCGACCACATCGCGGCCATCGACAACGTTACCCGCAAGCTCATGCAGGAAGGCAAGCGCCCCGTTGCCGTCGGCTTCATGTTCTCCCTCGGCCACTCGACGATCGTCATCCTCGGTTCGCTCCTCATCGCTGCCGCCGCGCTCGGCCTCCAGAAACACATCGATCATTACCGCAACATCGGCGGCGTCATCGGCACCCTCGTCTCCTCCCTCTTCCTTCTCGCCATCGCCGTCGCCAACATCGTCATCCTGCGCTCCGTCTACGCCACCTTCCGGCGCGTACGGCGCGGCGAGCCCTACGTCGACGAGGACCTCAACCTTCTTCTCGCCAACCGCGGCTTCCTCGCCCGCATCTTCCGCCCCATTTTTGCCATGATCCGCCGCAGCTGGCACATGTACCCGCTCGGCGTCCTCTTCGGACTCGGCTTCGATACCGCCACCGAAATCGGCCTCCTTGGCATCTCCGCCGCTGAAGCCTCCCGCGGCCTCTCCCTCTGGTCCATCGCCGTTTTTCCCGCGCTCTTCGCCGCCGGCATGTCCCTCATCGACACCACCGACAACATCCTCATGCTCGGCGCCTACGGCTGGGCTTACATCAAACCCATCCGCAAGCTCTACTACAACCTCACCATCACATCTGTATCAGTGGTCGTCGCATTAATCGTCGGAGGCATCGAAGCCCTCGGCCTCCTCGGCGGCCAGTTCCACCTCCAGGGCGTTTTCTGGGGATTCATCGTCCGCCTCAACGACAACTTCGGAGTCCTTGGCTACTGCATCGTCGCCATCTTCGCCCTCGCCTGGATTGTGTCGATCGCCATCTACAAACTGGGCCGCCTCGAAGACCTCGAACTCAA
>CAZSWI010000274.1:0-5311 GCA_964610635.1 uncultured Acidobacterium sp.
CAGCAGACGACGGAAACCCTTTCGCGATGGATGGTTTCGATGAGGCGCTGGGCCTGCAGGCGCGATTCGAAGTGAACTTCGGCGCCGAGGAGGGGCGGAATCCACAGCGCCATGAACTGGCCGAATACGTGGCTGAGGGGCAGCGTGTGCAGAAAATGGAGCGGGTGGAAGATGCGCTCGTATTTGAGGTACTTCTGCATCTCGCGCTCGATGGGGTCGACACTTGCGAGCACGTTGCGGTGGGTGTGGACGATGCCTTTGGGCTCAGCGGTGGTGCCGGAGGTGAAGAGGATCTGGAACGGCGTGTCGAGGGTAAGCGCAGGTTCGCGGGGACTGGATGTGGGGGCAGGGGTGAGATTCTCGGCGAACCTTTCAAAGCTTAGCAGGGGAAGACCGGCGGCCAGTTCCTGCAGCAGGGCGGCGTCGCCGACGACCAACCGAGGCCTGGTGTCGGCGATAACGCGATTGGCGAAGTCGATCGCTCCGGCGGGATCGAGGGGAACCGCGATGACGCCGCGCTGGACACAGCCGAAGAAAGCACCCATCCATTCGAGGCCGTTCTGGCCACAGATCACGACGCGTTCGCCCATGGGAATTTCGCGGCGCAGCAGCTCGGCGGCGAAGCGGTCTGCGAGGTTGGCGATTTGGATCCAGGTGGAGATCAGGCGGCGATTCCCGCGATGCGCGACGATGGCGGGTGCGTCGCCGTGGCGGCGGAAGTCGTCAACAAATGTGGCGAGACTGGAGCGCATCGATCCTGCTCGGTCCTAGCGTACAGGACACTCGGAGCCATCGCGAAAGGTTCGCGAATGTGGCCCAGCTTGCGCTGTCACGCGCGGGCGAAGTCGATGTATCCCTGGGCCGGGTCGGTGCGCACCAGGGTCACGCGCAGTCTGTCGCCCACGTCGACGCCCTGTTGTCCACGCACCAGCATTCCATCGACTGGAGGCTTGAGCGTGCGGACGAACGAGCCGTGGTCGGTCACGCCGGTCACGATGGCGTCGAAGGTCTGGCCGATGCGATTAGCCATCGCCACCGCGGCGATGCGCTTCTGCATCTCGCGCGAGACTTTGCGCTCCGCATCTTCCATGCGCGTGCACTGCGCGGCCACCTGCGTCAGTTCGCCGTCGGAATAGGGCGAGGGACGCCCGAGGATCATGGCCTTCAGCAGGCGCTGCGATACCAGATCGGCGTAGCGCCGGTTGGGCGCAGTCGAATGCGTATAGTCCTGCACGGCGAGACCAAAGTGTCCCTGCGACGGCTCGCCCGGCTTTTCGAGCACATACTCGCCAGGACCAAGCAGCTTGATCACGGCCAGCGACAGGTCGGCGAAGTGATCCGGATCCTTCTGTTGCTGCTCGCAGAGAAAATCGTGCAGAGGTTTGGGATCGGGCTCGGCCGGAAGCTGCGTGCCCCTCTCCGCAGCTAATTCCACGATGCGGTCCCAGCGTTTCGGGGTCTTGACCACGCGGCGGATCGAAGAAAAATGCTTCGCGTCGAGGGCTCGCGCGACCACGCCGTTGGCGGCGATCATGAAGTCCTCGATCAGCTGGGTGGCGCGGTTCTTCACCTCCGCTGCAATGTCGAGGCTTCCGTCCGACTTTGTGATCGGCTGCGTCTCAATCGTCTCGAGATTGAGCGCGCCGTGATTCGAGCGCTCGCGGCGAAGCCGCTGCGCGATACCATCCTGCAGATGAAGCTGCTGTTGAAGCTCCTTTGACGTGGCGACTTTGGGAGGAGCATCGGCCTGGCCGCCGAGCCACGCGCCCACCGATGGGTAGGCCAGCTGGGCCTTATTGATGACGCGGGCGAGGGAGATGTTGGTGTTCGAGATTTGCGCCTGGGCATCGACCGTGAATTCGATCACCACAGCAGGCAGATCCTGACCTTCGAGGAGCGATGTCGAGCCGGTCGAAAGCTGTGGCGGCAACATGGAGAAAATCTCAACACCCGTGTAGACGGTAGTGGTCTCACGCAGCGCATGCTGGTCGATCGGCGATCCTTTCGGAACGGAAGCATCCACATCGGCGATGCCGATCAGGACGCGGGAACCGCCCCCGGGCACGCCTTCAACGTATTCGATCTGGTCGAGGTCGCGCGACGTGTCGTTGTCGATCGAGGACCAGAGCAGTCCGCGCAGATCGCGGGCGGAGGGGTTCGCGGGCACCGGATGCTCGCGCAGCTGCTGGAGCTGGGCGGCAATGGCCGGGGGGTAATCCGGCTCGAAGCCGTGTTCGATCATGGAACGCCGGGCGGCGGCGCTCAGGTCGAAGGGGGGCAGGTGATTCATCGGTGTCCTCTTGCGGGCGAAGGGCAAGGCTATCACGGGCGGGCAAAAGACTTCGATTGCCGCGGTCGGGGAGAAAATGGGAGAGGAACCCCGCGAGGGTCGTGATTGAGGCTCGCGAAGGTGTCAAATTAGCGTGAGCCGCATCCAACCAGCACGGTAAACTTGTCTTCCAAAGCACGAATGCCTCTGCGCGACATCAAAATCGAACCGGGAGCGGAGAAGGACCTGCCTCAGTCCAAGCAGCGCGATCTCGACCGTCCCACCGCGAATGAGATTTATGAGCAGGTTTCGCGGAATGCGCGGCGGGAACTACAGCGTCCGAAGCGGGCGCTGGCTCTCTCCGGAGTTGTGGGTGGGCTCACCATGGGCCTTACCGGCCTCAGTGTTTCCGTGATCAGCGCTCTGCTGGGTCCTTCGCCCTGGGCGCAGTTTGTGGCGCTGTTGTTTTATCCTGTGGGATTCATGGCGGTGATCCTCGGCCGCGGGCAGCTCTTCACGGAAAACACGCTTTACCCGGTAGCGCTGATTCTGGTGGAGCGGCGCCATGTGTGGCAGACGGTACGGCTTTGGGCCATCGTGTTCCCGTCGAATGTGCTTGGGGCATTTCTTTTCGCGATGCTGGCCGCGCGGACCAAAGCTCTGCAGCCAGACATCCTGCACGCTCTGGCGCAGATGGGCGTGGCCGCCACCGCGCCGAGCATGCGACACATTTTCTGGAGCGGCGTGGTCGGCGGGTGGATCATCGCGATGGTCGCTTGGCTGGTGAGCGGAAGCCATTCGATCACCGGATCGGTTGCGGTTATCTGGGTGCTGGCGTTTATTGTGGGGCTGGGCCACTTCGCGCACTGCATTGCGACCAGCGGAGAAATCCTGGCGGCGGTTCTGACCCATGGCTGCACAGCGGGAGCCTATTTCCGATGGCTGCTGCTGGCGACGTCCGGCAACATTGTGGGCGGGGTGGTGCTGGTTACTCTGCTCGAATACGGCCAGGTGAAGCTCGATTGAAGTTGCGGATCGCGCGGGCCGGCTGGCCCACGCGGCAATCCGGCATGAGAAGATCAACGCTTCGCGGGATGGTCACGGGTTCGGAATGAAGGATGCAGAAAGTGTGCTGGTTTGGTTTCGGCTGGATTTGCGGCTGGCCGATCATCCGGCATTGAGTGCGGCTGTCGCGACCGGCCTGCCCATTGTTCCGGTTTTCATCTGGTCTCCTGAAGAAGAGGGCGCCGGCTCGCCCGGAGGAGCGTCGCAATGGTGGCTGCATCGGTCCCTGCTGCGGCTCGATGAATCTCTGAGAGCGAAGGGCTCGCGACTGGTGGTGCGGCGTGGCCCCACGGCTGAAGCATTGCTCTCGCTCGCTGCGGAGACGAATGCCGGGCGGGTTTTCCGCAATCGTGTCTATGAGCCCGGGGCGCTTCAACGCGAAGCGGGATTGGCAGAGAGGCTCCAATACCGTGGGATCGCGATTGAAAGCTTCAACGGGTCGCTTCTTTTCGAACCGGGATCGATTCGGACCACGACGGGCGGATCGTTTTACGTTTTCACTCCGTTCTGGCGCGCGCTTTGGAATGCTCGCGGTAGTCTGCGCGGCCCGATCCGAGCGCCGGCAGAGATTCGCGCACCTGCACGGTGGCCGGAGACGCTGACGATTGCGGAGCTGGGTCTGGAGCCGAAGATTGACTGGGCAGCGGGCATACGGGCGGCCTGGACTCCTGGGGAGGATGGAGCTCGCACGCGTTTGCGCGCGTTTGTAAAGGGGGCGGTGAGCCGTTACGGCGACGAACGCGATCGCACAGACCACGAGGGCACGTCGCGACTTTCTGCTCATCTTCATTTCGGAGAGATCAGCCCCCTGCAGGTTTGGCATGCGGCCGGCGGCAAGCCCGAAGCGGAGAGCTATCTTCGTCAATTGGCGTGGCGCGAGTTTGCCTGCCACCTGCTCGTCAAACGTCCTGAGTCAATCACCGAGCCCTTCAATCCGAAGTTCCGCGATTTTTCCTGGCGATCGAACCCTCTTTGGCTCAAAGCCTGGCAGCGCGGACGTACCGGGTATCCTTTTGTCGACGCGGGGATGCGCGAGCTATGGGCGACAGGATGGATGCACAATCGCGCGCGGCTCGTCGTGGCTTCGTTCCTGGTCAAGCACCTCCTGATTCCGTGGCAGGACGGAGCCGCATGGTTTATGGATACGCTGGTGGATGCGGATCTGGCCAACAACACGATGGGCTGGCAGTGGGTGGCCGGGTGCGGGGTCGACGCGGCGCCTTATTTTCGAATCTTCAATCCGATCGTGCAGGGCGAAAAGTTCGATCCCGATGGAGAGTATGTTCGCCGATGGATTCCGGAGTTGCGTGGGCTTGCTTCAGAGTGGATTCACCAGCCGTGGAACGCGCCGCCGCTGGTGCTGGCCGCGGCGGGCGTCATACTGGGCAGGACCTACCCTTTCCCGCTTGTCGATCACAGCGAGGCCCGCGCTGCCGCGCTGAGCGCCTTTGCAACGTTGAGGTCGGGGCGTGGGTGAGGGCTTTGGCGCAGGCGAGTCGCGTCAGCCCCGGCCTTTGTCCTTGAGCCGCTCGATGACAAATTTTGGCACCAGGCCGTCCACCGATCCACCGAGCTGAAAAACGTTTTTCACCAGGCGCGAGCTGACGAAGGAGTATTTGGCGTCGGGCATGAGGAAGATGGTTTCCACTTCGGGGGAGAGGCGGCGATTCATCAGGGCCATCTGAAATTCGTACTCGTAGTCGCTGATGGCGCGGATGCCGCGCACCACCGCGTGAGCGCGCTGCTCGCGGGCGAAGTCGACGAGCAGGCCGTCGAAGGTGGAGACGGATACATTTTCGAATTCGGCGGTACCCTCGGTCAGCATTGCGACGCGTTCTTCGACTGTGAACAGGGGGTTCTTGGAGGAGTTGCGCAGGATTGCGACGACGAGATGGTCGAAAATCTTCGCGGCGCGATCGATCAGGTCGAGGTGGCCGTTGGTCAACGGGTCGAAGCTGCCGGGGTAAATGGCTTTGA
>CAZSWI010000275.1:0-5282 GCA_964610635.1 uncultured Acidobacterium sp.
GAATGAAATTCTGTTCGTGAATCGGAGGCCGCGTGTACTTCCGCCGGTCCAGCGCGGGCATCTCCAGCTTCTCCGGCGTAAGTTCGCGATATTCGATCCGGCTCAGCAGGTGGCGGATTACGTTCAACCGCGCCCGCTTTTTGTTCTCCGCGTCCACCACAAACCACGGCGCCTGCCGGGTATCGGTCATGGCGAACATCTCGTCCTTCGCCCGCGAGTAATCGGCCCAGTGCCGCCGCGACTCCAGATCCATCGCGCTCAGCTTCCACCGCTTGGCCGGGTTCTCGATCCGCTCCCGGAAGCGCCGCTCCTGCTCCTCATCGCTCACCGAAAACCAGTACTTGATCAGGATGATCCCCGACCGGATCAGCATCCTCTCGAACTCCGGGCAGCTGTGCATGAACTCCCCGTACTGTTCCTCGCTGCAGAAGCCCATCACCCGTTCGACCCCCGCCCGGTTGTACCAGCTGCGATCGAACAACACCATCTCTCCGGCCGCCGGAAGATTCGCCACGTACCGCTGGAAATACCACTGCGTCTTCTCGCGCTCGGTCGGCGTCCCCAGCGCCACCACGCGGCAGATGCGCGGATTCAGAGTTTCAGTGATGCGCTTGATCGCGCCGCCCTTGCCCGCCGCGTCGCGCCCCTCGAACAGCACGACCACCCGCAACCCTTCGTGTCGAATCCACTCCTGCAGTTTCACCAGCTCGGTCTGCAGGCGCCGCAGTTCCTTCTCGTATCTGAACGACTTCGAAGCGCCTTTTCTGGCACCCTCACCATTCGCTCGTGCGCCGCCGACGACCTGCGGACTCTCTTTCCTGTGTCCGTTCGTCAAAGACCCTCTGTCCCTCTTCGTTGCCACAGCATCACCCCGAGAATCGCGGCCCGCTCGCAGCATTCCACCTGGAGCCGCTTCTCCCCGGTTATCGGCACATTTCCGCCGAGTTTTCACGGAAACCGTAATGACGGCAATCTTTCGTAACAGAGTCTTCTCCTTCAGAAGCCGAACTGCCCTGTGGCGCTGTGGTATGAGCAGCAACGAGATCGTGCAGAAGAGAAACGGACGACGGAATCGCGCCGAGCGAGGAACAGGACAGGTAGAATCCTCGGCTATGGCTATGCAAAATCGTTCCGTTCCCGTGGATACAGTGTTGCCGCATGTGGTGTATCGGAACCTGGCAGAAGCGATGGCGTGGCTGGAGCGAGTGTTTGGGTTTGAGGAGTATTACCGCTATGGGGACGGACCGAGCGGGGGGCAGATGTGGGCGGGGAAGGCGGCGATTCAGGTGCGGCAGGCGCGGGGCGGGGAGCGTTCGCCGGCACAACTGGGGTTTGGGACGCAGTCGCTGACAATTTTTGTTGAGGATGTGGATGGGCATCATGCACGGGCGAAGGCAGCGGGGGCGAGGATCGTCGAGGAGCCGCATGAGACTGAGTACGGGGAGTATCAATATGCGGCGGTGGACCTGGATGGGCACCATTGGGTGTTCTCGCGGCATGCGCGGGATTTGAGGCCGGAGGAGTGGGGCGCGACCTGCAATACGGGCCGGCGCCGGGGGCCATTCGACTCACCTGGTTAGCTCAGGCGACGCTCTTTCACTGCGATTGATTGCGCGCGGACGACTTTCGGCCGGTGTTTGTCTTGTTTGATGTCGAGGCCGGTGGAATCCCAGGTCAGCGATCGGCGATTGGCGAATCGGATTCTTATCCGTTTCAGCTCAGGCGGCAATTCGCGGGGATATGGGACTGGCGGGGTCGACAATCGCATAGTGAATCGGGAAGCGGCACCATGCGCACATGGTTTCGAGCGTTGTTGCCCCGCTCTGGTCCAGCACCTGTGGAAAGGCCCTGAGACATTCAGGACAGGAAATCGTGACATAAGGGTCTCCGGAGGTATTGTGGCCGTTGGTTGGAATCCAGATGGGCGCCAGTAGACGGGGTCGAAGGACGAGCCGCGATTGTACCGAGGGCGTAATGTCTTCCAACATCCGGAGCAGAGAAGCTGGACTGGTTCCCTTTTCATAGAAAGCATCAGCGGCAACGCCGAGGGGAAGGTCCGCTCCTGAATATGCGCTGCTCATGGCGACCACGCGGATGGAGGGGAACCGGCGCCGGACAACGGAGAGGAGTTCAAAGCCGGACATGCCGGGCATATTGAGGTCGGAGAGAATGAGGTCGGGAATCTCCTCTCTGATTTCGACGAGGGCGGAGAAGCCGTCGGATGCGATCCTTACCGTATAACCAGATTCGATGAGGATTCCCAACAGACACATGCGCACCAGCGCTTCGTCGTCGACTATGAGAAGACTTACTCTGGGAGCTGGCATTATTCACCTCCGGGCAGGGATTTGACCCCTGTCGAGACTAAGAGTTTGGCATCGGGCCAATTCCCGGGATGATCACTCTTGCTCACCTGCGATCCCACGAAAGTGTTAGTTGCCCTGATGCTGCTAGTAACTAAGTAATTAACACTATCGAGCCTGATCGCTCCGGATTGTCCGGGACCCTGGTTGCTCAGGAATGCCTTTTGGCTACCATATTGCGCGCGGATAGACTTCGCGGATGCGATGGTCGGGGGTTACGAGCCAGGCGAGCGAGTTGGCGCGGGCGTGCGCTGTGATGAGGCGGTCAAAGGGGTCGCGAGTCCAGTTTTCGGTGAGCGCGGTTTCGGCAATCAGCGGGAAGCTGAGGTCGCAGACGGTGACTGCTAACTCGGTTTCGAGCTTGCGTCGAATGTCGGCGGCTGGGATGAGGATGCGCTTGATCTCGTAGAGAAACTGCAGCTCGATCAGGACTGTGGGCGAGAGGCGGCGGTCGGTTGCCTGGGCGAGGTGATCGAGGGCGGCGGGGCTGAGGCGGTCTAAGGATCTCTGGGCGAGCCAGACGGCGACGCTGGTATCGAGATACGAGATCACAGGCCGGTCCAGTCACTCTCCCACTCGCGGATCATTTCCTCTTTCCAAGCGGGATCGTCGAGGCCGGGGGCTTTGGGGTTGATGATTTCGATGGGGGTGAGTGCGTCGAGGCCGGTGCGGGGGGGTGTCTCCGGAACGATGCGGAAGCGGCGACCGCGGTGGGTGACATAGAGGGGCTCACCCTGGGTGGACTTTTCGATGAGCTGGAAGAGGTTGCGGCGGAACTGGGAGACGGTGACTTGCACGGCTCGATTCTAGCACATGATGTACATAGTGTAATGTACGTCAAGTACATAAGTAAGTCTCTTTAGGGTGTGAAGGTTATTTCTGAACCCGTTCAAAAATGTGTTGCATTTTGCAGGGAGCGAGGTTATGGTTTTATTGAACATGTTCAAATATCCTAAGGAGGAAAGATTATGTACATCGCTGGCTGCTACTTCAGTTATCTGGCCATCAGCATCGTGCTGACGGTATGGGTGGCGCGCACGCTGCATTCGGGCGGGCGCATTTTTCTGCTGGATGCGTTTCATGGGAACGCGGAACTGGCGGACTCTGTGAACAAACTGCTGGTGGTGGGCTTTTACCTGGTCAACGCCGGGTACATCGCACTGGCGCTGAAGACCACCGAGCCGCTGACGGACTTCCGGCAAGTGATCGAGCTGGAAAGCAGGAAGCTTGGTGTGGTGCTGCTGATATTGGGCGGGATGCACTTCTTCAACATGTTTGTGCTGGCCAGGATGCGGCGGAAGTCGTTGAACAGCCTGACACCAGGGTACGCAGCGCAGTGAGGAAAGGAGGAGACACGATGCATCCGACGAATATCAGATCGACTACTACGTGCTGTATTCGATTGCGTGCGGTGTATTGATTGCCGGACTGGCGTGCTGCACTGGGCTGGAGATATTTTCCTCCATGACTCTTTTCGGGATAAGCCGGAGCTGGCGCGAGCGGTGGCTCGGTTGCTTGATATTGGTTTCTACCTGGTGAGCGTGGGGTACGTCGGGGTGAGCTTCCGCAGTTTTGTGCAGTACGACACGATCGGCGACGTAGGGAGCGTGATGGCCACGAAGCTGGGGTTGTTTCTGCTGCTGGGGTTTCTGCATGTTTTCAATGTGCTGATTCTGGCGATTTTTCGGGGGCGCAGAGAGGGTTCGGCAGCGGCGGCCGTATCGTGACAGCGATGGCGCGACGGAGGACACCGAAATCGGAAGAGACGCGGAACCGCATCCTCGAAGCCGCGCTGGCAATCTTTCGAGAACGCGGCTTTGGGGGAGCGACGATGCGGGAGATCGCGACCCGGGCTAAAGTGGCGACGGGAGCAGCGTATTACTACTTCGACTCGAAGGATGCGATTGTGATGGCGTTCTACCGGAGGGCGCAGGAAGAGATGCGGGCTCCGCTGGAGCGGCTGTTCGAGGAGAGCGAAACGTTCGAAGCCAGGCTGCGGAGGATCGTGCAGGAGAAACTGGACTATTTCCTTCCCAACCGGAAACTGCTGGGCGCGCTGAGCGCACATGCGGATCCGGCTCATCCGCTATCGCCGTTCAGTGAGGCGACACGGCCGGTGCGGGAGGAAGACATCGGGTTCTTTGCGCGCGCGGTGGAGGAGTCTAAGATCCGGTTGCCGGAGAATATCGCTCCGTATTTACCCCGGCTATTGTGGCTCTACCAGATGGGGATCATTTTGTTCTGGGTCTACGATCAGTCGCCGGAACAGAAGCGGACGGCGGAGCTGTTTGACAAGACGGCGAAGATGATCGTGTTGACGCTGCGGCTGGCGGGCTTGCCGTTTCTCCGGCCGATGCATCGGCTGGCTGCGGATTTGCTGCGTGCGATTTACGGAGAAGCGTGACAGCCAGGTGAATGGCTGTTCCTCGGCGGTTCAAGCCGCACGGGTCCTGGACGCATCACGGCACGGCTGAAGACCGTGCCGTTCAAAGAGCCGGTTTTCTCCGCGTGCAGTCGGGGCGCGGTGGTTTTTCGGAACCAGGCCGCTTACGGATGCGTATCATTGCCCATGAGCGCTACCGCCATCAACTGGAATCTGGGAATGATGGGGTTCCCAGGGCGTCCCGCGGATCGGGGTGAGGACCGGGGGGCAGTTACGAGGCCTGGTCAGCCCGCCGGCCAATATCGCGGCCAGTATCGGGCACCGGGCGCCGACGAGCGGAAGCCGGCGGAACGGTGGCAGCGCAAAGAGCCGCAGCGCGGTTTGGAGCGGGTTGGGGAGAAGCCTGTGGAAGTGGAGTGGCAGGTCCTGGTGGAGCGTTGCCTGAAGGGCGATTCCTTTGCCTGGACAGAGCTGGTGAAAGCGCATCACAGGCGGGTGTATGGTTTGTGTTTCCGGTTTACGGGATCTTCGACCGA
>CAZSWI010000276.1:0-5274 GCA_964610635.1 uncultured Acidobacterium sp.
GACAGTTGCAGCCGTTGGATGGCCGTCGGGTTCTGCCCCTCCGCAACCTGCCCCTCCCCCCGCAATTTCTCCGCGTCGAGAAGAAACTGGAATCTTCCGATATTGCGCTTTCTCGAATCCGCGCTGACTCACCGGCGAGAATTCGACCTGCCACAATATCTGCGGCGCTCATCCGTCCTTGACAAGTGACGAATAAGTCGTCCAGCCATGATCGCGATGACCGAGCAGGACCGGCAAATCTCGGAGGTCGTCGAGCAACAACGCTCCCGCCTGCGCAATTTCATCCGCAGGCGCGTGCCCAACGAAGCCGACGTCGAAGAACTCCTGCAGGAAGTCTTCTTCCGCCTCGTCGAAGCCAATCGCCTGCTCATGCCCATCGATACCGTCACCGGCTGGCTCTTCAGCGTTGCGCGCAACCTCATCACCGACCTCTTCCGCAAAAAGATGCCGGCGAATTTTACCGACGCCGTAACTGAAGATGAAGAAGGCGAGTTACTCGAAATGGAAGATTGGTTCCCGTCCCCCGATGCCGGCCCGGAAGCGATCTACGTCCGCCGCGCCCTTCTCGCTGAACTCGAATCCGCGCTCGCTGACCTTCCTCGCGATCAGCGCGAAGTCTTCGTCGCCCACGAAATCGAAGGCCGCAGTTTTAAGGAGTTATCGGAAGAAAGCGGCGTCAAAATTAACACCCTGCTCTCGCGCAAGCGTTACGCGGTCCTGCATCTCCGCCAACGCCTGCGCAACGCCCACGACGAGTTATTGAGGAAATGAGGAAAAGCATGCAAAACGAATGGGTAAAAAGAAACAAATGGATCTTCGTCGCCGCCCCGCTGGCGCTCGCGCTGTTTATGGCAATCTGCGGCGAAGTCGTGATGCACCTCTGGAACTGGCTGCTCCCCACACTCTTCCGATGGCGCCAAATTACCTTCTGGCAAGCCCTCGGATTATTGGTCCTCTGCCGCCTGCTCTTCGGAGGCTTCGGCCACGGCTCCAGTCATTCAAGGTCGCGACGCCGCCGCGACGAACAGTGGGAGAAAATGACGCCCGAGGAACGCGAACAATTACGCCAAAGCTGGCGCGCCCGCTGCGGCGGCTTCGGCGGCCGCCCCGAAACCTCAGGCAAGCAGCCAGCGTGAGCAACCTAAGCGCACGGCGCGCGTTCAACCCGAAGCGCTGTGCCCGGAGCAATGCAGCACGCCGAGAAACTTGCTCCACGGTCCCACCGCTTCACGGTATTGGTGCGCCATAATGCGGGATATCTGGTGCAGATGCGTCATATCATGCGCGGCCCATGTCGCGAGTAACTCCGAAAGAGTCACAGAGCCAAAAGAAGGATGCCGCCCGCGCCGCTCACAATCGGCCGGCTTCAAATTCATATTCTCTAACTCGGCAAGATTCTTAGACCGCAGGTGCGCGAATTCGTCGAGTAACTCGGAAAGCGTTTTTCCCTGCGACTCATGAAACTGAGCAATCCGGTCAAATGGTTCGAACGGGCGGCTCTCACCGAATTCGAAGATTCTTCTAACCCGCGGCATCCAGTCCGTGCGCTCCCCATGAGCGAGATGGCCAATGACATCGTAGACGGTCCATGTATCGTCTCCTTCATTGCACCGGGTCCACGCATCAGGCAGATCGCGCACGAGCGCATTGAGAGTTGGCGGCGTCCGGCCGAGAAGGACGACGGTGTCGGATAAGTTCTGCTGCATGGTTTCCTCTCAACTGGCTTTTGTGCCTTCGAACCCAGCCATGATCTGGGTCATCAGATCGTTGACTGTGCCGGGCTGGTTCGGCAGCAGAATCGTGTTCGATTTGCCTGCCGTCCCAATATCCCGGAGCGTATCGAAATATTGCGTGAGCAGGACCATGGCCATAACGTCGCGCGCGGTAGAGCCTTCAACCGCGGTTTTGAACTGCTCAACCGACGCCTGAAGCCCCTGAATGATAGCCTGGCGCTGCTTGGCGACGCCCTCGCCCTGCAGCGCCTTCGACTGAGCCTCGGCCTCGGCCTGTTTGACCTTGAGAATCTTTTCCGCCTCGCCGCGAGCCTGCGCGGCAGTCTGCTCGCGCTGTGCCGCGTTGATGTCGTTCATAGCCGCCTTCACTTTGGCGTCAGGAACGATGTCTGTGACCAGAGCCTTGAGAATGTTGTAGCCGAACTCGCTCATCACCACGTCGAGTTCGCGTTTGACTGCGGCCGAGATTTGCGCCTGCTGCTCGAAGGCTTCATCGAGCGTCAGCGTGGGAACGTGACCGAGGATCGAGTTGAAGACGTAGCTCTCGATCTGTTTCTGCGGAAAGCTGAGCTTGTAGTATGCCTCGAAAACTTTCTCCGGAAGAACCTGATACTGCACCGATACCGGTATCGTCACAAAGACGTTGTCTTTGGATTTGGTTTCGACGTTGACGTCGGCCTGGCGGATTTGCAGATCCATGAAGCGGACGGTTTCGCACCAGGGCACGAGGAAGTGGAGGCCCGGCTGTGCGATTCGATTGAACTTGCCGAAGCGCTCCACCACGCCAGCCGTGTAGGTGCGGACGGTGTACATGGTCTTGACAAGAGTGACGAGGATGAAGATGAGGAGGAGGACGAGGATAACAAGGCCCAGGGTAGTAAGAGGTTCCATCGAGATGCCTTTCCCGCTGAGGTGCGCATTCGGAGGAGTGGCACCAATATACACAGGGCTCAGGGTTCAGAGATCAGGTGTCAGGAGGCAGGGCTCAGCGGCCAGCCATCAGGGGAACCGGCTCGTCGGGGAGGGTCAGCCGTTGGCCGGCTTTCTGCCCCTGGTAGTCGCGGATGAGCTGGCAGGACTGGAGTTTCCCGTCTTCGTAGAACTCGACGCGGTTGGCGCCGCCCGGGGATTCGACGAGAGTGTTCCCAACGCCCCGGCAGGGTACGCCATCGATGGTTTTGTCATTGCGGGTAAAAATGGAACGCAGCTTCCCGCTGGGATAGAAGGTTGTTCTGTTTCCTTCGGATTCGGACAAACTGCTGCTCGTGACGCGGTATCCAGCGATCAGCCCAGGATGAGGCATGTTGAGATAACGGGCAGCGCCATTGGGCCAGAGCTGGATTACGGATCCGCGCGGCACATGCACATTTCCAAATAAGACCGGGCGGGACACGGTGCATTCATTCAGTGAGCCGTCGGGATAGAACCAGGCGTACCCTCGGGCGCACGGATAACCCTGGATGCTGGAATCGTGTGCGATCTTATCGCGGATGGCATTGGGTTCTGCCGCCCAGCATACGATCTCAAAAACCACGAAGAAAAAGAGGGCAGAAAGAGATGCTGATTTCATGGGTAACTCCTGAATGCGATCGGAGGCGGTTCCCATTGCTGACTTCGTTTATTTGCTGCTTTCCCCGAACGGCTTTCGGGGACTCGCTGTGTATAGTGGCCCAAACTCGAGGGATGCGCAAGGTTACGAAAGCGGAATTACCACAGGAGCAAAGTGGCGGAACCCGGGAGAATGGTTATCGGGATCGAACCTGGTCAGCGGAGCAGAATCACGCGTTGACCGGCTTGTCGGCCCGCGTAATCGTGGGTCACTTTGCAGGAACGGAGTTTACCGTCCTCATAAAACTCGACGCGGTTGCCGCCGCCGGCCGGATCTGTGAAGATACCCCCCTCTCCGCCGCGGCAAGGAACACCCTGGATGATCTGGTCGTCGACGAGATAGATGGAGTAGAGTTTGCCATCGGCGTAGAAGGTAGTAACGAAGCCGGTCGAGGGCCCGAGGAGGCCGCCGCCGCGCACGTTGCAGCCGAGCACGTAGGCATCGCGAGCAAGAAAAACGTGGCGCGGCTTGCCGTCGGGACGAAGAACGATTACCGAGCCGGCCGGGATTTGCGCCTCGCCAAACGCGATCGGCTCGGAAATTGCACATTGTTCGAGCTTGCCGTCGGGGAAGAACCACGTGTAGCCCTTTGCGCACGGATATGCCTGAATAACGGTAGGCTGCGCAAGCTCTTTGCGGGTCAATTGAGATTGCTGACCAGCGGCACTGAAGACCGTGAAGAGAACAGCGATGGATGGGATGGCGCTCTTCATGGTGCTCCTCTCTGCGGAAACTCAGGCGTCAAAACTCAGGAACGAGCGGTGGGCGCCAGTGCTTGTCAATTCGCTTGAGGGAGAACAGTGAAATCCCGCCGCGTTCCTCGATGCAAAAGCGGCGGGAATGATTTCAAATACAACAGCTGAACCACACATGCGGCAGAAATGAACGCAACTCTGAGCACGGAACACCGGAACCCCGGCGCTCAAGACGTGAGCGCCGGAGTCCGTGGAACTACTTCGAATTGCCAGTGCGCAGATCCGGGTTGAAGATTTTCTGCTCCTCGATAGCTGCCTGGGCCGCGGCAAGACGCGCCGTCAGCAGCCGGAATGGCGAGCAGGAAACATAGTTGAGTCCTGCGCGGTGGCAGAACTTAACGGATTCGGGCTCGCCACCGTGTTCGCCGCAGATACCGACCTCGAGGTTGTGGCGCGCTGAACGGCCTTTATTTGTAGCCATTTTTATCAGCGTGCCGACGCCTTCCTGATCGAGAACGGCGAAGGGGTCTTGTTTCAGGATGCCTTGCTGCAGGTACGCCGGCAGGAATTTGTTGCAGTCGTCGCGCGAGATGCCGAACGTCGTCTGGGTCAGGTCGTTGGTTCCGAAGCTGAAAAACTCGGCTTCGGCTGCGATCTTGTCGGCAACCAGGCAGGCGCGCGGCAGCTCGATCATCGTGCCGACTTTGTAGTCGACGGAGAGCCCCTTCTTGATGAAGACGTCGTGGGCCACCGCGTGGATGATCGCGGCCTGCGCCTTGAACTCTTCCGGGCCGGTAGTGAGCGGGATCATGATTTCAAGGTGCGGGTCGATGCCGCTCTTCTTGACCGACGCAGCAGCTTCGAAGATGGCGTGCGCCTGCATTTCGGTGATCTCGGGATACGTGATGCCGAGGCGGCAACCGCGCAGCGCCAGCATCGGGTTCAGCTCGTGCAGTTCTTCGACGCGCTCGAGGATCTTATGCAGCTCTTTTAGTTTGGGGCTGCGGGGCTTGGTGGCTTCCAGCTTCGCGATCTGCACGAGCAGGTCCTCGCGCTTCGGCAGGAACTCGTGGAGCGGCGGGTCGAGCAGGCGGATAACTACCGGCAATGAGCCCATCACTTTCAGGAGTCCTGTGAAGTCGGCGCGCTGCATAGGCAGCAGATGATGCAGAGCGGCGCGGCGTTCTTCTTCGGTTTTGGCGAGGATCATGGCCTGCATGTGGGGCAGGCGATCTTC
>CAZSWI010000277.1:0-5258 GCA_964610635.1 uncultured Acidobacterium sp.
ACCGCAACATCTGCGGCGGCTCCCGCGCCCGCGCCTACGCCGTCACCGGCGACATCATGGCGCAGGAACCCTGCTGCATCTATCAGCCGCGCGGCTACCATCCGGACCCAAACAATAAAGAATCTTCCCCAACCTGCGCCGCCCATGATCTGATTCAGTTAGAGGTTGCGCATTCGTGAAGAGAATCGCCATCATCGGCGGAGGCATCGCCGGGCTGAGCGCCGCCTGGTCGCTTGAAAAGGCCCGTCGCGCCGGCGATGCGGTCGAATATCGCCTCTACGAAGCCTCCGGCGATCTCGGGGGAGTCATCAGCTCGGAGACCATCGACGGCTGCATCATCGAGGGTGGTCCTGACTCGTGGCTTACAGAAAAACCAGCCGCCGCAGCCTTGTGCCGCGAATTGGGGCTCGCCGATCAGATTCTTCCCTCGAACGATGGCGAGCGCAAGACCTACATCGTCGTGAAGAACCGGCTCATCCCGCTGCCCGACGGCCTCATGTTCATGATCCCGACGAGGCTCGTGCCGACTGCGTTCACGCGCCTCTTCTCGTGGTCGACCAAGCTGCGCATGGCGCGCGAATATCTCTTCCCGCCCCCGCCCGCCACGCAGGACGAATCCGTCGCCGACATGACGCGCCGCCACTTCGGCCAGGAGACCGTCGACCGCCTCGTGTCGCCGCTGCTCTCCGGCGTCTACGGCGGCAACGCTTCGCAACTGAGCGTGCGCGCCGTTCTTCCCCGCATGGTCACCATGGAGCAGAACCACGGCAGCCTCACCCGCGCCATGCTGGCTGCACGGAAAAAAGCGCGGCCCCATCCTGGCGGCTCTCACGAAACCAGTCTGGCTCCACAACCAGCGGCTCGGGGCGGCAGGGTGAGTTCATCCCTGTTCACCACTCTCCGCGGCGGCATGCAGCTAATGGTCGATGCGATCGCCGGCCAGTTATCCGCGAATGCTATTCACCTCAGCTCACCCGTCCACTCCGTCTCTCGCCCGGCACCCGATCCGCGCCGATCGCGTCTGCATCCCGAAAGCGAAGCCGGCTGGGTTGTCGAAACCTCCTTCGGCCCGGAACGCTTCGACGGACTCATCCTCGCCCTGCCCGCATGGGCTTCCGCGAGCCTTCTGCGCCCGCTGAACACACCCCTCGCCGACGCGCTCGCGAGCGTCCCCTACAGCTCCTCGATCACCGTCACGCTCGGTTATGACAGATCAGATCTCGGCAGCCTGCCACCCGGCTTTGGCTATCTCGTGCCTGCGACGGAAGGCCGCAGCATGCTCGCCTGCACCTTCGTCCATGCGAAATTTGCCGGGCGCATTCCGGCGGACAAAGGCGTCCTCCGCTGCTTCCTCGGCGGCAGCGGCAATGAGCACCTGCTTGACGAAACCGACGCCCACCTCACCGCCATCGTCCTTCAGGAACTCTCGGCAATCCTCAAGCTGAAGGCGCAGCCCAACTTCGTCCGCATCCGGCGCTCACGCCACTCCATGGCGCAATACGCCGTGGGGCATCTGGAGCGCATGCAGATCGTCCGCGACTCGGTAGCCGCGATCCCCGATCTCGCGCTGGCCGGCAACGCCTACGAAGGCATCGGCGTGCCGGACTGCATCCGCACCGGCCAGCAGGCCGCTGAAACGGTCCTGCGCTCACTGCAGGAGCAGCCCACCGCCGCGACTGCCTGAGGATAGCCATGGCTGACTCAGCCTGCGGAAACCAAAGACCATTCGCACCGGACTCGGCATCCTGTTGCTTGTCCTCGGGGGTTATTCGATCTATACAACTCTCGCGCCATCCCCAGGAATGGCTCGTGCCGGCAATTACGGCGAACTTGCGATCATGCTCCTGGTCGGCGCTGCCCTTGCGGGTGGAGGCGCGATCATGATCATCGCTGGAACCCGAAGGCAGCGTTCCAAACTGGAAGACCCCCACTAATCGCTTTTCGCTATTAGTTTCCTGCTAACAGCCTTTTTGCTAACAGCCCTTTTGCTAATCGCTCCTCGCTGGCCGCTGCCCGCTCGTCTTCCGCTCGCCTTTAGCTGCCTTTCGCCGTCTCCGTCATCGGCTTCAAAATATCGTCCAGCCTGTCTGGCGTCCCGTCCACGCGCTCGAGATGCGGATAGCGCAGTCCATCGTGATAGTCGATGCCAATCACCTTATAAACACCGGTGTTCACGACGATCAGCTCAATGGGCGCGCTGTTCCCTTTCGCATCCCGGATCGCATCGCTCAGCAATTGCCCGCTGAACTGCCGCCCGTTGACGGCGACAATCTGCATGGCCGGCCCGAGCTTCGCCTTGTCAGCCGGCGAGCCGACCAGCACATCCTCAATGTGCCCGTCGCTGGTGACGTCGATCCCGATCGACCACCACTCCGGCGTCGTCCCGGTCGACGTAATCCTCGCCTGCGTGATCTCGTTTGGCTGATCCGTGTAAACCAGCTTGTATCCGCCGTTCTCGATTCCGCCCATCGGTGCATGCGGCGACTTGCTCGTCAGCCGCTCCTTCAGGAACGCAGCCCAGTCATACGCCACCACATTATTCAAACCACTCACCACGTCATCGAAGGTGTAGGGCACAACCTTCGGCAGGGTGTTGCCACCCAACCCTTCAAACGCAGCAAGGAAATCGTTGAGGCTCTTCTTATCCTTCGTCAGCTTGCGGATCGTCGTATCCACGTCGAGCCAGACCAGGTCGCCCTCGGCGTAGTAATCCGTGCTGCGCCGCCAATTGTCCCACTGGTCCGACGTCTCATACAAAAGCTGCGCAGCGGTCGCAGTATCCTGCAGGTCGCGCCACGTGCGCCCCGGACGATAATCGAGCATCGCCGCGTCGCTGGCCAGATAATCGCGATACTGCGCGGCGGTTTCAATTTTGCTCCGGGCAGCCAGCACGTTGCCCAGGTAGTTCGTCAGCCCCTCATACACCCACAGCAAATTTCCCTTCATAGGGTCTTCGTAATTGCCCGTAGCCAGGCCCGCCGGCCTCCGATACTTCCCGTTCCACGAGTGCGTGAACTCATGCGGCAACAAGTCGGCCGACAACAGCAACAGGTTGTCGTCGACGAATGTTTTTTCGGGCACCCGATCGTCGCTCGACTGATGATGCTCGAGGCCAAAGTGCGCCACCTGATCGCTGGCCGTCACCAGAAAGTGATAGCTCTCGTAGTGCCGCGACTGATAGAGCGCCCCCGTCTCGCGCACCAGGTTGCTGTACGCATTGATCGTCTCCGGCGTCAGCTTCAAATCCTCCGGGCCATCCGCAGCCACATCCAGAAAGTGTTTCGGCACGATCTCCGGCGCCAGCGGCACTTCGAGGAAATACCGCCCTGTCAGCAAGGGCGAGTCGATCAGCTGCTCCAGCGAAACCGTCCCGAAGTCCACGTGCAAAGCATCCCCGCCCGTCTTTGTAAGAGCAGTGCCGTACTGCCACCCCGGCGGCAGAATCACCGAAGGCTGTACATCAATGTCGGAGTCGTTCGCATGGCCGGCGGGATACAGCACCAATTCATTCCAGCTCAACAACGCCAGGTTCGCGCTCGTCGAGGCGCCAGCTGAGAATCCCGTAGCCGCCGCCGTCGCCAGAAAATCGTCCTTCACATCGAGCTGCGTTACTCCGGGCGGCACCGTCACGCGAATGGCATACATGTTGACGTCATCGCGCACCCACGACAGCTGTTGTCCATTCGCCGTGATGAACAGCCCCGCGAGATTGTCGACCGGCCCATCCGGCATGTGCTCGCCAGGAATCCACTTCGCGTACAGCAGCGTCAGCGGACCAGGACTCACCGGAATTGTCATCTGCGCATGAATGATCTTGCGCGGCGCGTCGGTCAGGTCAGCGGTAATTTTGATCGGTGCGGGAGCAGTCTGAGCGGCCCCAGTTGTGCCGAGTGAAAGAACGGCGGCGAAAATCAGCCCAAACATCGGGCGAAAGCGAAGATGCATTCATCCTCCGGATACGATTTAGTTAGGGTCGAAAAGGTCTGGTACAACGCGCTTTCTTAGTGTAAACATCCTTGCCCGGCCACCATCGGAAACCACCTCGTCCCGACCCTTTTCGGCGTACACTCATTCGTCGGAAGGTACACGTACGATGTTTGCCTCGATGCCGCACCCCACGCTCTACTGGAACTTCGGCCTGGCGTGGATCGCCTTCGCGCTCGCCTTCGCGCTGCACGTTGCCGACGAAGCCTCCCACGATTTTCTCGCCACATACAATCCGAACGCGCTTGCCATCCGCCGGCGCCTGCACATTCCCTTCCCGCCGGTCTTCACCCTCCGCAGCTTCCTCGGTCTCCTCTCGGCGGGCGTCTGCCTCCTGCTTCTGCTCTCTCCGCTTGCGTTTCACGGCGTTCACTGGATTCGCGTCGTCGCGCTGCCGCTCGCCATCCTCGTGGGAATCGGCAACGGGTGTCTCCACATTGGAGCCTCCATCGTCTACCGCCGATGGATGGCCGGTGTCATGAGTTCGCCGGTGCTGCTGATCGCCGGCGCCTGGTTGTTATATAGCTGCGCTCAAACGTAGCGCAGAAAATCCTGTCGGTCCGTCCAGTCGGCGCTGCCGAACTCGCGAAAAATCCAAGCCAGGGCTCGCACCAACGATCCGATATCGCCCGACGACACCGTTCGTTGGCTGACGAAGATGACGCCAGCGTGACTGCGGCCTTGCTCTCGCCATGACTTTAGAAGAATCGGAATCGTTCTGCAGTCGTAGGTCACCAGGGTGAGCTGTTGCCGTGCGGCCTCAGCAAGTATTTCAGCGTCCGGGCTTCCCAGAAATGTTCCACCCTCCCATTCATTCATTGAATGCACGGGAACCGGCAAGCCCAGATCGCGCAATCCCGACGCAATCTTCGGCGACAGGTGCTCATCAAGGATTAAGCCGATCATGTGGAGACTTTCTTTGCTGAATCCCGATCACCCTGTTTTTCGCACGCTCTTTGGCACGCGCAACAACTCAAGATTCGGCAGAATCTTCTTCAGCGCATCGAAGTCCATGGCATCGTTCTCCGCCAGCGCTTCGTTGATCTCTTTCGGATACGCCTCGGTGTAGTGCACCGCGGCGCGCACTCTGAACTCAGGCCACTCCAGATACTCCGCTGCCTTCTTCGCGTTGGCCTTGAATGCGCGGACGATCATCATCACTTCCCACACCGCCAGCGTGCTTCCCTGGATGTAAGCCTGCCGCCCCACGGGTGAATCGCGAAAATCGATCAGCGCAAACTCCGACCGCCGCAGTCCTTCCTCCACCAGCCGCG
>CAZSWI010000278.1:0-5239 GCA_964610635.1 uncultured Acidobacterium sp.
GCCACCCGCCTCGAGCCCACTCAAGCCAAAGGCGGGCTTGAATGGGCCACCCGCCCCGAGCCCACTCAAGCCAAAGGCGGGCTTGAATGGGCCACCCGCCCGAGCCCCAGGAGGAGCGCGCCAAGGTTACGGCACCTTGGCTGCCGTGATATTGCCGATGGCTGACAGAATTTCGCCCGAGGTGTTCGTCGTACGGCACACGAGGTACAGTTCCGTTGACCCCGAGACGCTGTACCATCCGTAGAACGAAAGCGTGAGCATCCCGCCAGCCGGAATCGTTCCTGAGGAGGTCAGTCCGTACGGCAGCGGTGTGGAGCTGCCTGCCCCAGGCGACATCCAGCACCATACATAGGCTGACTGGCTGCTGTTATTGGCGACCGCTTGCTGGCCGCCAATGGTAAAGTTCCCGGACTGCCCGACGATCACGGCATTGACCGTTACGTTCCCATTCGACAATGTGTAGTCGTTGCTTGTGTTGTGTGAATAGATCTGCGCAGAGGCGCTGTGCGCGGTGGCGAGGATGGTTGCGGCCGCGAAGGCGGCCAGGACGAAGCTGCGGATGCTGGATTTCATGGTGGTCTCTCCTTTTGGATAGCGGCCTTGTTGACCGCCTTCACTGGAGAACGCGCAGCGAGAGGACAAAAGGGGCAAAGGTGCTCGAAATATTTTTAGGGGGCTCAGCCTTCAGCGACGAGCAACGGTTTGCCTGGCTCCGACTGGTCCCGATGGTCAGCCGCGTGTGAAAGCGTGACAATCGTCGCGCTCGCGTGTGCCGCGAACGCCGCGAGGGAGGCATCCAGCCACGCATTCAGACCTCGCGAAATCTGGTTTCCCAGCAGCCGCCATACCTCGCTCAGTGACACGACAGAACGCTATTGTGTCCTGGTCGACGCTCTGACCCATTTCGGCGGCTATTTGCTGATGAACGTGCCGGTTGGATATGAGCGCGATCCAGATATCGAGCCGCCTACAGCCGTTCCGGTTCGATCGCGATGTTTTTCTCGCCCGCGGCCTTCTTCTCCCAGTATTTCCTGATCCAGGCCTCGAAGGTGCGACCCGCGGCGTTGTCACGCCCGGTAAACGCCAGCGCGGCAATGTCGGAATAAGGGATGCTGAGCTTCGTTCGCTCTTCCGATGGAATCACCCGCACGGCGGAGTCCTGAAGAGTCGCGCCGGTGCGCCGGTCGAACACATAGCCGTGAACGACGCGGCCATCCTTGAGCGTAAGCGTCACATCGCCGCGATAGTCGAACGCCTTCTCGAGTGCCTGCCGGACGTCGTCCTCGGTGGCCAGCGACGGAATCCAGCCCTCGAGCTGCTCGCGATGGCGGCCTTCCATCACCTCGACGCTGTTTGGATCCATGGCAGCCGGCCGGCCTGTCATACCCGAGTTTCCTCTTCGACTCTGAGATGCGTCTCAATCTGGGCATTAATCTGCACCAAAGGATTGAAGCTGTGCACCGGCTTCACCGGCTCATGCAGCAGATCGAGCGCACCCTTGTCCGGATAGAGCTTCGTCATCGCCTTCGCGGTCTCCCACAATCCCTTGAGCGACCCAAACGTGTAGTTCACCGCGGTGCCTTCGTAGCCGGAATGCACCATGCAGTTCGCGCATTTCGGATTGCCGCTCTCGGTCCCGTAGTTATCCCAGTTCGTCGCCTCGATCAGCTCCTGGAAGGTGTCGGCGTAGCCGTCCTGCAGCAGGTAGCAGGGCTTCTGCCAGCCGAAGATGCTGAACGTCGGCATCGCCCACGGCGTGCACTTGAAGTCCCGCTTCCCCATGATGAATTCGAGGTACAAATAATTCGCGTTGAACTTCCAGCTCTTTTTGCGATTGGAAAGAATCGCCCGGAAGAGCCGGCGCGAACGCGCGCGCCCCAGGAAATGCTTCTGATCCGGCGCCTTCTCGTACGTATAGCCGGGCGCCACCATCATCGCCTCGACGCCCACGTCCATCAGCTCGTCAAAATGCGCCCGCACCGAGTTCGGATCGGCTCCATCGAACAGCGTGGTGTTGGTGGTTACCCGGAAGCCAGCCGCGATCGCGGCCTTGATCCCTTCCATCGCGATGTCGTACCCGCCCTCGCGGCAGACAGAGAAATCATGATGTTCGCGCTGCCCGTCGAGGTGAACCGAGAACGAGAGATACTTGCTGGGCTTAAACAGATAAAGTTTTTCTTTAAGGAGAAGCGCGTTTGTGCACATATACACGTACTTCTTCCGCTCAACCAGGCCCGCAACTATCCTGTCGATCTGCGGATGCAGCAGCGGCTCGCCGCCGGGAATCGAAACCATTGGCGTGCCGGCCTCTTCGACCGCTCGGAAGCATTCCTCCGGCGTGAGCTCCTGTTTAAGAATGTGTGGCGGATACTGAATCTTGCCGCAGCCGGCGCAAGCCAGGTTGCAGCGGAAGAGCGGCTCCAGCATCGTGACCAGCGGAAACCGCTTTCGTCCCTTCAGCTTCTGCGTCAGAACGTACGTTGCTACCGTCCACGCCTGCGATACAGGTACAGCCATTCAGATCCTTCCTCCGTTAGATAGCTTTGTCATCCCGACCGGAGCACGCTGTGGTTGGCGTGCGGAGCGGAGGGACCTGTTTTTGCCGAGCCAGCTAATCGGCCTTCTCCATCGCCCGCTTGTAATCGGTCAGTGCCAGCAGCGGGAAATAATCGCGGTACAACGGATATGCCAGATAAAACACGCGAGGAAAACCGGTACCGGTGTAGATCGCCTGGCGAGTCTTGCCCTGGCCCAGGCTCTCATCCCACCCGCCGTCGTTTTGCTGCTTTGCCAGCAGCCATTTGATGCCCTTCGCCACCGAGTCGCTGCGGGTATCGCCTGCCGCCAGCAGTCCCAGGATGCCCCACGCGGTTTGCGAAGGCGTGCTCGCGCCGACTCCGCGCGTAACCGGATCGTCGTAGCTGTTGCAACTCTCGCCCCAGCCGCCATCGGCATTCTGTACCGAGCGGACCCACTCCGCCGCCTGCTGGACTTGCGGCTCGTGGTTCCATACGCCGATCGCCTCGAGGCCTCGCAACACCAGATACGTGCCGTAGAGATAATTCACGCCCCAACGCCCGAACCAGCTGCCGTCCGCTTCCTGTTCGGAGTAGATGAACTTGATGGCCTTCTCCAGCCGGCGGTCCTTGCGCGTATAGCCATAGGTCGCCAGCATCTCGAGAATGCGACCGGTGATGTCCACCGTAGGCGGATCGAGCATCGCGTTGTGGTCGGCGAACGGGATGTGCTGGAAGATCATCTTCGTGTTTTCTTTGTCGAAGCTGGCCCAGCCGCCGTTGCGGCACTGCATGGAGAAGACCCAGTCGATGGCTCGCTGGCAGACATCGTATTGGTAGCGCTCGCGGGGATTATCCACCTTGTTCAAGGCAAGAAGAACCTGTCCCGTATCATCGACATCCGGATAAAACTCATTGTTAAACTCGAAGTACCATCCGCCCGGCGCGGCGCGGCGATTCTTGACTGCCCAGTCGCCTTTGTGGCGCACTTCCTTCGACAGCATCCAATCGGCGGCCTTCAGCAGCCGCGGATCCTTCCGGTCAAGTCCCGCCTCGCCCAACGCGTACACGGCTTGCGCTGTATCCCACACCGGCGAGAGGCACGGCTGCATGCGAAACGTCGGCTCCTGGTAATCGTTTGTCCCGCGCGGCTCGTCGATCCCCAACTTTTCAAACTCATCCATGGCGCGAATGACCTGGGGATCGTCCAGCGAATACCCGAGGCACCGCAGCGCAATGATCGAGTTCAGAATGGCCGGGTAAATCGCGCCGAGGCCATCGGACATCTCCAGCCGCTCGAGCATCCACTTCTGCGCTTTCTTCAGCGCAACGGATCGCAGAGGACGAATGTGTACGAGCTCGAACCAGTGCGTCAGGCGATCGCAGAGAATAAAGAAATTGCGCCAGCCGAAAATGTGCTCGCGATCCCAGCGCAGCCGAAGGTCGGCGTTCTCCCGGCCCCCCACAAACAACTCGCCGATTCCATGCTCGGCCGGTATCTTCTTATAGGGTTTTTTCGCGTACGCGATCGAGAGGGGAACCAGGATCGCCCTCGACCACGAAGAAATTTCGTAGATGTTGAACCAGAACCAGCTTGGAAACAGCACGATCTCCGGCGGAATCGCAGGCACCGAGTTGTACTCGTACTGCCCCAGCGCGCACAGGTAGATTTTCGTAAATGTATTGCACGCCGTTACGCCGCCATGCGCCAGGATCCACTCACGCGTCTGGGCCATATGCGGCTCGACGGCCGGAACGCCCATGAGCTTGTTGGCGAAGTAACACTTCACCGAAAGACTGATGTTCCCCGGACCGCCAGGAAAGAGCGGCCAGCTCCCATCGTCGTTCCGGTAGCGCATGATCTCGGCCAGTGCCCGGTTCATCTTCCCCTCATCCCCCGTGCCCAGCAGCACGTGGAGGAAGATGTAGTCGGCCTCGAGCATCGAGTCGCCTTCCAGCTCCCCGCTCCAGTAACCCTCCGGATGCTGTCGCGCCAGCAGCGACTCCCGTGCCCGCTCTATGCCCCGCGCAACCTCTTCAGGAGAGGCATCGATCCGTCCAAACTTCACGCTGGCGGAAATCGGCCGAACCTCCGCTGGTGCGGCAGCACTCCCGGTGGGAGTTGCCGCTCCGGGCCAGACGGTTTCAAAAGGTGTGCTCATGCTGTTCGAGAAAACCAAAGCTCCCAGGTGTTCCCAGTTTTGCCATTTCGAAGTCCGCGCTGTCCGATTAGACCTGCGCCGGCGCCGGCGCGGAGCGGATCGCCTGCACGATCTCAGGAGGAAGTCCGAACCGGACATTTTCCGGCATGACTTCAACTTCCTCGACCGTCCCGAAGCCGTTGCGCTTCAGGTATTCAATGACCCCTTCGACCAGAATCTCCGGCGCCGAAGCCCCCGCCGTCACCGCGACATTCCTGACCTCGAGCAGCCATTCCGGATCAATCGCCTCGGCATTGTCGATCAGATAGCCCTGGGTTCCCAGATTCCGCGAAACCTCGACCAGTCTGTTCGAGTTCGAGCTGTTGTTCGAACCCACCACAAGCACCAGATCGGCGCTGTGAGCCACGTTCTTCACCGCGACCTGCCGATTTTCCGTCGCATAGCAAATGTCCTGCGAATGGGGCCCGACAATCTTGGGAAACTTCAGCTTCAGCGCCTGGATAATATCGTGCGACTCGTCGAGCGACAGCGTGGTCTGCGTCAGATACGCCACGTGCTCCG
>CAZSWI010000279.1:0-5233 GCA_964610635.1 uncultured Acidobacterium sp.
GATCAGGATGCTTCTGCACCGCCTCGGAAAACGAGCAGAAGATCACGCCCGCCTCTGCCAGCTTCGCCTTAAACGTAGTAGCCACACTCACGCTGTCGAACACAGCATCCACGGCAACATTGGCCAGAAGCTTTTGCTCCGCCAGAGGAATCCCCAGCTTCTCGTACGTGCGCAGAATCTCCGGGTCCACTTCGTCGAGACTATTCAGCGTCTTTTTCTGCTTCGGCGCGGAATAGTACGTAATTCCCTGATAGTCAATCGGAGGAAATGTTACATTCGCCCACTTCGGCTCCGCGTCCGCCTTCGCCTGGCTCGCCCAGTAGCGATACGCATTCAGCCGCCACTCCAGCATGAACTCGGGCTCCTGCTTCTTCGCCGAGATCAGCCGGATAACGTCCTCGCCCAACCCCCTGGGAATCCGGTCCTCCTCGATGTCCGTGACGAAGCCCCACTCATAGTCCTTCGCGGCCATCTCGTGGACGACATTCATGTCAGTGCTCATGCATCTCTCCCGCAATTCTCATAGATTCGATCACCCGCCCACTCGAGCACCGCTTGCCCGCCCGATCGGGCGCGGCCCGCAGACATCAAGCCCTCTCGCAACACAATATACGACTAAAGAGGTCCTATATGGAGTGTACCCTGACCCTCTGATGCTTTCAACCCGGTGTGATCCGTCCCTTATCCCTCTGCACGGGACGTGACTGAATCCCCCGACGTTTCAGGCGCAACGGCGGATAGCACGAGTAGGCCCGGATCTCAATCTCTGCGGTTTAACCCCCGATAGACGGTCCATTCCAGCCCCATCAGCGGTTTACAATCCAATGCAGCCCCCGACCACTGAATCTCGCAGTTGAAGGTGGACTCCAGCACGCACCCGAGCAAAGCGCCGGTGACCCAGGATCCGCAAGAATCGGAACTCCTCCAGCGCCTTCGCCTGCGCGACCCCGAAGCTGTAACCGCACTTTATCGTCTTTACGGGCAGCGGCTTTTCTCCGTGTCTTTCCGCCTCCTCGCCGATCGCGGCGCTGCGGAAGAAGTCGTTCAGGATGTCTTCTGCAAACTGTGGCAGCATCCTGAGATGTTCCGCCCGGAAAGCGGAATCCTCATTGCCTGGTTGTATACCGTCACTCGCAATCTCGCACTCGATCGCAAACGAAAAGAGAACCGCCGGCCCGTTGAGGACGTTTTCAACGATATGACCGCTCCCTCAGCGGCGATGGCGCAATCCGATCTTCTGGCTCTTGCGGACCCGTTCCTGGCCCGCAACATGCGAGGGGCGCTCGAAACCCTTCCGCCCGAGCAGAGGACCGCTGTGGAACTGGCGTACTTCGAAGGCATGACGCACTCCGAGATCGCCGAAACCCTCAATGAGGCGCTCGGTACGGTGAAGACTCGTCTGCGCCTGGGCCTCAACAAGCTGAGAGCCGCCATGAGCGCGCAACGCAAGGTGAACCAATGAACCCCCGCGCTAGCCAGCATTATCAGGACTGGGACCTCTTCGCCCTCGGCGTTCTGGACGAAGCGGAGATGCGCGCCATGGCCGCGCACCTTGCATACGGCTGCGATGTGTGCGCTCAGCTCTCGCAATCTGCCCACGCGTTTGTCGCCGGAATGGCAACCCTGGCTCCCGAAGTGCCCATGTCTCCAGGCGCAGAAGACCGCTTCCGGCAAAGGCTGAAAGGCGAAGCGGCAGTCATCCCGATCTCCACCGCTCGGCAGCCCGGGAAGCTCCGGCCGCCAATCTGGGCATTCACTCCATGGCTCCTGGCCGCAGCCTGCGCGTTCATCGCTTTCGGCCTGGCGATCGCGCTCCAGCACGCACGAACCAAACTCGACCAGGCCCGCCGCGTGGAAGCCCTGTCTCCGGTGCTACCCGGAAAATCCGAAGCTCCGAACGGCCAGCCGACTCTAACTGCCCAGGACCAGGCCCGCATCACCGCCCTCCAGCACGAAATCGACACACTGCGCGCCGAAAAAACCGCTGCCGATCAGGCTCTCAAGACGACCCAGGATCAGCTCCTTCGCGCTCAACTCCGGGCCCATGCCCTCGAAACAAGCCTCCGTCAGGCGCAACTCCAGGTCGCCCTGTTTGAAAAAGAGAAATCCGCCCGCCCCGCCTTCAACGACCGCATGATCGCCCTCCTCCAGTCGGCACCCTTGTCGCAACTCGACCTCAAGCCGGCCCCCGGCGCCGATGCCTCCGCCCGTGTCTTCTGGAAAGACGACGCAGGCCTGCTCCTCGTCGCCCGCGACCTTCCTCCGCTTCAGCCAGACGGCTCGTTCCAGTTGTGGTTCTACCAAAAAGGCACCGGCAAACCGGTCAACGTGGGCGAAGTCCAGGTCGACCGCTCGGGAGGAGGCCTCCTCTTTGTCCCGCCAGGCGTGGCTCTCAGCTCCATGGCCGGAGCGCTGCTCACCGCCGAATCCGGCTCCGCCATTGCCGTTGTCCCCGGCAAAGAAATCCTGCGCGTCGGACCCTGACCCAGCCCCCAGGACGCTCCTGGTCCTCAGCCTCCAAACCAGCGCACGCAGACCCCGTCCCCCTGACTCCACCCCCCTTTTAGCAAATCTTTCAGGAGCCGAAAGATATCCAGCCTCCCCCTCCCCTCGCTATGTTCACCAGGGTGACCTCAGGGTCATCGATTTTCAGGAGCGAGGCTAACAAATGACAACAAAAACATCGGAAGCAGGACTGGCGATTGCGCTGTTCCTGCTCGGCACTTCAAGCAGCCTTCGGTTCACCCATAAAATCGAGAGCCCGCACCAGGTAAGGTTTCAGCTCATGCCGGGCAACGATGGCGTCGAGAAAGCCATGCTGCAGCAGGAACTCCGACCGCTGGAAGCCTTCCGGCAATTTCTGCCGAATAGTCTGCTCGATCACCCGCGGTCCGGCAAACCCGATCAGCGCCCCCGGCTCGGCAATGTTCAGATCGCCCAGCATGGCAAAGCTCGCCGTCACGCCGCCG
The DNA here is from genome assembly GCA_964610635.1 of uncultured Acidobacterium sp. GTDB lineage: Bacteria > Acidobacteriota > Terriglobia > Terriglobales > Acidobacteriaceae > Palsa-343. The sequence goes on from CAZSWI010000279.1 coordinate 2,970, forward strand.
GTAGTGGGATCGGTCAGCACCGAAATGAAGGGAACTCGCGCATCATCCAGACGCGCCAGCGCGGTTGAAACCTTGGCCAACTGCATCAGGCTCACGATGCCTTCCATCATCCGCGCTCCACCCGACGCGGCCACAGTAATCAGCGGTTGCCGCGTATCGTGCGCCCGGTCGATCGCCCGAGCAATCGTCTCACCGACTACTGCGCCCATGCTGCCGCCAATGAAGCTGTACTCGATCACGCTCAGGACCACCCGGTGCGGCCCCAGAAATCCCTGGACGTTGACGATCGCATCGTAAAGCCCGGTTTCCGACCGCGCTTTCGCCAGCCGGTCCTTATAAGGCCGCAGATCAAAGAATTGCAGCGGGTCGGTCGATTTCAGGTTGCCGTCGATCCACTCGTAACCTGGCTCCAGCAAGCTGCTGATGCGAGCCTGCGCGCTGATCCGGCCGTGTTCGCCGCACTTCGGACAAACCTGAAGGTTCGCCTCCAGATCCGCCTTCCACAGCGCCTGGCCACACCCTTCGCACTTCGTCCACAGGCCCTCGGTCCGTACCCGGTTCGCCCCCGACTCAATCCTGCTGTCTTCCCGTCTGAACCAGGACATGCGATCTCCACGTTAACCCGCAAGAAAACAGACTATCAGGGCGAGGAAGAAATCGGACGATTGTCCGGAACCGGACGTTGCCCATTTGCGTAACTAATCAGTGTCCCCAGGAGGTGCGAGCCATGTTCTGCAGCGCATGTGGTCAGCCTATGGATCCCTATCAACCCATCTGCCCAAGGTGCGGCCGTCAGGTGATGCCGATCGCCACCGCAACGCCACCGCCCTGGATATGGACTCGCGTTCATCGCCACGTTCACACGCTCGGCATCCTGTGGATCGCCTACGCTGGCTGGACGCTGCTGCACTGGGTCGTCGCCGTCGGGATCCTGTCGGGAATATCTCATGACTGGGGATTCCCCTTCGGCCACGGCTTCGACGGCTTCTACGGATTTCCCTTCTCGCACATGGCCTGGTTCGTGCCTCTGGTGACCACCATTCTGCTGGCGCGTGCCCTATTGTGCGTCGTCACCGGCATCGCCTTGCTGCGCCGTGCATCCTGGGCGCGCCCGCTGGCCCTCGTCACGGCATTCCTGACGCTGATCCGGCCGTTCACCGGAACAGCGCTGGCCATCTATACGCTGTGGGTGTTGCTGCCGAGCGCATCAGGGCAAGAGTACGACCAGATCGCGACTTCCTGAGCCAGCGGCAGATTATTCAAGCCCCTTACAATGGCTCCATGGAATTCCCCATCACCCGGCTGCGCCGGCTGCGCCGCAACGAACCGCTGCGTTTGCTGGTGCGCGAAACCAAGCTGGAGCCGAGCGCGTTGATTTTGCCGCTGTTTCTCTGCCCGGGCGAAGGTGTGCGGCGAGAGATCGGCTCGATGCCCGGAGTCTTCAATCTCTCCGTTGACGAGGCGGTGAAGGAAGCCGAAGCGGCCGCGGCGCTCGGCATCGGAGGGCTGCTGCTCTTCGGTCTTCCGGAAACCAAGGACGAGCAGGCAACCGGGGCCTGGGACGAAAACGGAATTGTGCAGCGCGGGCTGCGGGCCCTCAAACAATCCGCCGCGGCCAAAAAGCTGGTCTTGATCGCCGATGTCTGCCTGTGCGAGTACACCTCGCATGGCCATTGCGGCATCGTGAAACGGACGGACGGAAAATTCGGCGACGAATACGAAATTGAAAACGACTCAAGCCTGGAGTTGCTCGCAAAGGCAGGCGTCTCCCTGGCGCGTGCCGGAGCCGACGTGGTGGCGCCCAGCGACATGATGGATGGCCGCGTGGCGGCGATCCGCGATTCGCTGGATGACGAGGGATTCGAGCAGACGCCGATACTCTCCTATGCCGCAAAATTTGCCTCGGCCTTTTACGGTCCTTTTCGCGAGGCGGCGGACTCGGCTCCGCAATTTGGCGACCGGCGCAGCTACCAGATGGATGCCGCCAATCTGCGTGAGGCGATGCGCGAAATCGATCTGGACCTGGGAGAGGGCGCGGACATGATCCTGATGAAGCCGGCCATGCCGTATCTCGATGTGATCCGCGCGGCTCGGGAGCGGTTCGATGTGCCCATCGGGGCGTATCAGGTTTCAGGGGAATATTCGATGCTGCAGGCGGCGTTCGCGCGGGGCTGGCTGGAGCCGCAACGGGCCATGATGGAGTCGCTGCTGTCGATTCGACGTGCCGGCGCGGGTTTTATTGTGACTTACTTTGCGCAGGACGC